>PXRP01000001.1 GCA_003021655.1 Halobacteriales archaeon QS_4_69_31
AAGCGTCCGTTTTGGCCACTTTGCACTATCACGATTCACGTCCGCTACATTCAAAAGCGTTGCGAAACCGGGGTCGGCCGACCAAAATCGGTGGTTACGTTCCGTGTCGGCTCCTCCCCGCCCTTCCGGTCCGGACCTCAAGGACGGGGCTTCCGCCTCGGACCGCTCAGGTGAACGCGCTGGCACGCATGGTCGTCGGTGCAAGGAGGGGGCGGCGATGAGTAGCACGCCAGGCCTCGGGATCGGGAGGGAACTGTGATGCGTATGACACCGAGAGACGGCGGCGTCGGCGACGGCCGCGACCGGACGCCCTCGGAGCGGGTCGACGTCTGCGTGGTCGGCGCGGGGCCGGCCGGCGCGCTCGTCGCCAACCGCCTCGCCGACCGCGGCCGCGACGTTCTCGTCCTGGAGGCGGGGCCGCGGTTCGACCGCGAGGACCGCCGCGAGCGCATGGAGCGGTCGGTCCGGCCGGCACACGGCCCGCTCTCGGTCTGGGAGATGGGCGGCGAGCGCGACGCCTTCTCCTCCGGTGGCGACCGGTTCTACCCGCTGAACGCCGCCCGGGTCAAGGGTGTCGGCGGGTCGACGCTCCACTGGCAGGGGCTGGTCCCCCGCATGCACGTGTCCGACTTCCGGCGCGCGAGCCGCGACGGCGTCGGTCGGGACTGGCCCATCGACTACGCTGACCTGCGGCCCTACTATGCCGCGGCCGAGCGGGCGCTGGGTGTCGCCGGCGCCACGGACAACCCCTTCGCGTCACCCCGCGAGGAGCCGTTCCCGATGCCGGCCTTTCCGCCGTCGTACAGCGATACGCTCTTGGCGGAAGCCTGCGAGGCCGCCGGAGTAGCGATGCACTCGGTCCCCAACGCACGCAACAGCGAACCCCGTGACGGACGGAGCGAGTGTGTCGGCTACGGCACCTGCCAGCCTGTCTGTCCCTCCGGCGCGAAGTACAGCGCCGACGACACCGTCGAACGCGCCGAAAAGCGGGGGGTCCGGGTCCTCGACCGGGCCCCCGTCCAGCGATTCGTCACCGGCGAGGGCGGGGCCGGCGACGACCGCGTGACGACGGCGGTCTACGCCACCCCTGACGGCGCCGAACACCGCCAGGAGGCACGCCAGTTCGTTCTCGCGGCGGGGGGCGTCGAGACGCCGCGGCTCCTCCTGCTGTCGCGCTCGCCGGCCCACCCCGACGGCCTCGCAAACGCCAGCGGCGCTGTCGGCCGGTACTTCATGGAACACCTGTTCGCCGGGACCGGCGGAACCCACGCCGAGCGGACCCGCCAGAACCACGTCGGGTTCGTTACCAGCGGCTCTCACCAGTTTTACGACAACGACTTCGATGACGCCGGCCCGATCAAACTCGAATTTCTCAACTACGCGGGCCCGTCACCGGTCGAGACGGCACTGACCGCCGACGAGTGGGGTGACGACCTGCTCGAGACGCTCCGGGCGGCGTACGGCCACCACGTCGCCATGGGCGGCCTCGTGGGCCAGTTGCCCCGGGCCGAGAACCGCGTGACCCTCGACCCCTCGCGGACCGACGACCACGGCAATCCGGTCCCCGACGTGCGGTGGCGCCTCGACGACCGGACCCGCCGGACCCTGACACGCGCCAACGAGGTCCAGCGGCGGGTGTTCGCGGAGCTGGACGCCGACGTCGAGCGGACGGTCGGACCCGAGAACACCGGGCCGGCCTTCCACCACATGGGGACGACGCGGATGGGGACAGACCCCTCCGAGAGCGTCGTGAACCCGCGCCTGCGGACCCACGACGTGGCGAACCTGACAGTCGCCTCCAGCAGCGTCTTCGTCACGAGCGGCGCGATGAACCCGACGCTGACCATCGCCGCGCTGGCGCTGAAAGCCGCCGACCACGTGGACGCTGACCTCTGAGGCATCGGCCGAAAGGGGGCCACCGACCACCTCGACGTCGACTAGACGACGCCGGTCGACAGCAGGCCGCCGACGACCAGCAGCGCGACGGCGACGGTGGTTGCACCGAGGAAGAACGGCCGTGCCTCGCGGGCGGGTTCGCGCACCTTCTTCTGTCCGAAGCCGTCGGCGAGTCTGGCGCTGCCGACTTCGACGAGGCCCGCGAGCGCGAGCCACAGGCCCACCATCCCGAGGACGAGGTGGCCGCGAGTCGACCCGGTGAGGCGTTCGACGGTGTAGAGGGTCCCCGCCATGTGCCCGCCGGTCGCCAGCAGGACGAGCGCGCTCGTGCGGGAGAGCCAGCGGAGTTTCCCCACGACCGGCTCCAGGGGCTCGGCGTTCGCGAGGCCCTCCCGCGCGGTCGGCAGGACGGCGTAGGTCACGAAGACGACACTCCCCGCCCAGACCCCCGCTACCAGCAGGTGCACCGAGTACATCGCGGTGTCGATCGCTGCCATGTGCCACGGCGGGGACGCGACTCACTTGAACGTATCCACGTCCGGTGGCCGGCCCCCGCGGGCTCCGAGACGGTCCGGAACGGCGTTCCGGCTCCCGGGTACGCGACGGGAAACACACGCTTAAGACCCGGCGACCGCTTGGCTCGCGTATGCAACCACGGGACCTCTCGGCGCAGACGGTCTACCGCGCCGGCAAGGGGGTCGAGGAGGTCGCCCGCGAACTGGGCATCGACCCCGACGACCTGGTGAAACTCTCGTCGAACGAGAACCCCTTCGGTCCCAGCCCGGCGGCCGTCGACGCCATCCGGGCGGGCGCCGAGCACGCGTCGAGCTATCCCAAGACCTCCCACACCGACCTGAAGGCGAAGATAGCCGACCACGTCGGCGTGGCCGACGAGCAGGTCTGGCTCGCCCCCAGCGGCGACGCCGCGCTGGATTATCTCGCCCGGGCGGTCATCGACCCCGGCCAGCGCGTGCTCGTCCCCACGCCCGGGTTCGCCTACTACCCGATGAGCGCACGCTACCACCACGGCGAGGTCGACGAGTACGAACTCCACAAGCGAGACGACTTCGTCCAGACGCCCGGGGCGGTCCTCGACGCCTATGACAGCCACCGGATCGTCTACGTGACCAGCCCGCACAACCCCACGGGCTCGGAGATGCGCCTGGAGGACCTCCGGACCGTCGCCGAGGAGACCGGCGAGGAGACGCTGGTCGTCTTCGACGAGGCCTACGTCGAGTTCAGCGGGGCGCCCTCGGCGGTCGGCCTGCTCGGGGACCGTGACGACGTGGCCGTCCTCCGGACGTTCTCGAAGGCCTACGGCCTCGCCGGGATGCGGATCGGCTACGCGGTCGTCCCGGAGGCGTGGGCCAACGCCTACGCCCGCGTGAACACGCCCTTCGGCGTCACGGAGCTGTCCTGTCGGGCCGGCCTCGCGGCGCTCGACGACGACGACCACGTCGAGAAGACCGTCGAGACCGCCCGGTGGGCCCGCGAGTACATGCGCGACCACCTGGCGGCCCGCACCTGGGAGAGCGGCGGCAACTTCGTCCTCGTCGAGGTCGGCGACGCGGCCGCCGTCGCCGAGGCCTGCCGGCAACGGGGCGTCATCATCCGTGATTGTTCGGGTTTCGGACTGCCGGAGTGTGTCCGGATCACCTGTGGCACCCGCGAGGGGACCAAACGCGCAGTCGAGACCGTCAACGAGGTCATCGCCGAGGTGTCGGCGTGATGGCTCTCGGAGGGTCGGCCGCGGTCGTCCTGCCCCACAAGCCGGAGGTGACCGACCAGTGCGCGTCGCGGTGACGGGCACCCCGGGGACGGGCAAGACCACCGCGGTCGAACTGGCGGAGACGGACCCCGACGTGGTTCATCTCAACGACCTGGTCCGCTCGGCGGGGCTGACCGCCGGCCACGACGACGAGCGCGACTCCGCGGTCGCCGACCTCGAGGCGGTCACCGACCGCCTGGACGGCCGCGAGGACCTGCTCGTGGAGTCACACCTGGCACACCACCTCCCGGCCGACCGGGTCGTCGTACTGCGGTGTCACCCCGAAACCGTCGAGAAACGGCTGCGGGACCGCGGCGAGTCGGCGGCCTCGGCGGCCGAGAACGCCGAGGCCGAGGCCCTGGACGTGGTCCTGACCGAGGCCGTCGAGGCCCACGGCGAGGGGGCCGTCTACGAGATAGAGACCACCGACGCGACGCCCGCCGAGACAGCGAGCGCCATCGAGGCGGTCGTCGCGGGCGAGCGCGACCCCGCGGTCGGTACGGTTTCGTACCTCGACTATCTAGGTCCACAGCGATGACTCCCGGGAGGTGCGGGTCCGCGTGACGCTCGACCGCCTCCGGCCGATGGTCTCGGGTGCGGTCACGCCATCGGTGCGCCTGGCGCGGCGACTCGGGCTCACGCCCAACGGCGTGAGCGCGCTCGCGTTCGCCCTCGCGGTTCTGGGCGGCGTCCTGTTTGCGCTCGCGCCGCGGCGCGGGGTCGCGGCCCTGTACGTCGGCGGGTCCGTCTGCGTGGCGCTCAACGGCTGGCTCGACATCGTCGACGGGGAACTCGCCCGGGCCCTCGACGGCGGGAGTCCGGCGGGCGACCTCCTCGACCACGTCCTCGACCGCTACGCTGACATCGTCATCGTCGCGGGCCTGGCCGCCGGCGTCGAACGCTACGCGCTGGGCTTTGGGGCCGTCACCGGCGTGTTCATGACCTCCTATCTGGGGACGCAGGCCCAGGCGGTCGGTCTGGACCGCGTCTACGGGGGGCTGGTCGGCCGTGCGGACCGCCTGGCGCTGGTCATCGCCGTCGGCCTCGCCGCCGCCGTCGTCCCGGGACCGGTCGGCCTGCTCACCCCCGTCGGCTGGCTCCTGGCGTTTTTCGCCGTGGTCGGCCACCTGACGGCGCTCCAGCGGTTCTATTACGCGTATCGCGCGCTGTGAGGGGCGGCAAAACAGTTCCAGTCGAGTGGGTCCCGGTCGCCCCCCTCCCGGAGGCTACCCCGAGAACCTGGCGGAGTTGCTGGCGTCGGCCCGGATCGACTCGGCCTCCGCGTCGAGTTCGGCGAGGACGTCCGGCCGCCCGCGAACGTCGACCATGACCCGCTCGCCGGCGTACTCGACGTCCTCGACGGCCGCGTCGTCGTAGGCCCGCGAGACCAGCCCCATCGCCGCGTCGCAGTTGGGCAGCGTGAGTTCGAGCCGGTCGGTGTCGAGGCGGTCGGTCACCTCGGCGACCAGTCCGTCGAGGTTGGTCCCCTCGGCGACGCTCACCGGGACGGGCGTCGGCGCCCTCCCCTCGACGGCCGAGCGCCGCTCGGCCAGTTCGTCGTCGTCGAGCAAGTCGACCTTGTTGAGCGCCGTGACGACGGCCGGCTCGTCGACGCCCTGGGCGGCCAGCACGTCCAGCGAGACGTCGAGTTTCTCCCGCAGTCGCCCCGGCGGGTCGCTGGCGTCGACGACGAGCACCACCGCGTCGGCGGCGGCCGCCTCCGAGAGCGTCTCGCTGAAGGACTTCACGAGCCAGTGGGGCAGGTCGTCGACGAAACCGACGGTGTCGGTGACCAGTGTCGGCCGCCCTGACAGCGTCGCGCGGCGTGTCGTTGTCTCCAGTGTCTTGAACAGGCGGTCCTCGACGGCCGCGGTCGGGTTCGACGCCGGCGCGTCCGGACTCCGGTCGGGACTCCCCGCACCCGGGGTCGTGGCGTCGCCGGCCGCCGAGTCGCCCCCGGCCGTGTTCGCGGCGTCGTCGCTGGCCGCCGACTCGGTCACGGACTCGACGTCCATCTCGTCGGCGAGGCGGTGCAACAGCGTCGACTTCCCGGCGTTCGTGTAGCCCGCGAGCGTGACGAGGTCGAACCCCTGCTCGCGGCGGTGCTGGCGGTACTGTTCGGCCGGACTCTGCATCTCCGCGAGTTTCCGTTCGAGGTCCGCGATCCGGTTTCGCACGCCGTCGACCGGAGTCCCCTTCTCGGCGTACTTGTTGAGCCCCTGCACGTCGGAGCGTTCTCTGAGCCGCGGGAGCGCGTACCGGAGCCCCGCGAGTTCAACCTGGCGCTGTGCGCGGCGGCTCTCGACCTGGTCTGCGAAGACCCCGAGTATCAGCCGGTAGCGGTCGAACACCTCGGTCCCCTCGGGCAGTCGCTCCCGGAGGGTGACACTCTGTGTCGGCGTCAGCTGGTCGTCGACGACGAGCGCCGCCGCGCCCGTCGCCTCTATGCGATTCCCGATCTCGTCGACCTTGCCGCTCCCGAAGTACGTTCCGGGGTCCTCGGCGCGGACCTGTGTCAGTTCGGCGCGGACCTCGTAGCCAGCGGCCTCGACGAGGCCGCGTATCTCGCCGGTCTCGACCGGCGGCCGGTCCGCTCGTTTCGCGATCACTGCGTCGGTTCCTGTGTGTCGTCTCATGGGTGAGTCGGAGGGGGTGGGCTGGCGGGCGATACGCCGGAGACACCGGGCGCTGGATAGCCACGGTGCTGTGCGGTCGATGAGCACCGGCCGCTGCGCGGCGAAACTACTGCCCGACACAGCAGCGTCGCCGGACGCGTGCGGACCGGCTCAGAAAGTGGAGGAGAGCTCCATCGCTCTACCAGTCGGTCCACGGCCACCGTGAAAAAGATTGCGCACCGCCGTTGCCAAACGGTGGTAGGACGACCTTACCCCTCGTTTTCGGCGGCGTTGGCGACTCTGTCGAGTCCCATCGTCACGAGAAAGCAGACGGTCCCGAGGTACAGCAACGACCGAGGGTCCGCCCTGAATCGCGCGACGAGCGTGTTGCCGGACCTGCCACCGACATCAGAACACACGGGTTCGATTGGTCCATCGAAAGGGGCGGGGTAGCCACGCCCGTCCGATCTGATGGCGGTGTGGGGTGAGGACATGCCAAAGAGTTTCCTCGCCGGTCAGTGGGGGAGCCTCAGAGGTCCGTCGGGACCGGCGACGCCTCGTCCCGGCGGCGGTCGACGAGGTCGGACTGTTCGCCATCGGTCATCGGGTCGAACCGGACCGCGGCCCGGAGGACCTCCTCGACGAGCGCGGGGTCGCCGGCGTTGGTCAGCGTCGTCACGTCCTGGGAGGCGGTGAATCGGAGACACTCCTCGATGTCGTCGGGGTCGTCGTAGGGTTCGTACCAGGTGACGTACTCGCGTTCGTCCTCCGGGAGGTCGTCGGGCCAGGGCCGTTTCGCGAAGGCCTTGATCGCCAGCACGCCGAGGTCGCGCTCGCGCATGTCGCTCGCCAGGTCGAGGTAGGCGTGGTCGGCGTCGTCCCTGGCGGCGACGGTCGCGTTGACCGGGAACATCAGCGTCTCCAGGTCCGAGATCCGGTCGACCGCCTCCCGGATGACGGCGGGCGTGCCGTGGCTCGTCAGGCCGATGTGGTCGACGATGCCCTCCTCCTGGGCCTCACGGACTGCCTCCAGCGCGCCGTCCTCGGCGGTGATATCGTCGATCTCCGAGGACTGCGTGACGGCGTGGAACTGGTAGAGGTCGATGTGGTCGACGCCGAGCCGGTCCAGCGACGCCTCCAGTTTCTCCCGGGCGCCCTCATAGGAGCGTTCGAGCGTCTTGCAGCCGAGGAAGACCTCGTCGCGGCGCTCGGCAAGCGTTGGCGCGAGTTTCACCTCGGCGGTCCCGTACTGGGGCGCGACGTCGACGTGGTTGACGCCGTGGTCGAGGACGGTTTCGGTCAGTTCGTCGGCCTCGTCCTGGTCGAGGGGGTCGAGCGCGATGGCGCCGAAGGTGAGGATACTGCTCTCCTGGCCGGTCGTTCCGAGGGGGCGCGTCTCCATGGTTCGGGTGGGGCCGCGAGGGCCAAAAACCCGCCGGGCGACGGGCCACCCCACATTTATCTGGCGGCACGGTATAGACGCTGGTATGGTTCAGTGCGAGATGTGCGGGACGGAGACGAACTCCCCGAACCGCGTGAAGATCGAGGGGGCCGAACTCGACGTGTGTGACGAGTGCACCGACTTCGGGACTGAAGTCACACAGGCCGACTCCGGGAGCACGTCCACGAAGTACTCGACGGGGTCGTCCTCGTCGTCGTCCTCGTCGTCGGCGTCGTCTTCGTCGTCCGCCCCGTCCGGTTCGTCACAGCGGCGCTCGGACATGTTCGACGAGATGGACGAACTGGCACAGGACTACGACGGCCGCATCCGGTCGGGCCGGGAGTCCCAGGGGCTGAGCCAGGAGGAACTCGCGCGCCAGCTCAACGAGAAGGCGAGCCTGATCCGGAAGCTCGAACGCGGCGACACGCTCCCCAGCGACGACGTCCAGCGGAAACTCGAGCGCGCGCTCGACATCGACCTCTCGGCCGGCGGGACCACCGAGGACACCGAGTGGGAGGGCGGTGGCTCGACCGGCGAGTACACGCTCGGCGACATGGTCGAACGCAAGGACTGACGCCTACAGTTTTCGGGAGACGTACTCGGTGCCGATGTCCTCGGCGAGGTCGTCGACCTCGGCCTCGATCTCGTCGATCTCGGTTTTCAGCCGCTGGAACTCGTCGCTCTCCCTGAGTTCCGACTCCCGCTTTTCGACCATGAGGACGTTGCGCTTGAGTTTCTTCGCAGTCAGTTCGCGCATCAGGTCGTCGCACTCGGTGACTTTTATGAGGCGGTCGACGACCCGCAACAACTCCTCTTTCGTCACGGGTTTGACGATGTAGTCGTCACACCCCATGTCGATGATGTCGAAGTCAGGGTCGACGGCCGTCACCATCGCGACGCGACACTGCAGGACCCGCTCCTCGATCTCCGCGAGCACCTCGTTGCCGGAGACGACCGGCATCCGCCTGTCCAGCACGACCACGTCCAGGTCAGACGAGAGCATCTCCAGCGACTCCGCGCCGCCGTAGGCCGTCCGTACCTCGTAACTCCCCGAGAGGTGGTCCGTGTACAGTTCGGCGAGGTGTTCGTCGTCTTCGACGACGAGAACCGTCCCGCCGTCGACTTGCCCCTCTGACACAGTACACCCTTATTGAACGGGGAGCGTCTTAACGTTCACCCCGCCACGTCCGCTCACCCCGGTGTACGGGCAGCCTTCCGCGGGGAGGATATCGAACCTATTTTCTGGGAGCCCTCCCGGATCAACGTATGTTCGTCCTCGTCAATCTGAAGGCCTACCCGTGTGACCCCACAGAGGTCGCACGCGCGGCCAGGGACGTAAACGACGACTCGAGCGCCACCATCGCGGTGGCGCCCCAGGCCGCACACCTCGCGGCCGTCGCCGACACCGGCGTCGAGACCTGGGCCCAGCACGTCTCGCCCGTCGAACACGGCAGCCACACCGGGAGCACCCTCGCGGAGGCGGCCGCCGACGCCGGCGCCGTCGGGACGCTGCTCAACCACTCCGAGAACCGGCTCAAACTCGCCGACATCGACGCCAGCCTCGACGCCGCCGACCGGGCGGGGCTGGACGCCGTCGTCTGTGCGAACAACGCCGAACAGGTCCGCGCCTCGGCGGCGCTGGGCCCCGACGCCGTGGCCGTCGAACCCCCGGAACTGATAGGCACCGGGACGCCCGTCAGCAGGGCCGACCCGGACATCGTCACCGACGCCGTCGCGGCCGCGCGCTCGGTCGACGGGGACGTCGAGGTGTACTGCGGCGCAGGGATCTCGACCGGCGAGGACGTCGTCGCGGGCGCCGAACTCGGGGCTAGCGGCGTCCTGCTGGCGAGCGGCGTCGCGAAGGCCGACGACCCGCGCGCGGCCCTGGAGAACCTGGTCGAACCGCTGGACTGAGCTGTTCAGTCCGAGCCGGCGGCCTCGCCCGCCGTCCCCGTCGAGAGCGCGCTCTCGACCTGTTCGACGAACGGCCCCGCACTGTCGCGGCCCGTCTCCTCGCGGAGCAGGTCCGGCAGGCGGTAGTCGTAACGGCCGCGCCCGACGTGTTCGACCAGTCCGCGGACTCTGAGTCGCCTGTTTCGCGCGTAGGCGGCCGTCCGGTCCTCGGACCCGCCCGCCGAGAAGAGCGCGTCCATCGGCGTCCCCGGTCCGTGGTCCCGGTAGTACCGGAGCATCCCCCGGGTCACCGCGTCCAGGTCCCGGACGTCGTCCGCCAGCGACCGCGCGAACGCGGCCGCCCCCTCGATGTCCCGGGATACCGTCGCGGTTCCGGCCGCGAAGGCGTCGGTCGCCCGGTCGCCCAGCGGGTTCTCCTCCACGCCGAACCCGCGGGTCACCGACCCCGTCGCCGTCCCGCCGTCGGTCGCGCTCTCGGCGGCCGGGGTCATCCCCTCCGACTCGGCGGCGTCGTCGCCGAACGCGCCGGCCATCCCGAAGAAGTCGTCGCCGCCACTGTCCGGCTCGCCGGTCGCCGGTTCGGCGTCCTCGCCCGGCCACGTCATCGTCGCGTCGCCGTAGGAGTCGTCCTCGCGCGCGGCCTCGTCGGACCCACCAGTCGACGCGGTCTCGGACTGCCGTCGCTGGGACATCCGTTCCTGTTCGGTCCGGCCGGGGTTGGCACCGCGGACGTGTTCGACGAGCGCCCGGGTGAACTGGTCGGCCATCCGTTGCATGTCCCGTGCGTCCTGGAGTTCCGTCTCCAGTTCGGCGATGCGGGAGTTCTTCTCGTCGAGTTCCTCCCGGAGTTCGGCGATGCGGTCGTCGCGCTGTTCTTTCTGTTCGCTTATCGAGGCCAGTTCCGAGACGAGGTCGTCGCTGACCGACTTGAGTTCCGGCCGCTCGAAGTCGTCCAGTCCGGGCGTCGCGCCCGCGTCGAAGGTCTTCTTGCGGTGGAACTGCACCCGCCGGACCGACTCCGACCAGTCGGTCATCAGGAACGCCTCGCCGTCGCCCAGGTCCTCGACGGCGCCGGCGTAGTTCGCGTCGAGGACGCGGCTCACCACCTTGGTGTCGTTGTTCCAGGTCAGGCGGTGCCAGACCAGCCAGTCACACTGCGTGATGAAGTCCTTCTTGACGTCGGCGGGCCGCTGGCTGATGCCCACGACGCCCAGCCCGTGTTTGCGCCCCCGCTTGCTGATCTTGACGAGCATCTTCCCGCATTCGCCGACGCTGCCCTTCTGGGGGATGTACTCGTGGCACTCCTCGACCAGCAGCAGGAACGGCTGTTTGAGTTTCTTTGCCTTGGCAAACAGCTGTCTGGAGACCTCCGTGAGCAGTTCCCTGGCCTCCTCGTCGTCCAGAAACGAGGAGACGTCGAGGATGACCGGGACGTTCTGTTCGAGGGCCAGCGACGCGATCTTCTCGGCGTGTTCGACGGTCACCTGGATGTCACATTCGTCGTCGGCCCCGGCGTGGAGGATCTCGTACTCCTCCTTGAGGCCGTAGTACTCGCCGTCGATGTCGACGATGAGCAGGCCGAAGCCGTTGTCGAGCAGGTTCTCCGCGACGACGCTGGCCGTGTTGGACTTGCCGGACCCGGACTTGCCCGTGATGAATCCCCGCCCCGTGAGCAGTTCGACCACAGGGAGGTCCACCGGTGCCCCCGGCTCGCCGCTCCCGCAGGGCCCCTCGCTGACCTCCGCGACGGTGATCGACTCCGTCTCCTTCATACCCGAACCACTCGTCGGAACCGGCTTAAGGCCCCGTCAGACCACCGTCTGACGCGACCGGCCCCCGGTCTTCGACGTGGTCTCAGCGAGCGTCGACGCGGTTCCCGGTGCTGGTCTCACCGGGTCGGGCGAACGTGTACGCGGCCGCGAGAGAGACGTGAACCGATTTAAGAGAGGCCGTCCTACACGCTCTCAGGGTCGGCCCGGGAGACAATGGCACGCTACGAAACGACCGTCGAGGACGGAACGGTACACGTCGGGTCGCCCGAGGGCCGCCTCCGGGTGGGTGAGCTCCCGGTCATCCTCGATGCCGTCGGTGGTCCGTCCTGGACGATCACCTACTCCGAGGCCGAGCGCGAGCGCCACCCCACGATGGACACCTCCGACGAGGGGCTCACCGTGGACGTGGTCGACATGATGCACACGATGACCTTCAGCGAGCGGTTCGTCGAGACGATGGCCGCCCACCCCACCGAGACGCCGCCGGAGGACGACCTCTCGCCGCGGACGGGACTGTTCGTCGGCAAACTCCTGGAGAACCTCGAAAACGGGGTCGAGTGAGCTACTCGTCGCTGACGGTCACCTCCCGGACCTGGACGCCTTTCCCGGCGAGGTGACGCATCTGCTGGCGGACGAACTCCTCTTCGCGCGTGCCACGGGTCGCGAGCACGTACATCAGCGCGCGGCCGGCGGGTCGCATCGTCCGGCCGGCGCGCTGGGTCCCCTGGCGGCGTGACCCGCCCAGTCCCGAGGCGACGACCGCCACCTCCGCGTCGGGCAGGTCGATCCCCTCGTCGCCGACCCTGGAGACCACAAGGCCCGTGACAGCCCCGTCGCGGAACTGCTGGAAGTATCGCTCGCGCTCGTGGTGTGGCGTCTCGCCGCTGACGAAGGGCGCCTCCAGCGCCTCCGCGACCGCCTCGCCCTGGTCGAGGTAGTCGACGAACACCAGCGCCTTCTGTGTCGGGTGTCCCGCGAGGATCCGTTCTATCTCTGGGACCTTCGCGGGGTTGGTCGCGGCCAGTTGGCGGCGCCCGTGGCCCTCGCTGCCGACGTACTCGTCGCGCGCGTCGTCGTCCCAGCCGACGTACCGGATCTCGACGCGGGGTTCCGCGACGAACCCCTCGTCGAACAGCGCGTCCCAGTCGGTGCCGATCGGCGGGCCGATGAGCGTGAATATTTCCTCCTCGCGGTCGTCTTCCCTGAGCGGCGTCGCCGACAGTCCCAGCCTGTGGCGCGTCTGGAGGTCCGTGCTCCGCCGGTAGATGTCGCTGGGGACGTGCTGGACCTCGTCGTAGACGATGAGCCCCCACTCCCGGTCGTCGAACAGGTGCCTGTGGCGCGCCATCCCCGCCGTCTGGTAGGTGGCGATGGTGACCGGCCGGACCGTCTTCTCGCCGCCGTGGTACTCTCCGACTTCGGCCTCCGTGAGGGTGGTGTGAGCGAGTATCTCGTCGCGCCACTGCCGGACCAGTTCCCGGCTGGGCACCAGGATCAGCGTCTCGCCGCCGACCCGCGAGAGGATGCCCAGCGCGGCGACCGTCTTGCCGCTGCCCGGCGGGCCCACGAGCACGCCCGACTGCTGGTCCATGAACCGCTGGACCCAGTCGTGCTGGTAGGGGCGCAACTCCGGTGTCAGGTCCACGTTCAGCTGTGCCCCCCGCTGTAGGTCACGCTCGTCCTGGACGGGGTAGCCGGCCTCGTAGAGCCGCCGTTTCACTTCCGCCGTCGCGTCCTCGGCGACCCAGCTCCCCGTCTCCGAGATGGCCGCCCGGAGCTGGTCGTCGTCGAGTTTCTGTCGCGCGACGTTGCCCATCAGGTCGGCGCTGGCCGCCTCCAGGACCGTGTAGCCCTCCTCGTGGGTCCGGAGGACGAACTGGTGGGCGCGGGTCCACTGGTCTTCGATCCACGCTTCGAGCGCCGGCTCGCGCTCGGGGAGCACGTCCCGGACGGTCCCCAGGAGCTCCTGGACGTCGTCGTATGGTGCCTGCCAGACGTCGGCCTCGGTCACCTCGTAGACGTACCCCTCGCGGCCGTTGGTGTCGACCAGGCGGGCGAACTGCGAGAGCTGTGCCCGCGTGAACTGGGCCGGCCGGTCGGCGACGACCTGGCGCCTGTCCGGGAAGACGACCAGCCGCTCGCGGGTGACGTACTCGCCCCAGCCGCCGGGGTACCAGACCACCGGGTCCTGCGAGACGTCCCGGCCCAGTACGTCACCCGAGCGTTCGAGGGTCGCCAGAAGCTCCTCGGCCGCCTCGCGCGAAACGTCGAGGTGTGTCGCCACCTCGTCGGTCGTCACGACCGCCGTTCCCGCGCGGTCGACGACTGCGTGGAACCGCTCTACGGGCCCTGTCTCGGCCTGATCCTCTGTCACAGCTCCTCGTTGGGCGCTGGCGGGTATGGGCCTTTCGCTACGACCGACGCTACCTCTAACTCAAGAATGATATAAATACGTTTTACAATTCTCGAACGTAACTATGCGGCCCCAGAACGCGAGACGTGCTTTCGAACGCTTTTGAGGCGTTTCTGTCGGTATTTCGACCCCCAACGGGGAAATCGTTACTACATTTCATTCTATGATTGATACTGTTTCTTGCTGTATTTTAGCAGCTACGAGTTCAATTGAGACGGTTTCAGAGCGACGTGCGGGACATCCAGTCCTGATATAAAAAATCAGAACAAAATCGGGAAAGATGAAGAGACAGTAACGAAGACGAGCGGGTCAGGAGTAGGTGACGTTGAGTTCGATGACGTTGGCAGTTTCGAGGACCCGCTGTGGGAGTTCCTCCTCGAAGCGGTCGCCCTCGAAGCGGTGGGAGGGGCCGGAGACGCTGATCGCGCCGAGGACGCGCGACCCGTTGCTGAGGACGGGCGCGGCGACACACCGTAGCCCGGGGAGGCGTTCCTCGTCGTCGAAGGCGACGCCGACGTCGCGGATCTGTTCGAGTTCTCCCATCAGCGACTCGCGGCCCGTGATCGTCTCGTCGGTGGTGCCCGACAGCCCCTGCTGGTCGATGACCTCGTCGACGCGTCGCTCGGGTAGGTGGGCCAGTATCGCCTTGCCCAGCGCCGTGCTGTGCAGCGGGGCGCGGTCACCGACGTGTTCCTTGACGCGGACGGCCTCGTCGCCTCTGGTCCGGTAGAGGTAGGTCCCCATACCGTGTTCTTCCACGAGTAGGTTGCACAGCTCCCCCGTCTCTCGGGCCAGACGGTCGAGTTCCGGCCGAGCTATCTCGAAGATGTTGAGTCTGTTGCGTGCGTAAGCTCCGTGCTTCAGAAACCGGAGTCCGACGCGGTACTGTTCCCCCTCCTTGACGACGTACTCCTCCCGTTCGAGCGTGCTGAGGTAGTTGTGGACGGTGCTCTTGGGCAACCCGAGGTGCGACGATAGCTCCGTCACCCCGGCACCGTCCAGCTCCTGTAGCCCCCGAACCACGCGGAACGTACGCTCGACAGCATTGACTGTATTGTCTGTCGTCTGGGCCATATTTCCCCTATTCCACCCGACTCTAATAATCGTTCCCATGCCGAAACAGGCGTTACACCGTGATGACGCCGTTGTGGAGGGTGCCGATGTCTTCGACGGTGACCTCGATGGCGTCGCCGGGGCGGAGCGTGAACTCGGAGGAAGGGACGAGTGCCGTGCCGGTCAACAGGACCGTCGTCTCGGGGACCACGTTGTGACGCGTCAGGTACGACGTGAGTTCCTCGCAGGTGCGCACCATCTCGGCAGTGCTCGTGCTGTCGCGGAAGACCACGTCGTCGTCCCGGCGGATCGTCATCGTCATCTCCAGGTCGTGGGGGTCCGGAACGTCGTCCACGGATGCCACGCACGGCCCGAGCGCACAGCAGCGGTCGTAGACCTTCGCCTGGGGGAGATACAGGGGGTTTGCTCCCTCGATCGACCGGCTGCTGACGTCGTTGCCCACGGTGTAGCCGACGATTTCGCCCTCGTGGAGGACGACCCCCAGTTCGGGTTCGGGGACGTCCCACTCCGAATCGCCCCGGATGCCGACAGCCTCGTCGGGGCCGACCGTCCTGCTCGGCGACGCTTTGAAGAACACCTCGGGACGGTCGCTCTCGTAGACATCGATGTAGACGTCCGGTTTTCCGCTCTCCTCGCGACGGGCTTCCTCGCTGATCCGGTAGGTGACGCCGGCCGCCCAGACCTCTCCCGGTTCGACGGGCAACTCGACGGTGGCCGCCGAGAGGTCGACCGTCTCGTCCTCGTCGAGGCGCTCGCGGGCGACATCGTCGACCGTCCGGCCCGTCTCCGACCGGATACGGTAGAGTTCGACGAGCGACGACGGTCCACCGTCGGCCGTCAGGTCGTAGGCGACGTCCCCGTCGCTGGCGACGAGTCGGGACTCGCCGCCGTCGCGAACTCGAAAGTATCTCATGCTGGGTGGTTCCTATCTGTGGGACACGATATTTAAGAGTGCCGGAGCGACCACCCCTGGTTCCCGCCTTCCCCCTCCCATCGGGCGGTGCCGCTGGGCCCCCATCCCGTCTATCCCGTCCCGTCACTGGCGTCCGCTCGAACGTGTCGGTTCCGAGGGGGTCTCGCGACTGTGCTGACTAATACAGAATGCTATTCTATTCGAGAGAATTCTTTCGCCGAAACGGGAAACAATCGTTCAGACAGCCTCTCCCGGGGGTCGCCCTCTCGAACTGTGAGCCGGGATTACACGCCTACATCTGTAATCGGGAGGGGAAGCGAGCCACGTCCGCTGCCGTCTGCAAAACGTTGTTCTTCAGAAAGAAACAGATTCTATATATACAGAACACCTTCGGCATCTTAGAGAATGCGGAGCGGTCCGAGAGAGCGTGCAACTCGGACCGGAGCGCCATAATTATCACGTGAGGCTGCCAGATACGGGTATGGAAATCGAAGCGGAAGACGTCACGGTGTTCGTCTACACGGTCGGCGTCATGGTATCGGGGCTGTGGGTCGGCAGTCCGGAGCCGGCCATCACGCCGGGCGCGGCGGCCATCGGGGCCATCGCGGCCGTGGGCTGGACCGCCTACTTCAACTGGCGGGTGAAGCCACAGCTCCGCGACGACGACGAACCGGACGACGGAGACCCCGACGCTGAAAGACCGGAAGACGGCGACCTCGACCCGGGAAGCCCTGAGAACGGCGACCCCGACGTCGAGAGCCGCGACGACGGCGACGGTCACGCCGGCGAGGAGCCGGCCGGCTAGTGGACGGTCCGGTCGTCGTCGGTCTCTATCTGTTCTCTCGGGTCGGTGTTCCCGCCGGTCGAACTCGCCATGTCGTCGACGGGCGCGGCCCACTCGACGGCGTTCGCGATGACGCGCTGGATCTCCTCGTCGTGGTAGACCGGATACGTCTCGTGGCCGGGACGGAAGTAGAATACCTTCCCGTTCCCGCGCCTGTAACAGCAGCCTGACCGGAACACCTCGCCGCCCTCGAACCAGGAGTTGAACACGAGCGTCTCGGGCTGGGGGACGTCGAAGCGTTCGCCGTACATCTCGGCTTCCTCCAGTTCGATGCACTCGTCGATACCGGCGGCGACCGGGTGGCTCGGTTCGACGACCCAGAGGCGCTCTCGCTCGGCGGCCTCCCGCCACTTGAGGCGACAGGTCGTCCCCATCAGCGAGCGGAACACCTTCGAAAAGTGCCCGGAGTGCAAGACGACCAGCCCCATCCCGTCGAGGACGTGCGAGGTCACGCGCTCGACGACCTCGTCGGCGACCTCGTCGTGAGCGGCGTGGCCCCACCAGGTCAACACGTCGGTCTCGTCGAGTACCGCGGGCGGCAGGCCGTGTTCGGGTTCCTCGAGCGTCGCGGTCCGGGTCTCGAAACCGCGTCGCTCCAGCGCGGTCGCGAGCGTCTCGTGGATACCGTCCGGGTAGACGTCCGCGACGATGTCGCTCTCGCGTTCGTGGACGTACTCGTTCCACACCGTGACGCTTGTCTCTGTCATGGATGGCCCGTCGACCCCCGGGTCAAAGCGCGTTCGTCAACCGGCAACATTCGAGGGCCGTAGTGACTCTCCCGCCCCCGGGTCCGGCAGTGCCACCCGGATCCCGGTCGCCGCAACTGTCGACTCGCATGCGAGACCCCCCGTAGACGCCTGCGTTGGACGCACATCCAGTGACCGCCGTGTTTCTGACCGTCACCGGTCGGTCGCCATCGCGGGCGAGTGCTCCAGCGCGGCATCGGTCACTCGAAGCCGAACAAGTCAGTCACCGAAATAGTATTCGAGGGGATCATTTCGGACCCGACACGAGCTTCCAGACCTGACGTGAACCTCACGCGCGGTCGTTCCCGACCACGCGACGAACCGTAATTCCCTACCGGGACATCTCCCCTGTTGTGGTGCGCCCGCATGGTTTCGTTGCTGTTCACTGATCAGCCGGCTGTCGTCTCGGGGGCCGACCGCGGTCCGGGCCCTTCCAGAACGTTTCACCGGAGGCGAAATTTCACGGTCGTATTAGATCTCGTACAGTTCGGCAGACGGACCTTCGCCCGGTCGGGACGCGTCCGCTTTACGGTCCCGCTTCGCGTCCGCCCGTCGACCGCGATGGAATGATTTACGTGTAGCCACCGTAATTTCCCGGACATGGCAGAGCAGTTCGGACGACAGCCCACGGTCGTACTCTCGGACGAGACCCAGCGGACGTCGGGCAAGGACGCACTGTCGATGAACATCGAGGCCGGCGCGGCGGTCGCGGAGGCGGTCCGGACCACGCTCGGCCCCCGCGGTATGGACAAGATGCTCGTCTCCGGGCCCGGCGACGTGGTCGTCACCAACGACGGCGTGACCGTCCTCTCGGAGATGGACGTCGACCACCCGGCCGCCGAGATGATAGTCGAGGTCGCCGAAACCCAGGAGGCAGAGGTCGGCGACGGGACGACCACCTCCGTCGTCGTCGCGGGCGCGCTCCTCAACGAGGCCGAGGACCTCGTCGAGCAGGGCCTCCACCCCTCGACGGTCGTCGAGGGCTACCGGACGGCCGGTGACCACATTCCAGGGCTCCTGGAGGAGGTTACCATCGACGTCGCCCCCGAGGACACGGAGTTACTGGCGGGCATCGCGCGGACGGCCCTGACCGGGAAAGGCGCCGAGTCGGCCATCGACGAACTCGCGCCAATGGTCGTCGAGGCCGTCCGCCGGACCGTCTCCGACGGCGAGCCCACCCTCGATGCGGTGAAAGTCCACTCCTTCCAGGGCGGGTCCATCGCGGATTCGCGGCTCGTCGAGGGGCTGATGGTCGACCGCGAACCCGACCACCAGAACATGACCATCGACAGGGAGGACGCCGACATCCTGGTGGTCGACGGCCCGCTCGAACTGTCCGAGGCAGAGACCGACCCCGAGATCGAGGTCGGGAGCATGGAGGAACTCGACGAGTTCATCGAGCGCGAACGCGAGGAGGCCGACAGGATCGTCGGGGCCATCACGGACCTCGGCGCCGACGTGGTGTTCACGACCGAGGCGGTCGACGACCCGGTCAAGAACCGTCTCGCGGACGAGGGGGTCTTCTCGTCGGCCAGCCTGCGCGACCCCGACGTGGAGAAACTGCTGGAGACCACCGGCGCAACCCCCGTCACCGACGTTGAGGACGCCTCCCCGGAGGACCTGGGGTACACCGGAGACATGCACCAGGAAGTCATCCGAAAGAAGTACGGGGGCGGCTCCTCCTCGCCGGACAAGACGACAGTCATCACCGGCCTCGATGAGGCCGGCGCAGTGACGCTGCTGGTCCGGGGCTCGACCGAGCACGTCGTCGACGAGGTCGAGCGCGCCGTCGAGGACGCGCTGACCGTAGTTGCGGAGACGCTCTCGGACGGGCGCGTCGTCCCCGGCGGGGGCGCACCCGAGGTCAGCACCGCGCTGGGCCTCCGTGAGGCCGCCGAGGGCGTCGAGGGGCGCCAGCAACTCGCCGTCGAACGCGTCGCCGACGCGCTGGAGACGGTCCCCCGGACCCTCGCGGAGAACGGCGGCTTCAGCCCCGTCGACACCGTCGTCGACATCCGGTCGAGCCACGACGCCGGCAACGACGCGACCGGCATCGACGTCCACACCGGCGAGGTCGTCGACACGGGCGAGGCCGGCGTCGTCGAACCGCTCCGGGTGAAGACCCAGGCGTTCGAAGCCGGCATCGAGGCCGTCAACTCGATCCTCCGGATCGACGACGTCGTCTCGGCCGGCGACCTCCAGACCGCCAACGACGACGAAGCCGACGACGGCGGCGCCGGCGGCCCCAACACGAATCCCTACGCCTGACCGGCCCCACCGGCCACGTGACCGTCACTCGGTCACGCTCTGTGTGCGGCTTGCCGTCGCTCCGGCGCTGTCCGTGACGACTATCGTCACGTCGAAGGTCTGGTTGTCCACCTTCTTGATCGAGAAGCTGTCGGTCCCGCTCGCCGAGGAGCCACCGACGCTGGTCGTCGACGACCGCACCGCCGACCCGCTCGAATCGTAGACGGTGACCTCGACGGACGAGAGGTCGCCGTCGCTGTCCGAGACCGTCCAGTCGGCCGTGATGTCGACGTGGGGGTCGTTCTTCCCGGCTTCGGTCACGCTATACGAGTCGACCGCGGGGGCGCTGGCACTGTCGCTCGTGACAGAGACGGTCTCTGACGAGGAGTCGGTCGCACCCGCGTCGTCGGTGACGGTGAGCGTGACCGTGTAGTCGCCGCTGGAGTCGTAGGTGTGGGACGTGGTCTGGCCGCTGCCGGTCGTCCCGTCCCCGAAGTCCCAGCTGTAACTGCTGATCGACCCGTCGGAGTCCGACGAGTCGCTCGCGTCGAAACTGACGCTCTCGCCGACGCTGGGACTGCTCGGGCTGTAGGTGAACGAGGCCGTCGGCGCCGTGTTGCCCCCGCCGGAGCCGCCGTCGAGGTAGGCGTAGGCGTCCGAGAAGTACGAACTCTTCGAGTAGGAGTCGGCCGAGCAGTCGTCCCCCCAGTAGGGGGTCGTCATGTTGAAGTCCTCCTTGGAGCCGTCGCCGTTCCAGGCCCAGGCGAACACCGGCCAGCCCAGGTCCTTGGCCTCCTGGACGATGCTGTCGACGTCGGCGTCACACGTGCCATTGCACTTGAGGCCGAACTCGCCGATCATGCAGGGGTACCCCGCGGGATTGCCGTCCAGGTACCGGATGTCCTCCGCGTCGAGGTACTCCCCCTCGACGGAGTTCCAGGCCTCCCCGTAGGCGTGGACCGAGAATATCAGGTTGTCGTCGTCGAGTTTCGTCGAAGCGTCGTAGGCGACGTTTGTCTCCTGGCCCCACCCGGGGATGTCACAGATGATCGGCCCGCTGTAGGACGTGTCGTTGCGGACCGTGCTGATGGCGTTGTTGTACGCGTCAGCGTACTCCTGGGC
Source organism: Halobacteriales archaeon QS_4_69_31 (assembly GCA_003021655.1). GTDB lineage: Archaea > Halobacteriota > Halobacteria > Halobacteriales > Haloarculaceae > QS-4-69-31. The sequence goes on from PXRP01000001.1 coordinate 20,766, forward strand.
CGTCACGTCGTGGTCTCCCCACTCGTTCATCAGATTGATCGTGAAATCGGCGTTCTGCGACAGCGTGCTGTAGTTGTCGACCCACCACTGGGCCGCGTCCTGGAGGGTCGAAGGGTCGGCCGACCCGTTGTCCTGGTAGTTGTGATAGGTACCGATCGTTTCGAAGCCCTGGTTCGTCGACTCGTCGAGCCACCGCTGGAAGTCGCTGACCGTCGCGTCCTCCCCCGGGTCCATCTCGATCCGGGTCGCCGCGATCCCGGGGTTGTCGTTCATCAGACTCCAGCCCAGGTCCATGTCCCCCCCGCAGAAGTACGACGGTTGCAGGTTCACGCCGTCGCCGAACGACGCTCCCGCCGCCGCCGTGTTCGAACTGCTCGCCAGTACACCTGTTCCGACTAAAGCCCCCAGTGCCGAGGACTTCAGGATCTCACGCCGTGTTACCATGATGCTTCCGTCGTGTTGCACCGAGCCCTCGGATATAAATGTTCGTGACGAACTCGTCTCTGACGAGTCCCGTTCTCCAGTGTACCGCTCTTGTTTCGTTGAAATGAACATATAGTAGAATCTAGTGAACGTGTGTTCGACTGTTGGCGTCGAGACGGGCTCGGGAGTGGGTATCCAACTCAGGGATCGCCCGCGCGCTCGGCGGGGTTCCTGCCCAGTCGATGCGCGGTCAGGCAGCGTCGAGGACACACCGGAACCCGATGTTCCCGGTCGAACTGTCGGCCGTGTTCCTCGAGCGCGCGGCGACCCGGTAGCGGTTGCACCACGACTCGTGACAGAGGTACGAGCCGCCACGCATCACCCGCTCGTCGCCGTCCGAGGGGCCGGTGGGGTTGTCGCGGTCGTGGGCGTCGGTCGTGTGGTATTCGGCGCTGAACCAGTCGCGGCACCACTCCCAGACGTTGCCCGCGGAGTTATAGAGGCCGTGGCCGTTCGGGTCGAAGGCGTCGACCGGCGCGGCGCCGACGTACCCGTCCTCGGCAGTGTTGTGCTCGGGGAACTCCCCCTGCCAGATGTTACAGCGGTGGCGGCCGTCGGGCGTGAGTTCGTCCCCCCACGGGTAGGTCCGCCCCTCGAGGCCGCCGCGGGCGGCGTACTCCCACTCGGCCTCGGTGGGGAGGCGCTTGCCCGCCCAGTCGGCGTACGCGACCGCGTCGTTCCAGGAGACGTGCGTGACCGGTTCCGTGAGGCGGTCCTCGTCGACGACGTTCGAACCCGGCCCCTCGGGGCGGAGCCAGGTGGCCCCCTCGACGGCGACCCACCACGGCGCCGCGGCGACCGACTGGAGGCAGTGGTCGCTGTCGGCGTCGGCGACGAAGTCTTCGAAGACGAACGACCACCCGTAGCGCTCTGCGTCGGTCGTGTGGCCCGTCTCGCGAACGAACTCGAGGAACTGGGCATTCGTGACGGCGAACCGGTCGACGTAGACGCTGTCGACGGTCACCTCGCGGGCCGGCCCCTCGCCGTCCTCCGGGAAGCCCACGTCCGAGTCCGTGCCCATGGTGAAGGTGTCGCCGTCGAGACGGGTCATGGTGCGCGTCCGCTCGTCGTCGGGACCGGCGGGGTCGGTCCTGCGGGGTGCCGGCGTCGCGCTCCGCTCGCCCGTCTCGCGGGCGGGCCGCGGGTCGTCCCGCTCGGGGCCACAGCAGGCGGGGTCCTCCTCGGTCATGTCCGGGAACTGGGCCGAGCGGGGAGTAAACAGTTACGGTGAGAACGCGGCGGGACAGCCGGCCCGTCAGCCGTCGAGGACGAACACCGGGTGTTCGACGGTCTTGGTCTCGCCGGTGTCGCTGTGGGTGAGTTCGATTGTGATGCTGTCAGAGCCGGGCGCGGCGAACGCGCGCTCGACGGAGACGGTCGCGGACCCGCCGCCGGGGACGTCGACCGACGTCGAGGCGTCGGCGCCCTGGACCGAGATGTCGAACGTGTTGCTCTCGGTGCCGACGTTCGACAACGAGACCGTCCAAGTGTTGCGCTCGCCGAGGTTCACGAGGAACGGCCCCTCGCCGCGGCTGGTGTTCCAGATTGCCCCCTCGGTACCGAGGACGACCGTCCCGAGGGCGCTGACGAACTTGTCGCCGTTGACGCCCGGCAGCGTCCAGCCGAGGACGTTGTCGCGGCTGCTGTCGCCGGAGTCGTTGTCGTTGACGAGGACGCTGAACGGGACGCTCTCGCCGGGTTCGCGGGCCTCGGCGAACAGGGTTTTCCAGGGCATCGTCACGTCGTAGGTGGTCGTCGTGCCGTCGCGGCTGCCGGTCGCGTCGACCTCGCTGACGCCCTGGGCGGCGTCGCCGTCGAACCAGCGGTGGACGTTGGCCTGGTCGGTGTAGCTGATGCCGTACTCCGGCCCGTAGGCGGCCGAGTCGGCGTTCCCGGTCGCTATCTGGATGCTGTCCTGTTGCCACATGTCGGCGCCGGGCTTTGCCTCGTGGGTGTCGTCGGTGACCTCCGCGCGGACGTAGAGGTTGTCCGCGTCGTACCCGAGGTAAAAGTCCGCCGAGACGTTGCTCGGCTCGACCGACGAGTTCGACCCGTCGGGGTCGGTGTAAGTGTCGCCCTCGGGCGACAGCGAGAAGGCCGGTTCGTCGGCCGTCCCGCCGCCGGTGTTGTCGACGACGACGAGCTTCCCGGTGTCGCTCTCCGTGACCTCGACCGACAGCGCGGGCGGGTCGACCTCGACCTGTGGCTCGTCCGGGGGCGGCGACGAGTAGTTCTCGAAGTTGCGCTTCATCAGGGAGACGGTCTCCCCGTCGCGCGGGTAGATGGCCGCCGTGTTCCAGGTGACGGGGTACTCGAGGCTGTGGCGGTAGTCCCAGAACAGCGACCCCTCGTACCCCTCCTCGCGCATCGCCAGCAGGTAGGCCCTGAACGCCCTGTTGCGCTCGGCCATCGAGTTCCCGCTGTCGTCACCGCGGCTGATGGTCCAGCCGAACTCGCCGGCATAGATGGGCATCTCCAGGTCGTTCGCGACGGCAGCGTGGGCCTGAACCCGCCCGACCGCGCCGTCGATGCCCAGCTCCGAGTGGTTCGAGTCGTGCCAGAAGTGCACGGAGTAAGCGTCGATCCCGTCCTGCTGGTGGGCACGCCTGTTTTTCTCGGTCTGGTTCCACGGCCAGACGTCGTCCATCCCCGTCGAGACGAGGTGGTTCGAGTCGATCGACTTGATGTACTGTGCCGTGTCGGCGACCCAGTTGTAGAAGTCCTCGCCCTCGCCGTCCGGTTCGTTGGCGAGTTCCCACATCATGATCGTCGGGTCGTTCCTGTACTGGATCCCGGTGTAGACGTTCCGGCGGTTCAACACCTTCTCGATGTGTGCCCGGTACCACTCGGTCGTCTGGTCGTCGGTGTAGAAGTCGCGTTTCTCGCTGGCGGTGTCGGACCACTTGACGTACTGCTCCATCCCGCCCTGCCAGGGCCAGTAGTTGGTCAGCGGGAGGATCAGTCGGACGCCAGCCTCGCCACAGAGCGCGACCAGCCTGTCGAGCATCTGGAAGTTCTGTTCGTCCCACTCGCCGGGTTCGGGCTGGAGCGGCGCGTCGTCGTTCTCGGTGCCCGAGCCGAAGGCCGTCGCCCGGAGGACGTTGGTCCCCACGGCGTTCGTCCAGTCGTCGAGCCAGGTCTCCTGGGCCTCCCTGCTCTGTTTGCGGAGTTGCGGGTGGTTCCCGCCCCGCGGGTAGTAGGTCTCGCCGTCGACGACGAAGTCGGTCCCGTCGACCGCGACGAAGTTCTCGAAGACCGGCTCCATGGTCGGCGTCCGGGTCGCCGTCGGCGACTCCGTCTCGGTCGCCGTGGCGGTGTCTGTTGCCGTGGGACTCGGCGTCGGTGCCTCGGTCGGCGACTCCGTCGGCGTGTCCCCGCCGGCCGTCGGCGTGTTCGCGTCCCCCTCGTCGCCCGGACACCCCGCGAGCGACGCCAGCGCGACACTCGACAGCCCGAGCATCCGCCGCCTGCTCAGGAACTCGAACCCGCGGGCGCCGCCTCCGCCCGCCTCGCCGGACCCGTCGCTCTCCTCCTCGGGAATCTCACCGCTGTTGCCCGATGTCATACGTACACCCTCTTACTTCGCTCCCCTAAACATTTCGATTCGGTGACCTCATCCTCGGTGGCTCGCGGCCGTCCCACGCGCGGACATCCGGGACCGACGCTCCGAGTCTACCGACCGGGCACCGCAGCCAGGGGCCGCCGCGTTCAGGAGTAGTTGTGTTCCAGTTCCACGACGTTGGCCGAGCCGAGCACGGCATCGCGGAGGTCCCCGAAGAAGCGGTCGTCGCTGACGCGGTGGACCGGACAGGAGACGCTGATCGCGGCGATGCTGCGTTCGTCGTCGTCGGTGACCGGCGCTGCGATACACCGCAGCCCGGTGAGTCGCTCCTCGTCGTCGACGGCGTACCCCTGTTCGCGGACGGTCTCCAGTTCCTCGAAGAACTCCCCGGGGTCGGTCGTCGTCGACTCTGTCTGTCTGGGCATGCCGTGTTCGTCGAGGACCGCCTCGACCTCGGACTCCGGGCGGTAGCCCAGGATGGCCTTCCCCAGGGCGGTGCTGTGGAGGTGGACCTGCTTGCCGACGTAGGTGTCGAGTTCGACCCCTCGGTCGCCCCGGCTCCGGTAGAGGTAGACTCCCAGCCCGTTCTTCTCGACGAGCAGGTTCACGAGTTCGCCGGTCTCCTCGGCGAGCTGGTCGACCTCCGGGCGGGCGACCCGGTAGATGTCGTTGCGCTGGCGCGCGTACGCCCCCAGCCCCAAGAACGCCAGCCCAACGTGGTACTCGTCGCCCTCCTTGACGACGTACTCCCTGCTGGCGAGCGTGTTGAGGTGGTTGTGAACGGCGCTCTTGCCGACGTCGACGCGGTCGGCTATCTCCGAGACGCCGGCCCCGTCCAGTTCCCGGATGACCTCGACGATCTCGAAGGTCCTGTCGACCGTCGAAACCGGGTGTTTCGGTTCTGCCATGTCCGGGACCTACTGTCCGTAGCAACTTACCTGTTCTGCTCAGCCGAATGGCGTTCTCCATGTTCCGGAGACCGGGACCGATAGACCCAATTATGGACTCCGGCAAGGGAGGCCCATGACGGTGCGACTCGTTCAGGTCGGGACCGGCGGCCAGGGCGCTGCCTGGTGTCACGACTACCTGCCGCCCAACGTGGCGGACGGCACCATAGAGGTGGTCGCCGCAGCCGACGTCGACGAGGACGCGCTCGACAACGCACGCGAGGGTCTGGCCCTGCCACCCGAGCGGTGTTACACCGACGCCGCGACGGCGATGGCCGAACACGACGCCGACGCGGTCGCGCTGGTCGTCCCGCCACACCTCCGGGAGTCGATGGTCGAGAGCGCGGTCGCAAACGACCTGCACGTCCTCGCGGAGAAACCACTGGCGGACTCGCTGGCGGCGGCCCACCGTATCGTCGACGCGACCGAGGACGCCGGCCTGAAGATGGGCGTGACGATGAGCCACCGCTACCGCCAGGACGTGACGACGCTCCGGCGCGAACTCCGGTCGGGCGAGTACGGCGACGCCGACTACTTCTACGGTCGGTATCACGTCAACGCCCGCTCGCGGGGGAGCTGGGCCGGTCCTCGCCTGTACGACTGGGACGAACACCCTTTGCTCGTCGACGGCTCGGTCCACCACCTCGACTTCCTGGCCGACATGGCCGACTCCCCCGTCGAGACGGTCTTCTGTCGGTCCTGGAACCCTGGCTATTCGGATTTCGAGGGCGACCCGAACGCAGTCGTGCAGTTCGAGACGGCCAGCGGCACGACCGTCGTCTACGAGGGGGTGAACACGGCCGCGGTCTCGTTAAACGGCTGGGGCAACGAACACGTCCGCGCGAACTGCGAGGACGCGACGCTCGTGCTGGACGGCGGCGAACTCTACGAGTTCCCCTACGAGGCCGACGCCGAGAACTGCGTCGACAGCGCCCGATACGACGACGGCGACCCCGTCGAACTCCACGAGCGCGAGAAGTGGTCGAACACCTGGCTGGTCGAGCAGTTCGCCGACTGGTGCGCCGGCGGGGAGCCGATGGAGACGAACGCCCGCGCGAACCTCCGGTCGCTGGCGCTCGTGTTCGCGGCAATCGAGAGCGCCGAGACCGGTGAGGCGGTCGACTTCGAGGCGTTTCTCGAACGCGACCACACGGACGGGGAGACGGACTGAACCCCAGCCTCAGGCTTCGTCGACGGGGCGAGCGCCGCCGGACACGCGCGAGTTCCGCGTCAGGCCTCGTCGAAGAGCGTCTCGCCCTCGACCATGTTCTCGGCGACGACGTCGAGGTCGAGGTCGATGCCCAGGCCGGGTTCCTCGGGGATCGCCATTCGGCCGTCGACGATGAGGTCGTCCTGTTCGACGAGGTCCTCCCACCAGCCCAGCTGGTATGAGTGGAACTCGACGGCCAGGGAGTTGGGGATCGTGGCCGCGAGCTGGGCGCTGGCCATCGTTCCGACCGGCGAGGAGACGTTGTGCATGGCGACGGGGATGTAGTACATGTCGGCCATGTTGGCTATCTTCTGGCCCTCGCGCATGCCGCCGACGCGGGGGATGTCGGGGGCGACGATGTCGACGGCCTCCTGCTCGATGAGGTCGCGGTTGCCGTGGGTCCGGTAGACGTTCTCGCCGGTCGCGATGGGCGTGGCGGTGGAGGCGGTGACCTCGCGCTGGGCGTCGTGGTTCTCCGGCGGGACGGGGTCTTCGAGCCACCAGACGTCGTACGCTTCCAGCCGGCGGGCGAGACGCTTGGCGCTGCCGGTCGAGTACGACCAGTGACAGTCGAAGGCCACGTCGGCGTCGTCGCCGACCCGTTCGGTGACGGCCTCGACGATGGCGGCCTTGTGTTCGATCTCCGGCCCCCGGAGGTGGCGGTTGGCGCGGTCTTTCCCGTGGCCCGACGGGACGTCGAGGTCGAACTTGATGGCGTCGTAGCCCAGTTCGTCGACGACGCGGGCGGCCTCCTCGGCGTTGGAGTCGGGTTCGGCCTCGTCGCCGGCGTGACAGTCACAGTAGACCCGCACCTCGTCGCGGTACTTCCCGCCCAGAAGCTGGTAGGCCGGCAGGTCGACGAGTTTCCCCGCGAGGTCGTGCAAGGCGATCTCGATGCCGGAGATAGCGGAGATGACCTTCCCGGAGATAGAGCCCTCGCCGGACATCTTCTGGACGAGGTGTTCGTAGAGGCGGTCGATGTCCAGGGGGTTCTCGCCGACGAGGAACGGCCGCATCCGCTCGATGATGGCGGTGTCGCCCCCGCCCCAGTAGGACTCGCCGGTACCGACGACGCCCGCGTCCGTGTAGACGCGCACGAGGATCCACGGGTAGTTCCCGTCGACCATCGTCGTCTGGACGTCCGTTATTTCCGCGTCGCGCGTGCCGCCACGTTCCGTGTCGACCCCCATCGTCTCCGCCGAGAGGTCCCGCATCGTGTACTCGGCGTTCGGGTCGCTGATCTCGTCGTACTCGACCATGGTTCTTGGTGGCACAGTCCCGGGATTAAAGATTCCCATTCGGCCCCGTCGGGGCTCCGTTCGCACGCGGGGACCGGAGGCCCACCACGGCGGACACAGCGCAGGGGTCTGGAGCTCGCTCAGTCTGCGGAGTTCCCGGGACCAGTGTTTCGGGGGCTATGGAAACGTGTAAGTGGCCGCCATACGACCCTCGGGACGCATGACAGACACAACGCGCCTGTACATCGACGGTGAGTGGGCCCCGGCGGGCGACGGCGAGACCTTCGCCGTCGAGAACCCGGCCGACACCACGGAGACCGTCAACGAATACGCCAGAGGCGGCACCGAAGACGCGAAACGGGCCGTCGAGGCCGCGGCCGCTGCCCAGGCTGACTGGGCGGACACGCCGGCCCCCGACCGCGGAACCGTCCTCCGCGAGACCGGGAAGATACTCGAAGACCGCAAGGAGGAACTGACCGAGTTGCTCACCCACGAGGAGGGCAAGACACTCTCGGAGGCTGCACCCGAGGTACAGCGCACCATCGACATCTTCTACTACTACGCGGAGAAGGCCTTCGACGACGACGGGACGCGCAAGGGCGCCAGCGGCGGCCGCACGTCGGTCTACACCAAACTGGAACCGCTCGGGGTCGCCGGCCTCGTGACGCCGTGGAACTACCCGATCGCCATCCCGGCCTGGAAGATCGCCCCGGCGCTGGCGACCGGGAACACGATAGCGCTCAAGCCAGCCTCGAACGCACCCGGAGTGGCGGCGGAGACCGTCCGGGCGCTCGAAGACGCCGGCCTGCCCGACGGGGTCATCAACTTCGTCCCCGGGTCCGGGAGCGAGGTCGGCGAGGTGCTCACGAGCCACGACGCGGTCGACGCTGTGTCGTTCACCGGCAGCGCCGAGGTCGGCCACCACGTCTACCAGCAGGCCACCGAGGGCACCAAGCGCGCACAGGCCGAGATGGGCGGGAAGAACCCTGCTATCATCACCGACTCCGCGGACGTCGACGAGGCCGTCGACACCGTCGGGGCCGGCGCGTTCGGTGTTACTGGCCAGGCCTGTACTGCTAACTCGCGTGCGATCGTCCACACGGACGTCTACGACGAGTTCCTCGACGGTATCGTCGAGTACGCCGAGTCGATCGAGATCGGCCCCGGCCTCGAAGACCCCGACATGGGACCGCACGTCAGCCAGGGCGAACTCGACTCGACGCTGGAGTACGTCGACGTCGGCGTCGAGGAAGGCGCGACGCTCGAAACCGGCGGCGAACGACTCGACGACGGCGCGTACGCCGACGGCTACTTCGTCACGCCCGCCGTGTTCTCCGATGTCTCCCGGGACATGCGGATCTTCCAGGAGGAGATCTTCGGCCCCGTGCTCGCCGTCACCGAGGTCGAGAGCTTCGACGAGGCCGTCGACGTCGCCAACGACAGCCAGTTCGGCCTCTCGGCGAGCGTCGTTACCGACGACCTCGCCGAAGCCCACGAGTTCGTCGACCGCTCCGAGTCCGGCGTCGTCAAGGTCAACGAGAAGACCACGGGATTGGGACTGCACGTCCCCTTCGGCGGCGTCAAAAACTCCTCGACCAACACCCACCGCGAACAGGGTGACGCCGGCCTGGACTTTTTCACCCAGACCAAGACTGTCTATCTGAACCACTGAGGACTCGCCCCAGATCGTCGCGCTCGTGCCCAGGTCGGCGACCACCTCACTCCCTGGTCCGGCTGGGTCCTGGCGTCTGCACTGCTGGTCCCACGGAGCGGGGGCACGCGTGCCGGCGCCAGTCCGGCCCCTAAGTCACGGATACAGAACGCTGTTTTCAGGAGGTGAACGCTATTCCCAAACCGTGGAGGGATCCACACTACACCACCCGTCGATACCTCCGCGTGACACGTGTGAGACAGAGACCGTGTCGGATCGAATAATTACACGATTACGAGTGTAATTCCGAACAAAGTGTCGTATCCACCGTTCACACGGCCGCCCTGGCAGGCCCCCGGGCGGCCACCAGCCGTCGGGTTCCGGTTCGCACATTTTTCGAACGGTTAAAAGGCTACAAACGAGTCTCGCAGTAGCTGGCTTTTCATCACCCAATCTCGCCCTGAAACAAGCACGAGCAAGCGAAACGGACTCTAAATTGTTGATTTAGGTCGAACCGTATGATCCATGATAGCACTGGTACAAACGAGGTGAATAGTGACTGATCGCAATAATGCAGGAGGAGAGGCAGGTGCACCGTCCCCCGATGAGTTCGATAAAAGCGAGATAGACCGAATTGTGGAGTTCCTCTCGAAGACAGGTGGAGTGATGCTATTAGCCGAGTTGCAGGACGAACCGAAGCGATTCGTGGTGCTACGGGACGACCTGAAAGTCAGTTCAGCAACGATCCGGAACCGACTTAAAGACGCGAAAGACCTCGGATTGGTGTCGGACGAGCCAGATTATAACGACCAGGGGCAGAAGCGCCACCCACTGACCGCAAAAGGCTAGGTCATCGCGGACGAATTGCAGCTGACGGATCTTGCTCGTATTCAGAAACAGATTTGGAAATTAGAAGCCGAATTTGGAGATCATCTTGAGCAGTTCGAGGTTACGCTCATGGAGAAGACGAATGAGTTGAATGAAAAATTCCAGCGTGAACTGACGAGCAGATATAACTAGTCACTATCCAATGTCTTAGCATCAAATCTCTTCATCAAGTGTCTTTATCTGATCAAATTTCTTTATTAAGTCCCGCGTAAACGGTGAAAAGCAAGAGGTTCTCAAACCGGCGTGCATCTCTACCCCTAAAGATTGCACTTCAACAGGATTCGGACTATAGACATTGTGTCGATAGTGTTATTTAATAACCAACAGGTTTATTGGCCAATTAGCAAACCTTTCTTCCATGGCAAAGATTCTTGATGGTGAGGCACTCGCTGAGGAACTCCGGAAGGGGCTTCGAGAGTCGGTGAAGAACCTTGCGGACGTGGGCGCGCGCCCGGGTCTAGCGACTGTTCATATGGGTGATGATCCCGCCGCCGAATCTTACATCAAGATGAAACAGAGGGACTGTGAGGAACTTGGCATCAACGGGACTCATGTCGACATTGACTCCAATGCCCCCGCGGAAGAACTCTATGACGTGCTGGCGGAATTGAATGAAGATCCTGATATTCACGGAATTCTTGTTCAGGACGATGTTCCCGAACACATAGACTGGCTTGAAGCGGTCAGTCACATTGACCCCCTCAAAGATGTAGACGGCCTTCACCCGAACAATGTAGGTCGGCTCGTTGCTGGTAATTCTAGGTTTGTCCCTTGTACCCCTCTTGGCATCCAGAAACTTCTAACTGAGGAGAATATCGAGATCGAAAGTGCAGATGTTGTCATAGTCAATCGGTCTATGATTGTAGGCAAGCCTCTCTCTAATCTTCTTATTCAGAAGACAGATGGTGGGAATGCTACAGTCACCCTCTGCCACTCCCGAACGAGGAATCTCGCAGAAAAAACCCGACAGGCAGACATTCTCGTTGTCGCTGTCGATAACCCCGAATTTATTGACGGATCAATGGTAAGTGAAGGAACGACGGTCGTTGACGTTGGTATCGGCCGAATTGATGCCGATAATGAGAAGGGATACGAACTCGTGGGGGATGTAGACTTCGAGAGTGTTGAGCCAAAGGCAGACTATATTGCACCTGTTCCCGGTGGTGTTGGACCTCTAACGCGAGTGATACTACACAACAATACAATCAAGGCAGCGAAACTCCAGGAAGGTATTGACTTCGAAACTGAATAGGGGTAATCAGAGCTTCTCGAATACAAAAATGACAGTATTTAGCATCTACTCAGGGTGGGAGGACATCGTTATCTAGTATCTCGGAACAATCGACCGGAATGCTTGACCAAGCGTTCTTGACAACTTCGTATCCGGTCCATCCTTCCGTCTGGATCATCTCACCTGTCGCCTCACAGAACTCGGCCTTCGAAATACGCCCGCTATCGTAGAGAACGTAGAGCAGATACGGTGGTCCCACAACGTCAATGTCGTATTCGTGGTCCTCAACCAGTCGCCGGATCGACCGACGCGCAGCTCCGTCGAGAAGCGAGACGACCTGATATGATTCACCGTGTTCGGAGAGCTCCTGCTTCAGTGATTCCTCACCCGCGTCCGGCCCGTGTGGTCGGGGAACGACAGTCACACACGACCACGACGAGGAGTCATCGTCTAAGTGCTCAAGCACGCGCTGGCTGCCTCGTTTCAGGTACTGTTCGCGGCTTCCTTCCGGCGCGTGCGTGTTCGAGTTGACGTGGTTCTGCAGTTCGTGCTTACAGACGTTCGTGGTCGTGAGAGCGAGTGACTCTGCCAGCACGTCCCACTGGTTAGTGTTCGCAACGGAAATCAGGGAACTCGTATCGGCCAGGAGCGGGTGGCGAGGTTCACTCGCCATCGCTATCAGCAAGGAATGCCGACGTATCTCGCTCCATTGCCGACTCGAACGCGTCTTTCTCCGCTTCCATCTGGTCGATTTTCTCACCGAGGAGAACCCGAGCTACGTCTTCGTCGATTTCACCACGGCTGTATCGTTCGTAGACCGCGATCTCGTCCTGTTCGTCTAGAGACCGGCGGAGCATCTCAATCAACCCGGTCCGGGCAAGCTCGCTCACATTGACGCCGCCAATATGAACCTCATCAAGCAGCTCCGCAGCCTCTTTTTCGGCCCCGGCACGGAACTGAATCGTTTCATCGTAGCTTGAACCGCTCATAGAGAAGCGTTCGCCGCGCAGGGAGTTATATGTTATGACGTGTAATGACTTGTTAGTACATCTCTCTTCGGTACCTCAGTACGCGAGTTCATCTCGATTCGTGACCACTGTCGATCTTCTTGACAATATGACAGTGTTCTGACTAAGTGGGGCCTTGACCGGGCTATTGGCTTCTCAGAGCCTGTGATGACTCGGGTATTGTCATGGGATTGGCAGTTTGTAGGTTTCTACATTCGGAACTTGTGGCGTGTCCGGACGTGCATTTGATATAGCGATATATGATTTATCTACGTCGTCTCGGACAGTGAGATCCCGGCCAGTTCCGGTAGACACCACCGTCAGAATCGTCAGCGCGGCAGAATTCGGTAGACGTTCGATTCGTAGACCTCGCGCACGCGGTCACCCCAGTCGTGGGTGTAGGTGTCGATGACGTCGGAGGCGACGTCGCCGCGGAGGTACTTGACGACTCCGCGGTCGCCGGTCCGGTCACGAAGGTGCGTAGTGAAGAAATGGCGGAAGTAGTGTGGTGTCACGTTCTCCTCGGCGCCGCCGCCCTCGCGGTACCAGTCCTGTCGCCGTGCGTGGGTTTCGACGAGGTGGTGGACCATGTCCGGCGTAAGCCGTTTCCCCCAGTCGCCTGACGTGCTGACAAACAGCGGGCGTGCGTCCGACCGCGGGTCCGGGCGCACCGCCAGCCATTCGCGCAGGACGGTCGCGAGTTCGTCGTCGACGGGGACCGTCGTGGCACGTTTCCGCTTGTTAGAGGCCGTGCGCGTCTCGCCGTTGTACGCCTCGCCACGTGCCGGTTCGTCGGCCACGTAGACGGACCGGGGTCGGCCGTCGAGTCGCGGACGCGGGCCCGTCTCGACCGGTCCCCGCCCGAGGTGTAGGTCCCGAGAGTCGAGATTGCAGAGCTCACCGGCTCGCATACCCGTTTTGAGCAATGTGACGATTACCGCACGGTTTAGCGGGTGGCCGATGTCGTCGACGAACGACCGCATCGCGGGCACGGAGATGTCCCGCCGCTGGGGGTCGGTAGAGATCGATTCGTCGATCTCCTCCATCACCAGCGTCATCGGATTCTCCTCGAAGCGCCCGACCTCGCTCATGTACGCGTAAAACCGGTGGAGGTAGGAGGCATAGGTGGCGACAGTACTCTCCCCGACGTCACCCCGGAGCTGGTGGACCCACGCCATGCAGTCCCTGTGGTTCGCGTCATCCAGGGACAGCCCGCGACCCTCCAGGTAGGATTCGAACTCCCGGAGGACGCGCTCGTACGCGTCTCTGGTCCGCCGACTCTTTCCCTGGAAGGTGATGTCCTCGAGGAAGTACATCACCGGGTCACCCGTCCCACCGCCGGGGTCTGTGTCGCTACTCATCGACAGTGTACCCTCCGTTACGGCCGCTGTAGCGGACTCTGTCGGCCGACTGTAGCGCCTGGAGAGTCTCCTCGAGTTCCTCCTCGATACCGGCCGTCACGGCCGCCAGCAGCTCCTCCCAGGACATGTACGACTCCGCGGAGAGGGCATCGAGCACCTGTGACTCCAGGTCGGCCGCGACCCCACTCGTGGAGTCGCCACCGCCGGCGTCCCCGGACCCGCCGTCGTCGGTGTCGCTCGACTCGTCACCGTCGGAGAAGCCCCGCCGACCGGCCTGGACCATCGTGCGCACGAACTCGCTCCGGCTCATGTCCAGCTCCTCGGCGTGGGCATCCCACTCGTCGCGCTGGTATCTCGGGACGTAGGTCTGGACCGTCACCCGCTCGGTGTCGACCTCCGGATCCGACATGTCTTCCCCATCGACCCCCGCCACAATGAATCTAACTGTAGATTCACGGCTAAAGGCCCTTATTTGTAATTGTGACTTCCGAAGGCGGCGAAAGGCCCCAATTTTATTTGTGAAACTAAGTCTTCTATCCTCTGTCATTCACACACACACACAACTAAAAATTCATCCAAGGACCCGGTCGGCCGTCGCCGAGTGACGAGAGACGGCCACCGTCGACGGACCCGTCTCTGTCGGTGTGACCCCGAGGGTCGAGGGCTGGAAGACCACCCTTTACAGAGTTTCTCGAAATGCACAGGAACCGATCCCCGGGACACGTAGCCAGCCTCATCCCGACGTCTCCGTTGGCCCGGAGGGGATCACAGGGTGGCGATCGTGGGTCCCGCGTTTCGCCGGTTGCTCATCGAGAATTCTGGGAGAGCGTGTGACGAACCACAGCTCCACCATGGACCCGCGGGACCCAGGACTCGCTGGCAGTAGTCGTGCTGTCCGTACTGACAGGACAGGTATTGGGGGCCAGAGCCGCTCCAGCGAAAGACTCTCACGGCCGGGGCTCTGCCGGTCCCCCCCGAACCGACGAACAGTCCCGGGTCCCCGTACCAGGGACAGGGACGGTGGTTTTGAACTATTACTGTCAAAATAGGTCCCCGGTCGTATAATTTTACTGGTAGTATTACCGCTACGAGAGTACGGGGTTTGCCTGTTACACTGGTGGCACTCTGTGGACTCGACACCAAGAGTTGTAACCCTCAAGTGTAGAATGGCACTTTCGGTCATCTGCAGTGTGATATCGGGAGTCTCGAATCAAAAACCGACCGCACCGGCCAACGGTATCCGTCGCCTTAATCTCCCTGCTGACGGTCGTCGCCCACCCGTGACCGAGAGGACAGGCTGACGAAACCCGTTGTCTCCGTATGACAGATTCGAACACAGTATCGAATCATTTTAATTCTAGTGTAGGGCCCGCGTACCATTCCGAGTCTCGAAGCCACCGCCGTCGAGGGCAGGGACATTCACAGACGGTCGCCTGGCACGACTGGCCCGCCAGGGCCGGGGTTCGGTCACGCAATGGTCCTGACCGACTCGCTTGCACAGAAAGAGTGTTAGAAATACAAACGAGTTTTGAGTTTCAACAATTTTCGTATGTGCTATGGTCCCGGACTACAGCAAGGTCACACTCGATCCTTCGTTGCCCAGGCGTTGCGGGCTGACTGGACAGGCTACGGTGGGCCATTCCACCGTCAAACGGTGTACGTAAATCGTATATCGCTATATCAATTAGGGAGTGTCGAGTCGGATTCAGAACTCCTCGTTTCGGACGAAGAAATTCGCGGCTCCGATGAAACCAGCTTCGCTCGCAAGGCACTAAATCTAGCCCGGAGAGGTGCTATTTTGCCGATAGCGGAAGCCGAAGTGTCGGTCGACTGGATCGAAAACCGCACACTGAACTATCCCGTCGGAATCGCAACCGTCGAGGAGTTTACGGGAGAACTGTTCGACCTCGAAGCGTTCCGCGATGGCAACCAGTTCCTCTACCTCGGCGCGGGCGACGTTCCTGGCTGCCGGGCGAAACGTTCTCGTCGCTGGCACCCGTCTCACCTGGTATGTCCACGTCCATCGAGACGCCCGACGAGACCCAGGCGTGTGCCTACTGTGGCTGTCGGGTCTTCGACCACGACCCCGTCTGTATCAGAGACTGTACGGACGACTGTGGGTCGCCGACCTACTTCTGTAACTACGGCTGTCTCGTAGCCTATGTCGAGGAGAACGGCCTGACGACCGGAACGACCTGCGAGTGGTCGCCAGACTGAGCGACCCGTCGAGGAACTCCCTGGCCCGTCGCGCGCCGAGTTCGCGGAGTTCGTCGAGAACATCCGGGTCGCGGTCGGCCTTCGTCGAGCAGTGCAAGCGCTTCCCCATGTCGATGCGCCGGACCTCGGTTCGCTCGAACTCCCCCGCCGGGAGCTTGCCCTCCTCGACCCACTCGTTGACCTGTTCGATGAACCGGAGTTCCCGGTTGAGCGAGATGCTGCCCGAGAGTTCGTTGCGGCGGTCGGCGATCACCTCGGTCGTCGAGGGCTCGCCCTCGAACTCCTGGGGGTTGATCTGGATTACCCACAGCTCCTCGGGTTTCCGCTCGGGGGGCTGGCCCATCAGGTCGTTCACGGGCGGGTTCTGCGAGAACAGGCCGTCCCAGTGGAGGTGGCCGTTGGTCTCGACGGCCTCGTAGAGGGCCGGGACGGCCGCTGAGGCCAGCACTGCGTCGACGGTGACATCCTCGTTCGTGCGCGTCTCGAAGACGCCGGCGTTGACGTCGACGGTCCCGACGACGAGTTCGGGCGAGCGGCCCTCGCACAGTTCCGGGACTGCGTCGGAGTCGATGTGGCGTTCGAGGACCTCCCGGATCCGTCGCTTGCCGGCCGCCGACCCGGGGACTTGGTAGGAACTGACGCCTGGCAGCGGGAACCCGGCGCTGTCCAGCCGCGAGAGGGTCGTCACGAGCGTGTTAGCAGTAGTTGGTAATACGGTTTCTTTATTCAGAGTTAGGTTAGTATCAAAGTGAGGTCGTCTCACTCACGGTCATGTCAAGCAGGCTCGTCTCGGAACCGTTCAATCAAGTGCTTGAACCGCTCCTCCGCTTCGAAGTCATCATAGTCACCGTCAGCGCCGACGAGGAGTGTCACGTCGTTTCCGGTGTTGTCTTCCTTCTTGGCGGCGGCGACGGCGTACGCATCCCCGAGTGACGGGCTGTACGTCGCTTTCAAGTCCGAGGCGAGTTCCCACAGGTCGTCAATCTCGTATTCGGTTACACCCATCTCCTTGAGGTCCTCGATATGGGCGTCCGCCCGTTCTGGCGAACTTAAACGGGCCGCTGTGTACCGAAATTCTACGAGATTGATGGTCGTGACGTACCCGTCGATTTCACCGTCGTACACGTCGTCAAGGAAGTCTTCAACATCTCCTGCTCCAGGCTCATCGAACGCAAAACCGATGAGCGGCTCGGCATCGAATACGACCTTCATTCGTCAGTTTCCGACGGCTCGTGCTTTTCGTCCAGTTTCGTCTTATCACGCTCCCGCTCCTCTCTGAGCATCTCAGTGGCCGTCTGTTCCCCTCCCTCGGTCTCGGACGTGGCGAGGGCACCTCGAATCTCAGACGGACGTTTTACTGGCCGTATCACGATTTCTCCCTCTTCGTTCTCAACGAATCGGACTCGCCCCGGCGTATCGATGTGGAGCTTGTCACGGAACTCTTTGGGAATCGTTGCTTGTCCCTTGCTTGTAACGGTGACAGTGGTTCCGTCTTCTGCGTCGCTCATACGTAATGGGTAGCATCCAGTAATACTTCAATCTTTGTAATACTCTTCTGAAATGCCGCACAACGGTCCTGTTTCTCCCACTCACAAAACTGAATAAAGAAACCGCGCTACCAACTACTGTTAGTCCAGCGGTCGGCCGGCCCGTCGACCGCGAGCCCGCAGGACGCCACACGTGAACGCGGTGTGGCTGCCCCCGCCCTGGCAGGCGATGGCCACCCGCGTCGGGTCCCCCTCGCCCTCCCGAGTCACCGACCCCACCCCGCCGTCACTCATAGGTGCGCGTGTAGCCGCCGTCGAACAGCAGGTCACCGCCGTTGAGGTGTTTCGCGTGGCTGGAGAACCCGAACACGAAAAGGTTCGCCACCTCCGCGGGCGTCATCATCTCCGTGGTTCGGGCCTGCCCGAGCATCACGTCCTCGATGACCTCGCGTTCGGAGATGCCGCGTTCCTCGGCGGTGTCCTCGATCTGGTCGACCATCAGCGGCGTCAGGACGTAGCCGACGCTGACCGAGAACCCCCTGAGGGTCCCTTCGCCCTCGGCGGCGATCGACCGCGTCAGCCCTGTTATCCCGTGTTTGGCGGTGATGTAGGCCGCCTTGTCCTTGGTGGCGTAGTGGCCGTGGACCGAGGACATGTTGCCGATAGCGCCGACGCCGTCGTCGGTCTCGCGGATCTGTGGCATCGCCGCCTGTGCCATCTTGAACGGCGACCGGAGCATCACGTCCGTCAGCAGGTCGTACGTCTCCATCGGGAATTCGGGGATGCTCGCGATGTGTTGCATTCCGGCGATGTTGGCGACGAACCGGAGGTCACCCTCCTCGGCGGCGGCCTCGACGACCGTCTCGACGTCGTCGTCGTCGGTCAGGTCCGTGGGGACGCTCACGAACCACCCGTCGATGTCGAACTCCCCGACGATGTCGGCCGTCTCGGCCAGGCCGTCCTCGTCGATGTCGGCACCCACGACGGTGAGGCCGTTCGTCGCCAGCGCGACCGCGGTGGCGCGCCCGATGCCGGAGGCGGCACCGGTCACGACCGCCACTGTGTCGTTCCCGAAGTACGGGTCGTCGATCCCCAAGAAGTCGTCCGGTACCGGTTCCGGTGCGCTCAGGTCGAGTTCGGTGTCGGTCATCCTTCCAGTCCGGTCTATGGGCGCCGGCCTGATTAACTCCGTCTCACGTCGGGGTAATCGGCGCGGTCAGTCGACGGTGCCACTCCGGCGCGGTCAGTCGACGGTGCCACTCCGGCGCGGTCAGTCGGCGGTGCCCCGGACGCCGGCCACCGCATTGCGCATCCTGCGTCCGAGCGCGCGGCGGTGGATGACGACCTCGACGGTGCCCCACCCGAGTAGCAGCGCGACGCCGGCGGCGGCGGCGGCGAATGCCCACGAGCCCAGCCACACGGGACGGACCCACGGCGTGATGTGGGACCACCGCGCGGCGAACCGGCTCCCCGGACCGGCCAGTGGCGTCCCCGCCGTAGTCGAGTCGACCCACTGTGAGAACGTCTGGCTGTCGCCGGTCCCCGGCGTGAGTCCCGCACTCCCGGAGACGTTGTAGACCCCGGTGGCGTTCTGTTCACGTATCGTCGGCCCGCCCGGTTCGTCGCCCAGCTGCATCCGTTCGGCCTCGTAGGTCCCCCAGGGGGCGTAGAACTCCCAGACGACCTCGCCCTCGGCCGTGACCTCGACGACGCGGTGGTTCAGCGAGTCGGTGACGAGCGTGTTGCCGTTGGGGAGGCGGTCGGCGTCGCGCGGCCAGTCGAGCGAGTCGATCGACCCGAGCGTCCAGGTGCGCGTCCACGTCCCGTTCGTCCGGGCGTACTCGACGACGCGGTCGTTCTCGCTGTCGGCCACGAGCATCGTCGGCATCCCGTTCTCGCCACGGAGCAACTGGGGGTTGTGCTGTTCGTGCATGACGTCGTGGTCGCCGTCCTCGCCGAGTCGCATCGTCACGTTCCCCGTCGAGCGGTTCACGACGACCACCTCGTCGAAGTTACGGTTGGAGACGAGGTACTCGCCCGGCCCGACCCTGTCGACGTCGTTGACGTGCGTCCAGTCGCCG
The DNA here is from genome assembly GCA_003021655.1 of Halobacteriales archaeon QS_4_69_31. Lineage (GTDB taxonomy): Archaea > Halobacteriota > Halobacteria > Halobacteriales > Haloarculaceae > QS-4-69-31. Next base: position 40,129 of record PXRP01000001.1, read on the forward strand.
GTGTAGGAACCGCCGCCGCTGGCGTTGTACCCGTGGGTCCGGAACCGCCACTCCCAGACGACCTCGCCGGCCGAGCGGTCGTAGACGAGGATCCGGTCGTTGTTGTTCCCGGTGGTCTCGTCGTAGTTGCGCATGTTCGCGACCAGGAGCTGGTCGCCGTTTATCAGGTCCACGTCGTGGGTGTCGTGGAAGTCGAACCGCTCGGTCCAGGCCGTCTCGCCGGTCTCGGGGTCCCAGACCGTGACGACCGTCTCGTTCGGGTGGACGCCGGTTATCAGGAGCCTCCCGTTTGCCAGCGGGTCCACGTCGTAGTACCAGGGGATCCACTCGTCGTCGTTCTCGTAGACCCACTCGACGCTCCCGTTGGGACCGACACCGACGAGGCGTGCTGGCTTCTTCTCCCTGGTCTGGTTGCCGACCTTGAACCCCTGGACGGCGATCACCGTCGTCCCGTTGGCCGGGCGTTCGATGGTGCCCCTCTCCAGGGCCGGCCTATCCGGGGGCGTCACCGCCGCGACCACCGTCGGGCTGAAAAGCGCCGCCACGACGACGACGACCAGACAGCGGGCTGCCCAGCGGCGCGTCACATACCGTGGCGGGATGCGCTCTCTCATGCGTTCTGGCCTCGACCGTCTGTCTCGTCCGTGCCCGCGGGGGCCCCGACGGCGCGTTGTCCCAACTCTGGAATCTCACCCGATTAGTCGTTGTGGTCCGCGGCCGTCGTGGACGGAAACCGACGGGCCCCGAGTCCGGTCGCTCTCGCGGCCTCCTTGCCCCGTCCTCATGGCCACAAGAGGCCGTTCCGGGGCCGCGTTCTGCCGCGCCACTCTCGCGACCACGTTGTGCAACCCTCGCAGCCACGCCGGGCCGCCCCACCGGCCACGTTGTACCGTCCTCGAGGCCACGCTGGGCCCCCTCGGGAAAGAACTCCGAGAGTTCCCCGGTCACACCCGCCCGACCGGGCAACCGGAGGAGTCCCAGTGGGACGAGTTTAAAAAGGGTCGTCCCGCATATCCAGGCATGACCGACCTCGTGACCTTCGGCGAATCGATGCTGCGGCTCTCACCCCAGGACAGGGAACGGCTCGAATCGGTGCGCGAACTCGACGTACGGGTGGCGGGCGCAGAGAGCAACGTGGCGGTCGCGGCCGCTCGCCTCGGGCTTGAGGTGACCTGGCTGTCGAAACTACCCGATTCGCCGCTGGGCCGGCGCGCGACCCGCTCGCTTGACAGCCACGGCGTCGAGACGGCCGTCGTCTGGGACGACGACCACCGGATGGGCACCTACTACATCGAGTTCGGCGGCCAGCCCAGGGGGACCGACGTCATCTACGACCGCGAGAACGCCGCCGTCACGACGGCCACGCCGGCGGAACTCCGGACCGACGCCGTCGAGGCGGCCGACATCTTCCACACGACGGGGATCACGCCGGCGCTGTCCGGGACGTTGCGCGAGACGACCGCCGACCTGCTCGCCCGAGCGAGGTCAGCGGGGACGACGACATCGTTCGACCTGAACTACCGGTCGAAACTCTGGTCGCCGGCCGAGGCACGCGAGACCCTGGAGGAGCTGCTGGCGGACGTGGATATCCTCGTCGTCGCCGAACGGGACGCCCGCGAGGTGCTCGACCGGTCGGGCGACGCCGAGGGGATCGCTCGCGACCTGGACGCGTCCTTCGACTTCGAGGTGACACTGGTCACCCGCGGGGAGCGGGGGTCGCTGGCGCTGGCCGACGGTACGGTCCACGAACAGCCCGTCTTCGCGGCCGACGACTACGACCCGGTCGGGACCGGCGACGCCTTCGTCGGCGGGTTCCTGGCCACTTACCACGGCAGCGGCGACGTCGCGAGGGCGATGGAGTACGGCGCCGCCACCGCCTCGCTCAAGCGGACGATGCCCGGTGACCTGGCCGTCGTCACGCCCGCCGAGGTCGAAGAGGTCATCGAACGGGGCGACCAGTCCGGCATCTCGCGGTAGCCGGCGGGCGGTCGGGATGCGCACGGTCGGGACGTGCGCGGCCGGGACGCACTCGGTCCGGACCGCCCGAGGTGAGCAGCCTTTTAGTGTTCCGGGGGGTATCCGGTGGCATGACACAGCGGATCTCCGAGCGTGACGCGACGGGCGTAGGGGAGGCGTGACGATGCGGAACGCAAAGATCGTCTGCACGCTGGGCCCGGCCTCGGAGTCGGAGGGGACGATAGAGCGCCTGGCCGAGGCGGGCATGTCGGTCGCGCGGATGAACGCGAGCCACGGGACGCCCGCGGACCGCCGGGACCTGGTCGAGCGCATCCGCGCCGTCGACGCCGCCACGGACCGCCCGGTCGCGGCGATGCTCGACCTCCCCGGTCCGGAGGTCCGGACGGCCAGCGTCGCGGAACCGGTCGTCCTCGAGGCGGGGTCGACCGTCCGGTTCACCGAGGGCGGGACGGCCACCAGCGAGGAGGTCGGCCTCTCGCACGCCATCGACGCCGTCGAGGAGGGCGACGTCGTCCTGCTCGACGACGGCCGTATCGAGACGACCGTCGAGTCAGTCGACGGCGACGTCGTGACGGCCCGCGTCGGCAACGGCGGCAAACTGGGCTCGCGCAAGGGCGTCAACATCCCCGGCGTCGACCTAGACCTGCCGACTATCACGGAACGCGACCAGCGCGAACTGGCGGTCGCCGCCGACAAGGCGGTCGATTTCGTCGCGGCGAGTTTCGTCCGCGACGGCGACGACGTCTACGAGATCAGCGCCGCGCTCGACGACCTCGGGGCGGACATCCCGATCATCGCCAAGATCGAACGCGACGTCGCGGTCGACAACCTCGAGGGGATCATCGACGCCGCCTACGGGGTGATGGTCGCGCGGGGCGACCTCGGCGTCGAGTGCCCGCTGGAGGACGTCCCGATGATCCAGAAACGGATCATCCGAAAGTGTCACAACGCCGGCGTGCCGGTCATCACTGCGACCGAGATGCTCGATTCGATGATAAGCGCCCGCCGGCCGACCCGCGCCGAGGCGTCGGACGTCGCGAACGCAGTCCTCGACGGGACCGACGCCGTGATGCTCTCGGGCGAGACCGCTATCGGCGACCACCCGGTTCGGGTCGTCGACACGATGGACCGGATCGTCCGGGACGTCGAGGACTCCCCGGAGTACGCCGAACACCTCGAACAGCGGGTACCCGACGCCGCCGAGACCCGCACCGACGCGCTGGCGCGGTCGGCGCGGTTCCTGGCGCGGGACATCGACGCCGCCGCGGTGGTCGCCGCCAGCGAGTCCGGCTACACCGCGCTGAAGGCGGCGAAGTTCCGGCCACCGATCCCGGTGGTCGCCTCGACACCCAGCGAGAGCGTCAGGCGGCGACTGGCCGTCTCCTGGGGGATCATCCCCCAGACCGCCGACTACACCGCCGACGGCGCCGACGCCGTGATCAACAACGCCGTCCAGTCGGTGCTGGACACCGGCGCGGCCGAGAGCGGCGACACGGTCGTGGTCCTCTCGGGGATGATGACCGAACTCGACGGGGTCAACACCGCGAACATGTTGAAGGTCCACGTCGCCTCAGAGACGATCGGCTCCGGGCGGTCGGTCGTCGACGGCCTCGCCTCCGGGGAACTCCACTGGACCGACGACGGCGACCTGAGCGAGGTCCCCGAGGGCGCGATCCTCGGCGTCCCGGCGGACTTCGAGGGCGAGTTCGAGGGCGACACCGGAAAACTCGCGGGGATCGTCGACCGCCACCAGGGCGTGACGACCTACGCCGCGGTCGTCGCCCGCGAGGTCGACCTCCCGATGATCGCCTCCGCGTCGCTGTCGCGGGACGTCGCCTCCGGGACGGTCGTGACGCTCGACGGCGAACGCGGCATCGTCTACGACGACGCGATCCACGAGCGGACGCAGGACGAACAGCGCAAGCGCCGCGGCTCCGAGACACCCCGTCGCCGCTGAACCGTCCCCGAGCGACGTCTTCCCTCGCTACGCCTCCCACCTGGACCGCCTCAGAGCGACTCGCCTCGTTCGGGGAGCTCACTTCGCGATCCCCGTCCGGCCGCTGACTTCGGCGGCCGTCGCCGCGCTGTCCCCGACTGGCGGTCGGCGGTCCGCGGGGGAGCAGACGAATATATGCAATTAAGTACGCTTGGGGCGACCCCACCATATGGCCAGGTACGCAGGCGTGGACCTCGGCGCGACGAACATCCGTGCCGTCGTCGGCGACGAGACGGGACAGGTCGTCTCGTCGCGACGGACCGAGACGCCGCAGGGCCCGACCGGTATCGCCGTGACCGAGGCGATCCTCGAGGTGCTCAGGGGGGCGTGCGATGCGGCGAGGACCGACCCCTCAGAGATCACGGCCGCAGGGATCGGCACCTTCGGCCCGCTGGATCTGGCGGCGGGTGTCGTCGAGAACCCCGCGAACCTCCCGGACGCCATCGACACCATCCCGCTGATCGGTCCCGTCTCGGAACTCATCGACTCTAACTCGGTGCATCTCCACAACGACACCACCGCGGGCGTCATCGGCGAACGGTTCTACAGCGAGCGCAACCCCGACGACATGGTCTATCTCACTATCTCCTCGGGGATCGGTGCGGGAGTCGCCGTCGACGGGAGAGTTCTCACAGGCTGGGACGGCAACGCCGGCGAGGTCGGCCACATGACCGTCGACCCCGAGGGGTACATGCCCTGTGGCTGTGGCATCGACGGCCACTGGGAGGCCTACTGCTCGGGCAACAACATCCCGATGTACGCCGGCCACCTCCTGAAGGACGACCCCGTCGACACCGCGCTCGACCCCGACGATCCGGACTTCTCGGCCGTCGACGTCTTCTCGGCCGCCAACGACGGCGACACCTTCGCACAGGAGGTACTGGACCGCGTGGGCCGCTGGAACACCATCGGCGTCGCCAACCTCGTCCACGCGTACGCGCCGCTTGTCATCTACGTGGGCGGCGCCGTCACGCTCAACAACCCCGAGTGGACGCTGGACCCGATCAGGGAATCCATCGGCGAGATGGTGATGTCCAACGTGCCGGACATCCAGAAGACGACGCTTGGCAACGACGTCGTCGTCAAGGGCGCTCTCGCCAGCGCGCTCACCGGCGGGACCGGCGACCGGGCCCATCTCGCCTGAACGGCCACATCCGCCCGCCCCCGGCCGCCATATCCACCTGGCCTGAACGGGGGTGTCCGCCCGGCCTGAACGGCCGGGACCGGTCTACCCGGTGTTTTTCATCCCGGCGGCGATCCCCTGGACGGTCAACCGGAGGGTCCGTTTTTCCTGGTCGGTGAGGTGCGACTGGTCGAGCAGGCGGACCTGGAGGAGGTTCAGCGGGTCGACGTAGGGGTTGCGCCGCTGGAGGTTCTCCCTGAGCCAGTCGCGTTCGACGAGGTGGTCTCTCTGTGCGACCGACAGGACGGTCCTGACGGCGGCCTCGTACTCGGATTCGACCCGCGGGAACACGTGCTCGCGAAGGTCATCGGGCGCGAGGCCGGCGTACTCGGCGGCGATCTCCATGTCGGTGCGGGCCAGCGCCATCGACGCGCGGTCCAGCATCGTCCGGAAGAACGACCACTCCTCGTACATCTCCCGGAGCGTCTCCATGTCGCCGCCCTCGTCGAGGTAGTGGTTCAGGCCGGTCGCGAGGCCGTACCAGCCGGGGATGATACACCGCGCCTGGGTCCACGAGAAGACCCACGGGATGGCGCGCAGGTCCTCGACGCTGCGGTCCTCCGAGCGCGAGGCCGGCCGCGAGCCGAGATTGAGGTTCTCGATGACGGTGATCGGCGTCGCGGTCTCGAAGTACTCGACGAAGCCGTCGGTCTCCAGCAGGTCGCGGTACTCCAGGCGGGCGGCCTCGGCGGCGGTCTGGATGGCCTCGACCCATCCCTCGGGGACGTCCTCTGTCGGTTGCTGGAGGGCGTTGTGCCGCGCGCGGATCTGGGCGTTGAGCATCTGTTCGAGGTTGCGCTCGGCGATCCGCCTGTTGGCGTACTTCTCGGAGATGGCCTCGCCCTGCTCGGTGAACTTGATCTGGCCGGAGACGGTCTCGTTGGGCAGCGCCAGCATGGCGGCGTTCATCGGGCCGCCGCCCCGCGAGATGGACCCGCCGCGGCCGTGGAACAGGCGCATCTCGACGTCATAGTCGTCGGTGATCGCCGCGAGGCGGCGCTGGTTCCGGAAGAGGCTCCAGTTGGCCGCCAGGAACCCGTTCTCCTTGCTCGAATCCGAGTAGCCGAGCATGATCTCCTGGACGCCGTCCCTGGCGTCGAGGGCCTTCCGGTAGGCCTCGTTCTCGAAGAGCGTCCCCATGATCCGGCGGGCGCCGTCGAGGGCGTACTTCGACTCCAGCAGCGGGACGACGTCGATCCCACAGTAGCCCGGCAGGTCGACAAAGCCCGCCTGGTCGCCCAGGAAGAGCACCTCGAGCACGTGCGATGGCTCCTCACACCAGGAGATACAGTAGGTGTCGATGGCGTCGACGCCGAACTCGCGTTGCCAGGTGGCGGTCTCCTGGAACCGCTGGATGACCCGCTCTGCGTCCTCCGTGAGGTCGCTCGTGTCCTCCATGTCGACGATGGGTTCGTCCTGGAGGATGGCCTCGGTGAGGAACTCGACGCGTTCGTCCTCGTCCATCCCGTGGTAGTCGAACCCCTCGTCGGCGACCGTCTCGGCGATGGCGTCGGTGTGCATCTGCCGGTGGTCGCGCAGGTCCAGGCTGGCCAGCGAGAACCCGAAGGTGTCAACGGTCCGGTAGAGCGGGTCGACGAACGCCTCTGCGATGTTCGTCCCGCCGTTCTCGCGCAGGCTCTCCGCGATGGCCTCGATGTCGTCGAGGAACTCCTCGACCGAGCCGTAGCCGCCCGAGCGGACGTCGTCGACCCGGAGGACGCTCTCGCGCATCAGCTTGAGTTTCTGCCGGTAGGGTTCGTCCGGGTACCGCTCTCTGGCCTCGGCGGCGACGTTGGGCAGGCGGTTGCGGTGGGCGTCCAGGCGCTCGTCGAACCGCTCGCCCGTGTCGATCTGGCTGGCGTTCTGGCTCAGAAAGCCCGACAGTTCCTTCAGACGGTCGCGGTACAGCGGCAGGACCGTCGACCGCTGGCGCTCCAGGGTCTCGGCGGTGACCTCCGGCGTCACGAAGGGGTTGCCGTCGCGGTCACTGCCGGCCCACGAGCGGAACTCGTAGAGCTTGGAGATCTCGACGTCCTCGTCGAACTCGTCGTCGACGGCCGCCTCGAGCGCGTCGTAGACCTCGCTTATCACCTCGAAGAGGACGTTCTCCAGGTACCACTGGACGTTGAGCGCCTCGTCGGTCACCTGGGGGCGGCGGTCACGCACCTGGGGGGTCTGCCAGAGGCTGGTCACCTCGGCGTCGAGGTCGCGCTTGATGTCGGCCTCCTCCTCGTCGGTCAGGCGCACCTCGTCGAGCGTCGCGATGTGCTGTGAGACCGACCGGAGTTTGGCCTTGACGGTCTTGCGCCGGGCCTCTGTCGGGTGGGCGGTGAACGTCGGCTGGATGAGCACGTCGTCGAGGATCCGCTCGACGGTGTCGGCGTCGACGCCCTCCGCCGACAGCCCCTCGATCGCCTCGCGGACGCTGTCCTCCAGAGTACCCTCCTGGCTGCCCTCGCGGATCTCCCTGACCCGCTGGCGCTCCTCGGCGAGGTTGATGAGTTCGAAGTACATCGTGAACGCGCGCGCGACGACGTCCTCCTCGGCCGGCGAGAGTCGCTCGATTGTCTCGTGGACCACCGCCCGGTCGGTCGCGTCCCCGCGGCGGTAATCGATGGCCGCCGTCCGGATCTGTTCGACTAGCTCGAACGCTTCCTCCGAACTCTGCTCTTTGATTATCTCCCCGAGCAACGTCCCGAGTTCGCGGACGTCCTGATTTATCTCCCTGGCGTGTAATTCCATGGGAGTCCCTGGCGCGCGCCACCCCAAAACACTAGCGGTATCGGCCAACTCTCAGAGTCCTGCAGGAGACACCCGCCGGGACGGGCCCGGAAGCGGAGGGCGTTTCCTTCTCGTGAACGACGAGCTATCCCCTGTCCCTGGGTCGCGAGACGGGATATCGGGGTCGCAACCACGCGTCGGACGACGGCCACGGAGGTTCACACGTGAACGTGGGTGTTGAAGGGGGAGAGGCCGCCACGGGTACGTATGCCCTACGCGAGAAACGACGGCGTCGATATCTACTACGAGGGTGCGGGGCCGCCCGACGGCGAGGCAGTCGTCTTTCTGGAGGGGCTGAGCTACGGCACCTGGATGTGGGACTGGCAGCGCGAGCGACTCCCTGAGGGCTACCGGACGGTCGTCGTCGACAACCGCGGGACCGGCGACTCCGGGACGCCCGAGGGACCTTACACCGTCGCGGCGATGGCCGGCGACGTCGAGGCGGTCCTGGCCGACGCCGGACTCGACGAGGTCCACGTCGTCGGCGCGAGTCTCGGCGGGATGGTCGCCCAGGAGTTCGCGCTCTCGTACGGCCGGGCGACCTCGCTGGCGTTGCTGTGTACCACGCCCGGCGGCGACGACGCCGTGCCCATCCCCGAGGAGACGGTCGACCGCATGCTGAACGTCCCCGAGGAGTACGGTCCGGCCGAGCGGATCCGGTACAGGATGAAACCGGCCTTCTCCGAGGCGTTCTGGGCGGAAAACACGGACATCGTCGACCGGATCGTCGAGTGGCGACTGGAGACCGACCCGACAGAGGCGGCCTACGAGTGGCAGAGCGCGGCCGCGAAGACGTTCGACGCGAGCGACCGACTGGCCGAGATCGACGTGCCGACGCTGGTCATGCACGGCACCGCCGACCGCGTCCTCCCGGTCGAGAACGCACACCTCCTCGCCGAGGGAGTCCCCGGGGCCGACCTGGTCACGGTCGAGGGCGGCTCGCACCTCTTTTTCATCGAGGACGCGGACGCCGTGACCGACCACCTCCGGGAGTTCCTGGACGATGTCTGAGACGCCGACACCGCGTCCCGGCGGCCACCACGGCCCCCAGGGGTGGGTGGGCGACTGGAGCGCCCGCAGGGCCACGCTGACGCCCGACCGGGTCGGCCTCGTCGACGCCACCACCGGCCGGGAGTTCACCTACGCCGACCTCAACCGGCGGGCCAACCGCTGTGCCCGCTGGCTCGCAGAGTTCGGGGTGAGGGCCCGGGCGGACGGCGAGAACGAGGACGGGGACGGCGCCGGCACGGGCCACGGTTCGGCCGGCGGGCGCGTCGCGGTCGTCTCGCGCAACCGGCCCGCGGTCGTGGACCTGTTTTTCGCCACGGGCAAGACCGGGGGTGTGCTCGCGCCGCTGTCCCACCGGCTTGCGCCCCCCGAACTCGCGGAACTGCTAGAGGCCGTCGACCCGTCGCTTCTCGTCGTCGAGGAGGCCTTCGCCGGGACGGTCTCGGCCGCGCTGGACCACGACGCGTACACCGGCGAGGCTCCGGTCCGGTCGCTCGCGGTCGACGGCGAAGCCACCTGGCCGGCCTACGGCGACGAGCACCCGGCGGACGGGTCGGCCTCCGACGGGCCGGCGCTGGCGCCGGGCGACCCGCACCTGTTCCTGCACACCGGGGGGTCGACCGGCGTCCCCAAAGAGACCGTTCTCTCCCACGAGGCTATCGTCTGGAACTCGCTGAACACGATCACCGCGTGGGGGCTCAGGCCCGACGACGTGACGCCGCTGACGTTCCCGATGTTCCACACGGGCGGGTGGAACGTCATCACGCTCCCGCTGGTCCACATGGGTGGGGAGGTGGTCATCGCCCGCGAGTTCGACCCCGGGGAGGTGCTGTCGGTCGTCGAGGACCGCACCGCGACGGTGCTGGTCGCCGTGCCCGCCGTCCTCCGCATGATGGTCGAACACGACCGCTGGGCGGCGACGGACCTCTCGACGCTGCGGTTCGCCAAGTCCGGCGGCGGTCCCTGCCGCGAGGCGGTCATGGACGCCTGGTGGGACCGCGGCGTCGACCTCTCACAGGGGTACGGGCTCACGGAGTGTGGCCCGAACAACTTCGCCATGCCCGAGGACTGGCCCCGCGAGAAGGCCGACACCGTCGGCGTCCCGAACACCCACGTCGACGCGCGGGTCGTCGACGACGACGGCCGGCGCTGCGAGACCGGCGAGACGGGCGAACTCCAGCTGCGCTCGCCACACGCCGCGGAGGGGTACTGGCGCGACCCCGACGAGACCGGGGCGACCTTCGGCGAGTGGGTCGCGACGGGCGACCTCGCGCGCGTCGACGCCGAGGGCTACGTCACCATCGCGGGCCGCAAGAAGAACATGTACGTCAGCGGCGGCGAGAACGTCTACCCCGCCGAGGTCGAGGACGCCATCGCCGACCACCCCGCCGTCTCGGAGGTGGTCGTCGTCCCGGTGCCCGACGACCAGTGGGGCCAGGTCGGGAAGGCCGTCGTCGAACTGGTCGACCCGGGAGACCCGCTGCCCCTCTCGGAGTTGACGGAATTTCTCGACGGCCGGCTCGCGCGCTACAAACACCCGCGTGCGCTCGCGTTCGTCGACGAGATGCCCACCAGCGGCCCGTCGAAGATCGACCGCGAGGCGGTCGCCGAGGAGTTCGGCGAGTAGTTACCCGCTCGGTCACCCCGGAGAACAGTTTCTACTTCCTGACGACCGGCGACGCGCTGATAGCGAGCATCATCGGCGGTTTCGGCACGCTCGCGGGCCCGCTGTACGGCCACCTCCTCGACGAGACCGTCCGCGACGGGATCCTCGGGACAGTCCGGGACCGCCTCGGCGGGCCCGTCACAAAGCGGCCAATTCAATCGTGATCCCGGCCACTTAAGCCTCCTGCTGCCCCGGATTAGGTATGGATCTCAGAACCTACTTCGACGAGTTCGACGCCCAGGACTGGCCCCAGCCGGACGAGGGGACGGTCAGGTTCGCGATGGTCGGACTCGGCTGGTGGACGCTCGATTTCGCCATCCCGGCGACGGACGAACTCGAACACCTGGAGACGACGGTGGTCGTCAGTTCCTCGACCGAGAAAGCCGAGTCGGTCGCCGAGAAACACGAGACGATAGAGCGCGCGCTGACCTACGAGCAGTTCCAGGACGGTGCCGGGACGGACGCCTACGACGCCGTCTACATCGGGACGCCGAATGCGCTTCACCTTCCCTACGTGGAGACCGCCGCCGAGTACGACAAGGCCGTCCTCTGCGAGAAGCCCCTGGAGGCCAGCACCGAGCGCGCCCAGCGACTCATCGAGGTGGCCAGCGACATCACGCTCGGCGTCGAGTACCGGATGCACGTCCAGCCGGCGGTCCGGATGATGCGGGAACTCCTCGGGGAGGGGTTCATCGGCGAGCCGACGCTCGTCCACGGGAACATGGCACAGGACCTCCTGGAGATCAACCCCGACCCCGACCAGTGGCGGCTGAACCCGGACCTGGCCGGCCCCGGCGGCTCCGTGACGGACCTGGGTATCTACTCCATCAACACCTCGCGGTTCGTCCTGGGGTCGGACCCGCTCGCGGTCAGCGGGTCGGTCTGGAGCGGGACCGAGGCGTTCGAGAGCATCCCCGACGAGCGGGCGGCGTTCACCGTCGAGTTCCCCGACGGCGTGCTCGCGGCGTGTTCGGCCAGCCAGAACGCCCACCACGAGAGCAGTTTCCGCGTCACCGGTACCGAGGGGGAGTTCGTCCTCGACGACGCCTTCCTCGGTGGCGAGCGCGTCCTGACGGTCAGCCGCGGAGACACCACCATCAGGACCGAGTTCGACCAGATCGACGAGACGAAACGCTCATTGAAGTACTTCGCCGACCACCTGCTGACGGGCACGCCAATCAAGGGGAACGGCGAACACGGCCTCGTCGACCAGCGGGCCATCGAGGCCGTCTACGAGGCGGCCGAGCGCGGCGAACGCGTCGAAATCTAGCCCGACCCCGGGAGGGTCTCGACACCGGTCACCTCCCACTCGCTGAACGGTTCCACCCGCGGCTCGCTGCCGTAGAACCAGAAGGTTCCGTGGACCTCGCCGTCGACTTCGACGGGCGCGCCGGGATAGCAGGCTCCCCCGAGTTGCTGGTTGTCCGGTCTCGCCGCGAGATCGGGTGCCTGTTCGGGGATGTCCGCCAGGACGACCGTCTCCCGGGTGAGGACCGTCCGTTCGCAGTTGGCGGTGTCCAGCGGGGTCGTATCGCCCGCCTGGATAGAGTCGTCGGGGGCGATAACGGGCTCGAAGACCTACTCGTCGTCGTGGTTCCGCGACAGCGTCGCGTACTCCGTCCCGATAACCTCACGGCCCGTCGCCAGGAGGTACTGGACCTGCTCGTCGAACGAGAGGTCCTTGTCCGAGACCACGTCGTAGATATCCCGGATGACCCGTCGCCCCTGCTCGTTCAGATAGGTGAACCGCCACTCGGAGTCGAGCGCGCAGAAGGCGTCGGTCATCCTGTCGAGGACCGCGTCCTGCCGGCCCGCGTCACCGTCGTCTGGCATCGATGCACAACCCTTTCTCGGGGACCCGAATTACCTCTCGCGAACGGCCGACCGACCCGGCAGTCTCGCCCGCGAGCCGTAGCTATTTGCACGACGCCGCGGAACCGACGACCATGGCCGACACACCCGAACTGCTGGTCACACACCGCCGGTCGGACGCGTTCGTCGGGCAGTTCCGCGAGGCGCTCGCCGACCGCCTGGGACACGACCCCGTCGTCCGCGCGAGGACGCCCGCAGAGACCGCCGGGCGCTTCGGTACCGCCGAGGCGGTGATGACAAACGCCCTCCGTGAGGAGTGGCTGACCGACGCCGACTCGCTGGTCTGGGTCCAGACCGTCAGTTCCGGCGTCGACCGCCTGCCGCTCGAAGGACTCCGGGACCGCGGCGTGGTGCTGACAAACGCCGCGGGGATCCACGCCGAACCTGTCGGCGAACAGGTCCTCGGCTACATGCTCGCGTTCGAACGCGGCCTGACCGTCGGGCTCCGCCGGCAGGCCGACGGCGTCTGGGAGACCTTCGCCGGCGGCGAACTCCGGGGCAAGACCGTCGGGGTCGTCGGCCTCGGTGCCATCGGGTCCCGCGTGGCCGAACTGGCCGCCGCCTTCGGGACGACCGTCGTCGGGACAAAGCGCGACCCCACGGACGCCCCCGCCGTCGTCGACGAGGTGTACTCGCCCGACGGCCTCCACGAGGTAATCGGTCGCACGGACTACCTCGTCCTCGCGTGCCCGCTGACCGACGAGACCAGGGGGCTTGTCGGCCAAGCGGAACTGGAACTGCTCGGCGAGGAGGCGGTCCTCGTCAACGTCGCCCGCGGCCAGGTCGTCGACGAGACCGCCCTGACGCGGGCGCTCCAGTCACACACCATCGGCGGAGCGGCGCTGGACGTCTTCGAGACCGAGCCCCTGCCCGCGGACTCGCCCCTGTGGGACCTCTCGAACGTCATCGTCACCCCACACATGGCGGGCTCGTCACCCCACGCGGCCGACCGCCTGGTCGACATCGTCGCGGACAACTACGAGGCCTTCGCCGCCGGGGACCGGGCGGCCATGCGCAACCGCGTCCGCTGATCCGCGAGACGGCCTCGGGAAGGCTCTTTGTCCTCCGGTCGCGTGTTCGGGTATGGACCGCCGGATCGTCGTCTGTCTGGTCGTCCTGGCCGGGTGTTCCGCTGTCATCGGGCCCGACGACGGCCGCTCGACGGTGACCCCCGGGGACGGCCAGCGGGCGACGGTCGAAGCGGTCGTCGACGGCGACACCGTTGACGTCAGGTACCCAGACGGCACCACCGAGCGCGTCCGGTTGCTCGGCGTCGACACGCCCGAACTCGGGGGCGAGAACGCGCCCGATGAGTTCGAGGGCGTCCCCGACACCGAGGACGGCCGTGCGTGCCTGCGGGCCGTGGGGGAGCGGGCGAGCGAGGCGTTGCGCGAACGCGTGGCCGGCGAACAGGTCAGCGTCGTCGTGGACCCGGCGGCCGACCGCCGGGGCGGCTACGGGCGACTGCTCGCCTACCTCGTCCACGCGGACACCGACCTCAACCGCTGGCTGGTCGAGACGGGCTACGCCCGCGTCTTCGACACCACCTTCTCGCGGTCAGAGCGCTACTACGAGGGCGAGGCCCAGGCCGACGGCCGCGGGGTCTGGGACTGTCGACCCGACGGGTCCGCGACGGGGTGAGCGCCCATCCCGGAGGCTTCGAAGGCCGCGGGACCGACCCCGTCCGGTGGGACCGACAGCTTCAGAGGCCGCGCCACCGCCCCCGTTCGGTCGGGACCGAACGCTCTCGGTGGCCGGTTCGGATCACGCGGATCCCGCGAAAACAAAATCGAGACCGCGAACACAAGGGTTAATATCGGAGCCGGAGATTTAACCGGATCGTTACTCGAAATGAATATCGAATCCGTACACAGAGACCCCGATGGGGTCACTTTCGAGTCCGATGAGCGGACGCTCCGTGTCGAGGCCGTCACCGACGCCGTCGTGCGCGTCGTCTACACCGGCGATTCGGTCGAGCCACCCGAGGAGAGTCCGATGGTCGCCTCGCTCCCCGACGGGGATGTCGACTGGACGCTCGGGGAAAGCGAGGACCGGTTCACGCTGGCGACCGACGGGGTCACGCTCGAAATCGACCGCGAGACTGCGGCGTTCACCTGGCGTGACGGCGACGGGAACCGGCTCGTCCGCGAGCCCGAGGACGGCGGCAAGGATATCGCCGAAGTCACTCCCGCGGACCTGGCTACCGGCGACGACATCTCGAGCCCCCGCGACTCCGTCGACCGGACGGCCTACGAGACCAAACTCGACCTGGAGTTCTCCGACGAGGAGGGTATCTACGGCCTGGGGCAACACGAGGAGGGGATCAGCAACTATCGGGGCCACACGCAGGATCTCTACCAGACCTGTACCAAGGTCGCGATGCCGGCGATCGTCTCGACGCGGGGGTACGGCATCATGTGGGACTCCTTTTCGCTGTCTACCTTCCACGACGACCAGCACGGCAGCTACTTCTGGACCGAGTGTGACAACCAGCAGGAGTTTTACTTCGTCGCCGGCCCCGACCTGGACGACGTCGTCGCCGGCTTCCGCACCGTGACCGGGCAGTCGAGCCTCTTTCCCAGGTGGGCGTTCGGCTACCTCCAGTCCAAAGAACGCTACGAGGACCAGGAGGAGATCCTCTCGGTCGCCAGGGAGTACCGCGACCGGGAGATCCCCTTCGACGTGATCGTCCAGGACTGGCGCTACTGGGCCGACGACGACGAGAACACCGACTACTCGCCCATCGAACAGCCCGACGACGGGAGCTGGGGCGAGTGGGGCCAGAAGTCGTTCGACCCCGACCGGTTCCCCGACCCCAGTGGCATGCTAGAGGAACTCCACGGGATGGACGCGAAGTACATGATCTCCATCTGGCCGAACATGCTCTCGGGGAGCAACAGGCGAGAGATGGAGGACGGCGGCTTCCTGATGGACGAGGAGAACGTCTCGCCCAGCCCGCGGATGGAACAGGGGTTCACGAACGTCTTCGACCCCGACGCCCGGGAACTGTACTGGAACCAGGCCAAAGAGGGGCTGTGGGACCACGGCGTCGACGCCTGGTGGTGTGACTCGCCGGAACCCTACCACGCCGACTGGGACATCCCGGTCAAGATGCAGCCCTTCGAGCGCACCCGGTTCAACGCCGACACGCTGAAATCCACTATCGACGCCGAGTTCATGAACGCCTACTCCCTGTACCACTCGCAGGGGATGTACAAGGGCCAGCGCTCGGTCACCGACGAGAAACGCGTCGTGAACCTCACGCGCAGCGCCTCGCTGGGCCAGCACCGCTACGGCGCGATCACCTGGTCGGGGGACATCTCCGCGACCTGGGAGGTCTTCGAGAACCAGATCGCCGACGGCCTGCAGTTCACCGCCACCGGCAACCCCAAGTGGACGCTCGACATCGGCGGCTTTTTCACCGGCGGACGGGAGTTCTCGTGGTTCAAAAGCGGCGCCTTCCAGAACCCCGAACACGACGACCCGACCGGGGAAGGGCCCGAGGCCGACGACGACGACCCGACGAAAGGAGAGGGGGACGGCCACGCCCACAAGGACCCGGGCTACCGGGAGCTATACGTCCGGTGGTTCCAGTACGGCGCGTTCCTCCCGATGTTCCGCTCGCACGGCACGCACACGCCACGCGAGGTGTGGCGCTTCGGCGAGCCGGGCGAGACCACCTACGACACGCTCGTCAAGTTCGACGAACTGCGGTACCGCCTCATGCCCTACATCTACTCGCTGGCCGGCTGGGAGACCCACGAGGACTACACGATGTACCGCCACCTCGCCTTCGAGTTCCAGGACGACCCCGAGGTGTACGACATCGCCGACCAGTTCATGTTCGGCCCCTCGCTGCTGGTCTGTCCGGTCACCGAGCCGATGTACTACGAGCCCGGCGGCGCCGAGCGGTCGACGCCCATCGAGGGGAAAGCGAAGGCCCGCGAGGTGTACCTCCCCGAGGGGACCGACTGGGTCGACTTCTGGAGCGGCGAGCACTACGACGGCGGCCAGACCATCGTCGCGGACGCCCCTCTGGAGAAGATCCCCCTGTTCGTCCCCGAGGGCAGCGTCGTCCCGATGGGGCCGGTCGTCCAGCACACCGGCGAGACCGACGACACACCGTGGCAGGTCCGGGTGTATCCGGGCGCCGACGGCGCGTTCGAGGTCTACGAGGACGCCGGCGACGGCTACGACTACGAGAACGGCGCCTACGCCACGACGACGCTGTCGTGGGACGATGCTACCGGGACACTCACGGTCGCGGAACGCGAGGGGTCGTTCCCCGAACTCGTCGAACGGCGGGAGGTCGAGGCGGTCCTCGTCGGGGAGGGTCGCGGCGTCGGCCACGAACCCGCCGGCGACCCCGTCACGGCGAGCTACGACGGCACCGAGACGACGCTGGAACTCTGACGGCGGACGGCCCTCGCGGGCCCGGCCATCACCCGGTCGCGGGCTGGACCTCCTCGCGCGCGACGCCGCCGAGGACGACGAGGATGGGGACAAAGAGGAGACCGGCGACGCCGAACAGCGTCCCGACGACCCGCCGGCGGGCCAGCCCCGATCCGTCCGGAGTGCTGTCGGACTCGTCGTCCATCGGCACATCTCACGATAGCGGCGGCCGGCCGGGATCGTTTGCGGTTGGACCCCGGATCGCCCGGCGGCCTCAGACCTCGACCGAGGCGAGTTCCTCGACGGCCCGGTGGACCTCGTCGATGTCCGGGTCGATCGTGTACTCGTCGGCTTCCCACGCGTACTGGACCGTCCGGTCGTCGTCGATGACGAACACCGCACGCTTGCTCACGTTGGGGTGGCCTTCGAGTTCCTCGTAGAGGACGCCGTACTGTTCGCTGACCCTCCCGTCGCGGTCGCTCAACAGGGGAAATGGCAGGTCGTTTTGCTGGATGAACGTCCGGTGGGCGAACGCGCTGTCGGTCGAGACCCCGAAGACGTCGAGGTCCGGCGTGAACGTCAGCCACTCCGAGTCGCGAAACCCACAGAGTTCCGCGGTACAGACGGGACTGAAATCGAACGGGTAAAACAGCAACACGACCGTCCCCTTCTCCGTGTACTCCGAGAGGTCGTACCGGCCGATCGAGTTTCCGTCCGTCCCCGGAAGGCTGAACGAGGGCGCCTGACTGCCCGAAGCTATCATACGCGCCCGAAAGGAAATTGTAGACTTAAAATCACCTACTGAATACAAATTTTGATAATCGAGGCCGAACACAACTGGTGGAATCGGAACCTCACGACAGTATGTGCCGGATATTTTCCGAAAATCCCCGAGAAGAGACGGTCATCGAGAACGACCTGAAATCAGCGGGGAGAACGACCGACCGAATATAGCAGTCCCGAGGATCGTTGCGGTCATCGGGACGCCAGTCTCTGAGCGCTCGTCCCCGTCAGGACGGCGGTTTCTCACCGCTCGTCGTCTGGGTGCCGTCCCAGCAGGTAGCCGGCGCCACCGAGGCCTGCGATAGTGGCGGCGACCCCGAAGCCCGGTCCGCCGGCGTCAGTCGCGGCCTCTGTGTCGGTCTCGGTGGGCGTCGGGTCTCCGTCGTCCGGCGTGGCGGTTTCCTGGAAACCGCTGTCGGTCGGTGTCGCGTCGGCCGCCGTCGGCGTCGCGGGGGACTCCGTCTCCGCGGGCATGTCGGTCTCGTCCGCTCCGGGTGTCTCGGTCGCGAACCCGGTCTCCAGCGCGACGACGCCGACGTCGCTCCCGACGAAGACCGTTCCGCCGGCCACGGTGGGAGAGCCGTTGGCCCGCCCGCCGGTGTCGTACCGCCACTGCTCCGCACCGTCCCCGGCGTCCAGCGCGTAGACGTGGTCGTCTTCGCTCCCGATGAGGACAGTCCCCTCTGTCACCGCGGGCGAGGCCCAGATGGTGTCGCCGGTCTCGAAGCTCCACGTCTCATCGCCGTTCGCCCCGTCCAGGGCCACCACGGACCCCGCGGAGTCCCCGACGAAGACCGTCCCGTCTACGACCGCCGCCGACCCCTTGATGTCCCCGGTGAATCGGGCGTTCCAGCGTTCCTCGCCGTTGTTCCTGTCGACCGCGTGGAGTCTCAGAGCGCTGAAATACACCGTGTCCTCGACGACCGTCGTCGCGCCCGACTGGATCACCGACGAGGATTCGAACTCCCAGACCGACGACCCGTCCTCGGCGTCCAGGGCGTACAGGACGCTGTCGCTACTCCCCACGTAGACGGTCCCGTCGACCACCGTCGGGGACCCCCACACCTCGCCGCCGGTCCCGAAACTCCAGACTTCGTCGCCGTTCCCGGCGTCCAGCGCGTAGACACTGGTGTCCCTGCTCCCGACGTAGACCGTCCCGTCGACCACCGCCGGCGACGTGAACACCCCGCCGTCGGTCCCGTACTGCCACTCCTCCTCGCCGGACTCGGCGTCCACCGCGAACACGGTGCCCTCGAAACTCCCGAAATAGACCGTCCCGTCGACCACGGTCGGCGACGACCGGCGCGTGGCACCCTCACCGAACGACCAGCGCTCCTCTCCGGTCTCTCTGTCTAGCGCGTGGAGGTTCGCGTTGTGACTCCCGGCGTAGACCGACTCACCGCTCACTGCCGGCGAAGCCTCCACGCCCCCCACCGACGCAGTCCAGCGTTCGTCGCCCGGCGGTTCGCTCCGGCCGGCCGACGCCCCCGACACCCCGACGCTCCCGACCAGCGCAACCCCGGCGGCCGTCCGCAGCAAGTCGCGCCGACCCAGCCCGCGCCCCGGTGTCGCATCACCTGTTCTATCTGTCCCTGAATCTGATATTTCGCCTGACATCCTGACCCTCACAGGGCCGAGAACAGCGAGACACAAAGTCGTTGTGCCGGTACTGTAATTTTTCTAGAGAGTACCAGGAGGCTGCGACGCTCCTCGCGGAGTCACCGTCCTGGCGACCTTGCCGAGCGGTTCGAACCGACCGCGATGGGATCCGTCGCTGGAGTCCCCGGGCCGTCGTGGTGTCGTCGCTCGGGGACTGTTCGGAGGATGAAGTGGGGTCGGAGGGATTTGAACCACGGTCGTTCCGCGTTGCTCCACTCCCTGATTCAAGTCCCTCCGACTGACGAATTTGCCGCTCGCGGAATTGCTCGCGGCAAAATGTAGTGGGGTCGGAGGGACTTGGGGATCTCGGTTCTGACACTATCCTGCCGTTCTGATATGTGCTCGGTCATGATTCTGAATCGGGTTCGTCGGAAAGGTCGGTCGGGTGCAGATGCTCCGTGATGTCGATGTCCTGGGTCTCCTCGCGGCGGCGCTCGAGCTCGTCGTCGTAGTCGGGATCGTCGTAATAACGACGGATGACCTGGGGCGTTGCTGCGGCCCGCTTCGCCACGGTCTCGGCGTCGAATCCGAGGTTCCGCTGCCAGGTGATCGACCCGCGGCGGATGGCGTGGGGCGGCCGCGTCGATGGACACTTGCTGGCCTGGTCGCGGTCCACCCAGTCACAGTTCGGCCGGCGCTTCCCGTGCGGGCACTCCTCGGCCATGCACGGTTGCGTGGCCTGGTACATCCACCCGCGGATGGTCCCGCGCACGGGCCTGCCCTGGCGCGTTGGGAACAGGGGTTTGCGCCCGTGGTCGTCGCGCTTGCCAGTACGCTCACGTGCGATGTACAGGTCCAGAGCTTCCTGGGGCGTCTCCGAGAGGGTGACGTTGCGCTCGTGAGCGTTGCCGCGCTTCAACCGCGTATCCGTGTCCGGCCGATTCCGAAACCGGAGGTCACCACTCTCGGGGTCGTAGTCGTCGACATCGAGCGCTCGGAGGCCCTTCGAGCGACAGCCGACGTGCCAGAGGACCTCGAGGACAGCGTGGCGACGGGTGCCGCGCCACTCCGGGCTCTCGCGGTAGAACGCGAGCAACGTGCGGGCATCCTCGGGTTCGAGCTGCTGGTTCGAAGTCTCCTCTTCGTCGGTGAGCGTGACCGTCTCGATGGCGAGGTGCAGGCCCAGCGGGACCAGACCCTGCGATTCGAGGAACTTCAGCCAAGTTTTCGCGCTCTTCTGCCGGCCGGCGACCGTGACACGGGCGTATTCCTGCGCGAGCAGGTAGTCCGTGTACTGGCCGACCGTCCAGCGCGTCAGGTCGGATAGCGTTTCGAGCTCACGCTCGGCGCAGTAGTCGGCGAACACGCCGAGGTCACGCTCGTAGGTGCGCTGGGTGCCGCCGTTCCAGTCCGGTTGCTTGCGCCGGATGTATAGCTCGATCGCCTCCGCGATGCTCAGGTCCGGCGCGTCGTCGTTCGGCGGTCTGGGTGCGTCTGCCGTCACGCCGAACCACCACCGTGCTCGGCGAGCAGGTCGGGCAAGTCCTCGATCTCCGTGTCCGGGGGCGCGTCGTAGAGGATCTTCGCGCTGCCGCGACGCGGTTCCGTCGTGTGTTCGGCGGCCTTCGTGTCTGGCTCGTCGAAGCGAGCGCCGCACTTCCAGCAGTGGAAGCCCATCTGGGACGCGTCCGTGGAGTTGATCGACGACGAGGCCACCGAACGGAAGTGCGTCTCGCCGCACCCCGGGCAGATGTCGACGGTCTCGGCCTCGTCACCCATCGAGCATCGCCTCCTTGGCCCGGTTCAGCCGCTTGAACGCGGCCTCGGTGCCGCCGTGGTCCGGGTGCATTTCCTTGGTCTTCTGGCGATAGGCGGCCTTCACGACGTTCTCGGGGGCGTCGGGAGCGACGTCGAGCACCTCGTGGGGCGGTGGGTCGGCCACGGTGGCGTCGCCCTCACCCGAGGGCAGCCGTGCAGCGGCGAATTCCGAACTCCCGGTGGCGACCTCGCGCTGCCCCCGCATCCGGGTCTCGTGAACCCAAAGGTAGACCTCGCGGACGTTGTCTCGGAGGTCGCGGTAGGCGTCACACGCGACGGCGAACTGCTCGCCGTCTTTCGTCCACCGGAGCACGAACCCCGGATCGTCGGGGTTCGCGTTCTGTAGCGGGAGTCCGTTCGATTTCGTGTGTGTGTTCCCGATCGATGCGCGCCAGTCCTCGGGATCGAGGCGGTCCATCTCGGTTGCGAGGTCGCTGGTGGTTTTCCCCAGCGACGCTTTGAAGCGCGACCCACGGTGCCGCTCCCGTTCTGGTGTCCGCTCGAAACCCTGCGGCCAGTCGATCGTCATCGATCGGCCCCCAGCGCGGCGAGCGCGTCCTCGAGCATCTCCGCGTCGGCGTCGTTGGCGGCGTGGACGACGCGCCGGACCAGCCGGTTCCGCCGTTCACCCTCAACCGCGCGGTTCGGCCAGGGGACGTTCCGCGTCTCGACCCAGAGCTGGTACATCGACTCGTCGTCGAGCTGGATCTCGACACGGCCAGCCTGGGTAGTGAACGCGATCACCCATCCGGCGCCGTCGACCGACGGCCCGTAACTCACGGTCGGCCGGCCGTCGTGAATCTGGTACTCGTGGATGTCGCGGGCGCCGTCGGTGGCGACCGACTCGTCAGCACAGGACGGGCACAGGTGGACGAACTCAGGGTAGTACTCGTCTTCGCGACTGATGTCGATGTGCTTGGCCCGCGACTCGGGGAGGCTGTCGCCACACTCTTCGCACCGAACCCACTCGCCACCGCCGTCGGTCACGAGGTCGTCGGGATCCATCGCGTCGAGCGCGGCGGCCACGGTGCCAGCGTTCGGCGCGGTCTGACTCTTTCGCTCGCGCTCGGCAGCCTCGGCGAACGTCGCCCCGCAGTCGCCACACCGGTACGGGTCAGGAGCGTGGTTGTGTTTCGTCGATCGCGCGGCCTCGACCCGGATTTCCGCGGACCGACACTCGGGACAGACGGTGGTGGTGGTCACGACCCGTCACCCCCGTCGGTCTCGACTGCCTGCAACTCGCCCGGTTCCGGAGTACCACCGTCGCCCGGCCGAAGCCGCGGCGCGATGACGACGGCTCGGTCGCGGTGATCGTCCGGATACAGCGCAAGGTCGGGATCGTCGTCGTCCTCGCTCTCGCGAACGAGCGCGATGTTGATCGCAGAGGGGTTGTCGAACTCCTCGCGGACGGCGATCAGCGCCCGCTCCAGGCGCTCGGGGTCGACCAGAAGCGATTCGGGGAACTGCTCGGGGTCGTACGTGGTGACTAGGCCGACCGTGTTGTCGGGCGCGACCTTCTCCACGTTGCCGCTGATGTCGAGATCCACCAGTCCGTTTCGGCGCCGCATCATACACACCACCCCCGAATGCGGGTGGGGGGTTCGCTGGCGCGCGCTCGGCTGTCGATACGTCGATTGTGGTGCTGTGTCTCGTCGGTCATGGTAGTCTCTGGTCGGTGACCGCAGGCGAGAAACGCGACTATCTCGGCGTCCTGGCAGTCTGCCAGACCGTCGCGTAGGAGGACCTTAACGCTCCTACAGTCGGAATCCTTTTTCGGCCGTGGGTCGTTTACTCGCATACGGTCACCGTTCCGACCGACACGGCGCTCGTGTGCCACCACGGGCGCCGGCACCCCGTTTTGCGAGGAGCCGAACGCCGAGCAGCGCCGCGTCGGTCTACCAGCGAGTATCTGATTGTGATCACTTAACTGTTGCCTTGGAGCATAAGATGGAAGACCGTAGATTTTCACCAATTGCTGCAATTGGATCATAGCACAGTGCCAACGAAACCAGGGCCGGATCCTGAGGTCACTCCGGAACAGATTATACGGGAACTGATCCTTGCGTACCCTCCGGTCCTGGGCGCCTCGGATATCGCAGAGCGGACTGACATCAGTCGTCAAGCGATCGACCGGCGGCTCCGGCAAATGAAGAAGGATGGGCTGGTTGACTCGCGAAAAATAGGCCGCGTCCGTGTCTGGTGGCCGACCGATCAGGGCCGGGAATTCGTGGATTCTGGGAACCAGTAGACGACCGCACTTCCGCCAACGGTCGCGCGCTCCAACCCTCCACAGTCTACGAGGTCGTTGAGGCGCTGCCTTGCCCGCTCTCTGGACAGCGAAACTTCCGATGCAACATCGCCAGCTGTCGCGAATGGGTATCTGGTATTCTCGACGGCCTTGATGATCTCGTCCTTGCTCACCTTCGGGGCAGGACCAGGTTTCGACATAGCGGTTGTTTGCCATTCCTTTGCTCCAAAGCAATAGTTTTTTGGCTCTCCGGAGCAATAGATATGAATAGGAACACACGCGCTGTCGGGTGATTCTGGCCGCAGAAGTCAGGTCGCCCGCCGTGTCCAAAGCACGGCAGGCGCGTGGGTTCCTGCCTCGAAGCCCATGAGTCAATCGACGCTCGCCGGATATCAAACCTCCGGCCACGACGTTGCACAGCCGACGACCGACACCGACTCGCGGCGCACGATCGTCGTCGACGCGGCGACCACGAACCTCTCGTTGGGGTCCTGGGAGACGTTCCGCACGGTCGCGGAACTGACCCAGGACAGCCTCGAAGCCCACGCGTGACGCCCGCAAACTGGTCGCGCGCGGACCGCCACGAGTTCGTGTACGAGCCTGCCCGCGGGCCGCCGCGACGCGTGCGATTCGAGCCACGCTCGGACGGCACGTACGAGCGCGTTGAGGACGTGTGGACGGGCTGTCGCTGGCGCCCGACCGGGCGCGAGCCCGTGGACGCGTTGCACTTCGGCTGACTCCCTGCCGCTCATTTTTTCGCGCGCGAGACGCCACCGAGTCAGGCATGATACACTCCGGGCGCGGTGAAGTCCAACTCCAGGTCGTCGCGTGAGTACTTCTCGCCGGTCTCGCCGTCGATGACGACGTCGTACTCGGGGTCGACTTCGGGATCCCAGTGGTTCGCGCAGCTGCGACACCAGAAGTGGTTGTTCGTCGGTGCGACGGAGGTGTGGCCGTTCGGACACACGAGCCGCCAGTTGTCGTCGTCGCTGTCGATCTCTAACTTCGACATTGACGAGTGAGTGGAGAACAACCAGCAGGTAAGTGGTGAGCCGAAAGCGGGGAGTGAAAGTAAAAATCTACTTAAATACCTACGATAGGATGGACCTACGGACTCCAACTCGCGACGACAGTCTGGCGAGACAGCATCTGAATGGTCGTCTTAGACCGCTTTACTGACGAATCGACAGGAATCAAGAGCCACCCTGTGGCTTCAGCACCACCGTCGATGAATGTCGGGTGAAATAACCACGTTCCCGATACCGGATCGACGAGTTCAGGGTCTTCACCGAACGAACCAGCGGTCGGTCTGGAAGATGACCCTTCGGACTGGAGCCTTATTTCGGGCATAATCTGCTCAGATTGACTCTCATTTTTTCTGTGGTAGCGAAGGATCGCATACTTGTCTGCATTGAATGGCTCTCGCCTCCGAGATTCACCTTTCACTCGAATCGACTCCGCGAACCGCAGGTCGGAAAGACCGATCACAACATCATTTGGTGTCTTCCACTCATCGCCAAGTGACAGACTCGCAGGATTAACCGATGTAGTGTAGGTGGTGCCGTCGAATTCAAATTCTATCGGCTGCATCTTCGTCGGTGTATACGTAATCTCTTTGACCACTGTGTCCCCAGGCGGAACGGTAGCAGTCAGCGACTCGGCACGGAGCCCGAATGAGTCTGAAGTGCCGAGATAATACTCACGACTGATTTCACCCGCCCTCCCGCCGGAATTGCTGATGGAGATCTCGAAGGTGGCAGTCTCGCCGTATTCGATATTGTCCGGCGCGGTAACAGAGTCAATCGAGAGTATCGCCGCATCCTCTGGCGAAAGTGGCAACTCCCAGTAGATCGGACCATGATCTTCACCGGTCGCGACTGAGACGTACGAAAGTCCGACCGATAACTCCTGAAAATCTGAAGGGACTTCATAAACTACCCATCCAGATGTCTCAACATCCGGCAGTATCTCACTCGGCGGATCATAGTAACTCCCCGTGATGGGGCTTTCAATTGAATCGGGAAAAAGTGTAACAGCCTCGAATTGAGATGTTCCAGATAGTAGTGAAAAACTTGGTGCGCCCGGTGGTGTAACTCCCTCATCACTCATGTTTCTGATAGACACGCGAATCAACACGAACAGCCCATCATCCCGAACACGCTCCCAGTCGGAGCCGGAGATACGTCGGTTGACCGCGGCATCAGTCACAGAAGCACTGAAACCCTCAATATTCACTGAATCGCCCATACTTAGGCTGTCTCGATCAACTTGAGCAGGTGTCGCAGTCGGCGTTGACCGTGACGCTCTGGAGGGCGTTGGCGAACCAGTAGCGGGGTCCTGTTCTCTACCAGTTTCCTCAGTTGAGGGGCATCCAGCCAAACCCACGAGGCTGGCCGTGGTGATCAGAAACTTACGACGTATCATCCGTTGGGCTTCTCGAATCAAAGAAGGTAATCGTTTCGCTGCATTATCAAAATCAGAGCCCCCACCCGCATGCGGGGTCGCCTTCTCACTCAGATTCCGGCTTCGCGAAACGCGTCGTCGACGACGTCGGGCGTCGGTTCGTTGAGATAGGGCTCGATCGCGTCGAACGAGTCCCACCCGCCGACGGCCATGACAACTCGGGGATTCATATTCTCGTCCACGAGGAGCCTTTGAGCAAAGCGTCGACGGAGGTCGTGCGCGGAGACGTGCTCGAATCCGTCGACGCCAGTGGACTCGGCGGTCCGATCAGCGATTCGGCCGATCGCGGCGCGGACACCGGACTGAGTCAGCTCTATGAATGGGTCTTTCGGGGCGATATTTTTCTGGCGCTGGTACTGGCGGAGATCCCGCTCAACGTCGGCGAGGAGATACGCATCTCGCGGTTTCCCACCGTTCCCAGTCGTGTCTTTGCCCTCCTGGATGTGGAAGCGGTACCCACCCTTCTCGGTCTGTTTGACGTCGACGGGCCGAACTTGTGGGATCTCGAAGGCGCGGAGGCCGACGTATGCCCCAAGCTGTATCAGAAGGTCGTCGCGCTGGCCTCGAGCGGAGCGGCGGAGGTCCTCGATCTCGGAGTCTGTCAGCCACACTTTGCGTTCCCCGTTCCCGGCAGCTTCGATCCGCATGGTAGTTTCTCTGAAAGCCGGCACTTAGTTTTAACCTTGCCGACAGTAGGGGGTTCGGGAGCGGGGTGATCGGGCCGACTGGCGGGGTGGACTGTGGCGACTTATGTGAAAAGTCGTTACTCGCTATCTACTGGTTACGTCAGACGTATCGCGAGGTACAAATGGCCGGCCGGACTGTCTCTTTCGCGGCCAGTATCCCCGTTTCGAGCGGGCGAGTTGCCACCTGCCCAGATGTACTGGCGGCGGCGCGGCCGGCGAGCGGAGATGTTACTCGGGTTAAATAGATTTTCTGGAAAATGGAGGAGTTCTTAGTCGAGATCGACGATAAAGCGTGAGCCGTCGCGGTCGATCGTCACTTCGTCACCGATCTCGACTTCGTACTCCTCGCGGAGCTCGGCCGGGATTGAGACTCCTCCACACCCGTTGCCCGTGTCGGTTACGGTGCGCGAAAACGGTTTGTGAGACACGACAAGCGGGTTTCTGTCATGTCGGATATTAAGTTTTACCTCCCGGGTTTTCGGTTTTAGCTAATCATTAGCTGATCAGTCACTAACACTCCGCGACTGGTTAGCTGACGATTCGCTGATTTGCTCGACTGGATATGAGCGGGCGACAATGGCGCGCGTATCCGGCCGGCGAGCGGTCGGACGCAGTACCCCTACCCATGACAAGGGACGAATCGGGGGGTAAAACCCTCGAAAGCCCGTTATCGAGCGGGAACGACGGGAGTATTGATGACGAACAACAGCGAGCGCGCGGCGCGCTCGTTGGTACCCCTACCCGCATGCGGTGGGGGGCTAAAACAATGCTCTCGGACGCTGACGACAGCGAAAACGAGGAGAAACGAGACGACGAAACGGATCGGCTCGGTGGACTGACTGGCGGCACGTCGGCACTCGAGGCGGTCGATCAGCAGAGCGACCGGGGAGACAAGCGTGAGCGACGACGGCCCCCGAGGGCTTCATTGCTCGGAGGCGTTTGCGGACTACCTCGAGAATTTTCGCGAGTCATTCCCGGATCTCGGTACAAAACGACACGGAAACTACGGTTTGACCCATGAAATCAGCACATCTCAAGCGTAGCGGAGTAGTAGCGCTAACGGTCCTAATGGCGACGCTCGTCGCCATTACGGGCCCGGCGGCGGCCGCGGGGCCGGCGCTCGACTTTACGAACGACAAGACACCCAACCCGATGCTCGTCGAGGACACGCTCACCGTCGCCGAGCACGATCGCGGCGCCATGTCGGGGCCACTCGAGTATTACGACGACGGGGGCGCCGTCGCGACGCTCCCGGCGGAGGTAAACACCTCGCAGACGACGCCGGTCGGGCTTCGCTTCGACAAGATCGACGGCGAAGCGTACCGACTCTTCCCGCGCGTCGACGGCGAGAGCGACAACGGCGCGACGTGGACAGACACGGCCCAGTGGTCGAAGAACTCCGGCGCGAGCTCGAGCGTCTCGATCGCCGACGCCGACGCCGATAGCGTGCAGAAAGTGAGCGTCGACGCGACGGTTGCGACCGGCGAGACGGCGACGGCAACCTTCGGATCGAACGTTTCGATCACGCAGGATCCAAACAAACGGGTGCTCACGTTCGTCGGCAACGTCGACACCCTGGCGTCGGGGTCGAGCGTTGAGGTGCGCGTCGTCGACGGTGACGGCGATTACCGCAACGCGACGATCGAAGCGGGCGCCGTCGCGAGCGCCAACGACGTGATCGCTAACGCGACCGGCAATGGCTACGTATTCCAGCAGCGGGTTTCCGATCTCCCGCTTACGACGGCCGGAGACGGCACGTTTGACGGGATCCAGCAAATCAACGTCGTTGCGAGTGAGAACGACGCGAAAGTAACGATCGCCGGGCTCGACGTCGATCGGAAGAGCACGATCGAGCTCGCCGAGATCGAGCGGGACACGGACGGCGACAGCTCGCTCGAGACGACGACGATCACGGACTACTACGAGGGTGGCGTCGCGGGCGTTACCAGTCTCGACACGCTCGGAGCGTGGGCTGACTCGGCGTCGATCATGGATCTCGAGGTGTACGACGTCAGTTACCAATTCTCCGATCTCACCGACGAGTCGGAGTACTCGGTTAACTTCAGCGACGCAGACGACTACTCTTACCCCCAAAAGCTCGAGCTGTACGCGGATCTCGAGGTGCCAAGTGCGATCGACTTGTCGCACGGCACGCTCACGCT
Organism: Halobacteriales archaeon QS_4_69_31; assembly: GCA_003021655.1. Classification (GTDB taxonomy): domain Archaea; phylum Halobacteriota; class Halobacteria; order Halobacteriales; family Haloarculaceae; genus QS-4-69-31. The sequence continues at coordinate 68,763 of PXRP01000001.1, forward strand.
CGAGTACTATCAGGGGCTCGTCTCTGATCGCTACGTCACGCTTGAGATCGCGAGCGTCGACTCGAGCGCCGAGTTCGGCAACGTGAGTGACGCCTCTTACAGTGACAAGAGCGGCTCGCTCTCCGGCCAGGGCACGACGGCCGAGCTCGTCGCGTCTGCGTCGGCAGACACGACTTACCGGGTGCACATGGTCGCGCTCCTGCAAACGGAAGAGGTCGAAGGCATGCAGGGCGACGGCCCGGCGGGCCCGACGGACTCAAGCGGCGGCGGATTCTTCTCGACGATCATCGGGAAGATCGCGGGCGTCGCGACGATGGTGCTCGGCGCGGTAGGTATCCAGCGATACCGGCGAGGTTCCTAACATGTCGGGAGCCGGCGGCGAGCGGGTGAGAAACCTGTTCGATCGCGCGGCCAACGCGGAGAGCCTGTCGGCGATCATATTCCAAGGGATCGGCGCGGTGCTCCTCGCGGTCGGCACAGCGATCGCGTCGGGAGTGCTGACGATCGCGGACCTGATCCTGATCCCGGCGCAAGCACTCGCCAACGCGGCGGGCCTCAATATCGAGGTGACGTTTCAGGGCCTCGCGCGCCTGATTAACGTCGGTTCGATCACGTCGGCCGTCTCGATCGCACCGGGCTCTCGGTTCGATCTCGGCCCGCTCACGCTCCCGCTCGCAATGGGGATCGCGCTGTTGACGCTTTACATCGTGATCGCCTATCTGAGCGAAGAGGAGACGGGTAATTTCGCGCCGAGCCTCCCGTTCGATATCCCGACGCCGGGATTCATCGGGCCGGAAGAGGACGACGAGGAGAGCTGACATGGTAGAAGCCAGCGACTTTATCGACGGTGTAAACATCCAGTGGCGCCGGTTAGCGGTGACTCTGATCGGTGCGTCGCTCTTCGCCTATTTCGAGGGCGCCGTCGCAACGCTGTTGTCGCTGGCCGACTTTCCGATCGGGCTCCTGAGCGGCTTCGCCGACTTTCTCGGGCGCTGGTTCTTCCTGTACTACCGCTTTCCGGCGGTAGTGCTTGAATCAGGATGGGCGAGCGCGGCTGAGTCAGTCGCCGACGCCGGGATCGCCGGGATCGTGTTCGCTGTCACGATCGCGCTGGCGACGTATTACTCGCTCTCGGTGGTGGTAAACCGTGTCTAGACACCTCCCACTCCCGGAAAGCTGGATACGGCCGATCCGCGAGCTCGTTTCGCTATACAACGAGTATGGATCAGTCCCGAGAGCGATCGCCGGGATCATCACGACGTGGATCGTCGCGTCTGTGCTGAATCTCGGGAGCTACGTCGTCGGCTCGATCCTGGGCGTATGGGATCTCGTAGCGAGCTCGATCACAACGGCCCGGGTGAGCGTCGGGAGCTCGCTCGGCGGCTTCGGCCTCGAGGCGCTGCAAGTGCTGGCGTTGGTACAGAATTGGATAGCGACGGCCGTCGCCGCGCTCGGCCCGGCCGGGCCGCCGGTCGCTGTCGCGATCGGCTCGGTCGCGCTATTCCTCGGGTATCGCCTCGTGATCGCGCTGATCGGCGAGTTCCCGATAGGGAGCACGATCGTCGACGTCTTGGGGCTGAGATAATGTCGGTCACTGACTACCTCCTAAACCCGCTCGCGGGCTTCACGGTGCTGACGAGCACGATCGCGCAAGTCGGCTTCGGGCTCTTCGATCCCGCGTGGGCGTTGCTCTCGTCGACGGCGGGGATCTGGTTCCCCATCGGCGCGACGACGGGGGCGACGATCCTGCCTGAGCTCGGCTATGCCGAGCTCGGAACGAAGATCCTGCTTGGATCGGCGCTGATCTACGTCGGGGTACAACTCGAGCGACTGATCACGAAGGTTCAAAAGTGGAAACAGGAACGATGACACACCGAAAAACGGCAGTATCGGCGTATCGACGCACCTCGCGGCGAGGCGGAAAACCCCACCCGCAAGCGGGGGGTGATACCAGTGCAATTTGACTGGTTTACGCTCGACTGGGTGCCGAGTATCCAGGTTCCGGACTGGATCCCCCGGGTCGACTGGCAAGCGGGGCTCTCAATGGCGATCGTCGTCGCCGTGCTCGTCGTGAGCGTCCGGTTCCTGATCGCGTGGGCCAACGCTCGCGACAGCACTCGCGGCGACGAGAGCCCGCTCAGGGAGGCGCTCGAGCGAACGGGTAACTGGACGTATGGGCTGATCGCTGGCGCCTTCGGTGCCGGCGCGCTCGGCCTCATGCAATTCGGCGATATCGTGGGCCACGTCCTCGAGTTCGTCGTCTCACACCCGTATTTCGCGAGCAACGTCGCGATCGGCGGGCTCGGCGCCGGTGGGATCGGCGGCTGGATCCCACTGACTGCCAGCCAGTACGCCGGGATCGCCATGATGGTCGTCGGCGCGGTCTTCCTCTTCACGGAGGTGGACGATGCCGTTTAGCGGGATCGACGCCGACGACACGAGACTCTCGGATCTCTCGCCGATGGGCGTGATCGGGTTCGTCGTCGCGGTCGCCGGCCTCGGATGGGCCGGCCTCGAGCTCGCGCGGTTCGCACTCTCTGGCGGCTCGACGTCGCTCGAGGCGGCGCCGTTCATACTCGGCGGTTTCGCGTTCCTGATCGGCGCCATGATCGCGTATGAGGACGCGACGCCGGAGGTTTCGGCGACGTGCGACAATTGCGGTTCGCACGTCCGGAGCCACTCGAGCCGCGATCGCGTCGACGAGTACGTGAGAGTATTCACGAGCGGGTCGCCGCGGCGCCTCGAGCTCGGCCCGCTCTCGATCGTCACGGAGACGCAGACGCTCGAGCGCGTCTATTGCTCCGGCGAGTGCGCGGCGGCGGACGCTCGGATCATGCTCGAGCGCGACGAGCACGAAATGGTGCCGACAGAGCCGACGACGGGGGCCAGCGAGGCATGACCTACTCGATCGGCGAGCTCCTCGAGTCGAATTATCTCGACGAGCTCGCGCTCGTTACCGTCGGCCTCGCGGCGGCCGCGGTCATACTCGGCTACGCTTTCGTAACGAGCGACATGCCGCTCTACGTGCTGGCCGTCCTCGCGCTACTCGGCCAGCTCGTCGGCCTCAAACGACTCGACTCGAGGGCTCGGAGGGGCCCGCAACAGGCATGAGCCGCAGGTTCATCGTGTCAGTCGCGGCGCTCGCGCTCCTGACGCTCCTGGCAGGGGCGCCAGTGGTCGGCGCCGCGACGCCCGCGGCCAACGAGACAGCGACGCCGACGACGGCGCCAGCGACAGCGAGCTCGACGCCGGCGACGACGGCGACGCAGGGGCCGGCGCCAACGCAGACGCCGACAGCGGCCGCGAGCGAGCCGGCAACGGCGTCGGAGCCGTCGGCGGTCGGCGGGGGAGGCGAGTTCTCCCTCGAGGAGCTCCGGGATCCCGGCCCGCGCCAGGGCAACGCACCCCCAAGCATCCGGATGGGCGACACCGAGAAACGGATGTTTTGGCTCGTCTACTGGCCGGCAAACAACCTGTTTGCCAACGTCGGGAGCGCCGAGAGCGGCGATTACATGCCGGAAAACCATACGCTCGGCCGAGACAAGATCCATATTCGGACGTGGACATACGTCGATCTCGACGCGACGATCCATGTCGTCTATTGGAATAAGGGGACGCGCACCGTCGAGCGTGAAAACGGCACCGTCGCGGTGCCTGTCGCCGAAAATATCCGGCACGAAACGCACGACGTGACCTTTGAGCGGGGCCGGCCGACGGTCGCGCTCGACGCGCCCACCCACACCAACGGAAAGCGCGTCACGATGTGGGTCGAAGGGTACGACTGGGCACGATGGACCTTCTACCATAAGAGCATAGCAACGACGCAGAGCGTCGATATCTCGAGCGTTGGCGACTACCTGAGCCGAGTGATCTTAGACTTCCTACTCTGGATCGTGCTCGGCGGGTTTGCCGCGGGATACTCCTGCAAGCGAGCGCTCGACAAAGCGAAGATCGGCCCGCAATACGGGTTTACCCCGTGGATTATCGGGCTCTCGGTAGTGACGGCGATCGGCTCCGTTGTGTTCTATCGGAGCATTACTTCGCTCGTCGTCAATGCGAGGATCGTGCTGGCGGCCTACGTCGTCGCCATTATCTCGATCATCATGCTCGAGACGTACAGCAACGGTGACAGCAAGGCGCTGTTGCTTCGGCCGACGCTCGAGCATGCGGAGAGCCCGACGGGCGATCTCGCCTATGATATGATCGACGTCGAAGGCGAGGAGATCACGATCGTGCGGGCTGTCGACGGCACCGTGTCAGTCGTGCGGCCCGGCTTCTTGCCCTTCTTAGCGCGTGTGTTCGGCAAAACCGCGCGCCTCAAGAATATCGAACAACTCCGGACGCGCGTGCCGTTCAAAAACAGTCGGTGGTCCGAGTTGTTCGTCGCGGATCCGGAGGCGGAGGAGCTGATCCACTACACGCCCGAAGGGTGGGGGCTCGACTTTCCGGAGCTCTCACGCGAGACGGCACCGACGTATCTCATGGTCGCGCTCGGCGTAATGATCGCCGGCGCCGCGATCCACTACGGCGCGGCGAATCCGGCCGTCGTCGTCGCCGTGACGGCCGCCGGGCTCCTGACGTGGGGCGCGACGCCGGTCGAAGGCGTTGCCTACGTCGAGCCGGCGCCGGTGCACCTCCGGAGCGCCTTCGGCACGATGCTCCAATACGCGGAGGACGTCGACGACGCGAAACGTCTCGACGAAGTGAAAGAGCAACTCGACAGCGAGCGGGTGCAGAAACAGCGGGACGTCGACGAGAAGGTTGCGAAACACGATCGCACGCTCGTCGAGGAAATGCTCGATCCGGACAACGAGGTGCCGGCGGCCGTCGAGCGCGAGGAGTTCGTCGACGACGAGGTAACTCGACACCGGCGCGAGGAGTCTGAGGGCGCCGTTGCCGACGGAGGTGAGCCCGATGGAGACGAGTAACGGGCGCGACGACCCGGATCCGTATCGGCCGGCGTTGGTGACGCTCTCCCAAGACGTGCGCGAGCGCGTCGACGAGCTCCTCGCCGGCCTCGAGTCGGAGCGCCGCGCGCTCGAGTGGCTTCAGGAGATCACGATCCGGACGCTCGGCCGGATCGAGCGGCCGGTGTATGTCGACGTCGCCCGCCAGTACCGGGGCGATCAGGGCGTGCTCCTCGCGGCTATACTCCGGCCGACGGCTCGGCGGGGCGACATGCGCGAGCTCGACACCGCGATCGTCGAGCAGATGCGCGAGCGACTCGTCGCCCATCACGTCGTGCCGGCCCATCGTGACGCCTTTAGACGGCTCCGAGTCGACGCGACGGAGTACGTCGACGCCGGCGGCGACGGCGATGCGCACGATCCCAAGCGACAGCGGTTTATCGCCATGCGTCCGGCGCTGTCGGAGCTCGAGACGTGGCAAGATCGGGCGCTGGCCTCGCTCCTCGAGGGCTTCGACGATCGCGGAGAGCTCCTCGAGTGGGGCCAGGACGTCCTACAGGCGACGCACGGCGAGCTCGGCAAAGAGTGGGTCACACGACTTTACAACGAGCCGAGCACGGTCGACGTCCTACTCGGCGAGAGCGACGCCGACGCGCGAGCTCGGCGACTCTTCGCCGCGCACCACTTACTCCCCGACTACCGCGCTGGCGTGCGCGTGCTCTCCGGACGAGCGAGTGAGCTCCCGGACGAGGGGACGCAGAAAACGGAGGCGAGTTTCGCATGAGCACAGGGAAAACGATCGACTGGGGCGACGAGAATGTTGCCGACGACGAGACGAAACGGGAGATCCTGGCACAATTCCCGGAGCCGGTTCGGACGACGCGACAGGCAACGGGCAACGCCTCGCGCTGGACGGATGAGCGGCACATGCGCGAGCGCTTCGGCGTCCCCGCGTGGGACGCGACGCGCTTCGACTACCCGGACGTTGTACCCAACTGTTGGGAGCACTCCTGGGAGGCGGACGGCGATCGGATCGCTGGCGGGACGGACTTTCTCGCCCGGGGGAAACCCGGGAAAGGAAAGTCGACGCTGGCGAATTACGTCGCCGTCCGGCAGGTTGAGGTGAACAACGAGAAAGTCGTATGGCGCGGCTCCTCGAGTCGGAGCGAGTGGCTCCCGCTCGCGCCGTATACGGTGCTCTGCCTCCCCGAAGGCGTGCCAGTCACGGCGCGCCTCGAGTCGAAGGATCCGACAGAGCCCGCGGCCGAGCTCGACGTCGACGAGCTCGAGGCGATCGTGCGGGAGGTGCGACGCTACTCGGATCCGGTCGATCTCAATCGGCGAGTGCTCGATCAGGGCACGTTTCACGTCGTCTATCCCGATCCGCGGCTTCGCGGCTGTCAGGAGGTGTATGAGCGCGACGCCGAGAAGCGCTATGATACGCCTCCTAACCGCTCGACGCTCTTCGCGGAAGAGGATCCGGCTAACCACTGGTGGTTTGCGTGGGCGCTCGCTCGCGTGAATCACGGGCCGCACCATTGGGCGACGTGGATTTGCGACGAGGTCGGCGATATCGCGCCGCAGAGCGCCCGGAAAGACCAATTCGGCACGTTCCAAAAAGTCGAGCTCCTCAAAGATATGTGGGTCGACGCCCGCAAGTTCGGGCTGTCGATCTTCTTATTCGGTCACTCGGAGGTTGACATTCACGAAAAGATCCGGCACAAGATCCGGTGGCGGATTCAAATGCCGGGTACGGCAAACCCGACGACGGCGAGCGACGTCGTGGGTTTCGAGAGCGTGCCGATGGATCGGCAGGTGACAGACGAGTATTCGATCGGCAAGGCGCTCATGTATAACGAAACGCACTTTGAGGCGTTTCGCTGGCGGGATATGCCGAGCGCGACGTCGTACAAGCTCAAAATCGAGGAGGGGCGAACATGAGCGAGAGTTCGATCGCCCGCTTGATTTTTGAAAAACTCGAGCGCTCGAGCCCCGGGATCGACGTCGCGGATCGGGCGTCGTCCACGCGCTCGCGCCGCTCTCGAGCGCGCTCTAACGCGCGCGCGGATCAGATGCGAGCGGAGGGGTCCCCCCGGGGGCGCGGGCGCAAGATCGCGCACGGAGGTGCGCGCTAATGATCATTCGGGAGCTCATCGAGACGGCGCTTGAGCTCCTCGCCGAGTTCGTCGGAGTGCACGGAATGGCGATCGGTGCTCTCGCGATCGCCGTCGCCGGCCTCTGGTATCTCCGGGAGGCAGCGGACGCTTTCGTAGTATTAGCGAGGTGGGCGCGCGTCGGCTCGATCTTCGGCGCGTTGCTCCTCGCGCTCTACATTGCCGGCGTCGCGACTGGCGTCGTCGAGAGTGGCGCAGTCAACTCGCTGATCGAAGGGCTCACCAACTAACACACCAAAACCATGATACTCAACGACGAGGCAGACGAAACGGCGAATAGGCTACGAACGGCGGAGTTAGTTGCTCAAGCGACGACGATCGGAGCGCTGGTCCTCACATACGTCCTCTCGGTGTACACCGTCGAGCTCAACCCGTTCGCGGCGCAACGATTCGAGGACCTCGGTTATCCACTCACGGGAGCCCTCGCGATCGCGGCGGTCGCGCTCGCGTTTGGGATCTTTCGAGACCTCGAGACGACGGGGTCTCGACTCACGGACGGCCTCGAGGAGCTCGGGATACCTCGCGGTCCGGCGCGACACCTCGAGGGCGGATATTCTCGATCGGCGCTTGCGGGAGCGATCGGAGTTGCCTTGGTGGGAGTATTCGACCTCGCTATCAATCTGTGGCGACTCACTCAGGTCGGCCTTCCAGAGGCGACGAATCTCTCGAAAGTCGCCTCGATCGTCGTGGCTTGTATCGCGATCCCGCTCTCGACGAAATTAGTACAGAGATACGGTCGGGACCCTCGGACGATCCAGATACCGACGACGCTCAAATCGAGCGCCAGGAAGGGAGCACATCGGACGGCGATCGTGTCTGTGGTCCTCCTATTAGTGCTGTCTCCGGTCGTCGGATCGGTCGCTATCACTTCACTCAATGGGGCAGCGAAAGCCGCTCCGACAGAGGGAGACGTCGTGTACTCGGCCAGTCAAGACGGGACCGTAAAAGCGGTCTATACAGCAGATGGGACGGAGAAATGGTCGTTCTCTGGGCACACCGGAAACGTGAATAATGTCGATACTGGTCCGTCCGGAGAGGCGGTGTATTCCGCGAGTAGCGACCAGACTGTCCGCGCGATCGACGCGGACACGGGCGATCAACTCTGGTCGTTCACCGGCCACACGGACAGCGTACAGGGCGTATATGCGGGTCCTTCGGGAGATTACGTATATTCGAGCGCTGACGACGGGACGGTCCGGAAGATCCATGCATCGAACGGATCTCAAGAAATGTCGTTCTCAACCCCATCGGTAGCGGGATCGGTGTCGGTGAGTCCGGACGGCTCAATGGTGTACGTAGGAACAAACGGCGGAGCAGTCATAGCGTATGACTCGAGCAACGGTAATGAACAGTGGACGACCGGATTCACCTACGAGGTCGACGAGGTCCAGGCGGGGCCGAATGGCGAGTACGTGTATGCTGTCGGCCTCGACAAGTCGGTATTCTCGTTAAATACGGCCGACGGGTCCGAAGAATGGTCGTATGCTGTCGGAGATAACCTCTTTGGAGTCGCTGTGAATCCAAGCGGGGACACCGTGTACGCGGGAGGGTCGAACAATGCGGTGGTAGCCGTAAACACGGCTGACGGCTCTCAAAAGTGGACTTCGACATCATTTTCCTCAACCATCTACACCCTTGGCGGAGGTCCGTCCGGAGAGAAGGTGTACGCTGGAGTGGGTAATAAGCTCAGTGAGATAGATACCGCGTCTCAAGGCGAATCCTTCGCGTTCACTGGTCACACGAACAGTGTGTACGGAGCGTCCGGTCGTCGGACGATTAAAGCAGCCTGGGAAGTCTCCGGGAGCGTCTCGGACGAGAGCGGAAACGGGATCGACGGCGCAACCGTCGAAGCAACTAAAAGCGGCTCAACGGTCGCGACGACGACGACAAGCGCAGACGGCTCATATAGCTTCGATCTTGAGGATGGAGATTATACGGTAACGGCGACGAAAAGCGGGTATACGGACAGCTCGCAGTCGATCACTGTATCGGGCTCGGATATCACGGGCGTCGACTTCTCGATCGAGCAATACGGCGTTGATGGGACAGTCACGGCACCGGACGGCACGGCCGTCGGCGGCGCAACCGTGGAAGCGATCGACAGCTCCGGCTCAGTCGCGGCGTCGACGTCGACGAGCTCGACGGGAGCGTATTCGCTCACTCTGTCGTCGGGAACGTACACAATCAGAGTGGACTCGAGCGATTACGGGACGCTCTCGGAAACGGTCGACGTCTCGGGCTCGGAGTCGACAAACTTCAGCTACGGGCGCGAGCTCCCGTTTGTGCTGCAAGACGAGACGGAAAACGGATTGTTCTCTGATAATCCGTCTCTGACGGTAGAAGGGCCGGGAGGCGGCAGTTATCACACGTTCAACCACAACGATCGGGCGTTTGTGGGCGTGCAGGATAACCGGACGTATGATCTCACCGTGATCAGTGATGAGCCGGCCGTGTACGAGTTCAAGGGATACGAGGTGCAGCCGACGCTTGTAGAAGGGATCCTCTACATTCCGCCATACGACGAGCCGGAAACGACACCGACGCCAACGGCGACGGCGACAGTAACGACGGTATCGCCCAACAAGTCGCGCATGAACACCAATTTCACGCGACTCCTCTCGGAGATCAACGGCACGTCCTTCGGGGTTCAGTCGCCGGAGCCGATGAACTCGATCAACTACACGATCTACAACGAGACGGGCGATCCGGTGTATAACGGCTCTCGAGAGTTCGACGAGCCTGTTGAGTATTACGTCGCGCAGATCGCGGACAATCTGACGAGCAACGCCTCGCAGGGCGCCGACGGTGAGATCGAGTATGGGGGCGAGTTTGAAAACGGCTCGTCGTTCAATGGCTCGACATCGCTCTCGGGCTCGATCTTCGGCGGCGGGAGCTCGAGCTCGGGTGCTCCCGCGGGCCCGACGGGCTCGAGCGGCGGCGGCAACCCATTTGTCGGCGCCGCGCTCGTCGCCGGCGTCGGGCTGGCGGCGTACCGAGTGTTTGGCGACGGCAATCTCGGCCAGCGAGTGAGCAACGCGGCGCAACGGCTACGGGGGCGATAGAGCGCGCGTGATCGCCATGACTGGCACGATCGTCCACGACGTGGACACAACGGCCGTCGCGCGGGCCGACGACATTCTGAGCGAGCTTTAAGGCTCGCTGGCGGCGCTCGAGGGCCCGGACACACCCGCGCAGACGCACGTAGTACCATGCGCCCGCCCATCGGGGGCGCTCGGCCTCGAGGGCGCGAGAGCACGCTCACGCGGCCGCCGAGCCGCTGAGGCACCCGCGGGCACTCGCGGACGTCGGCGAGCTCGAGGGGGCGCTCGAGCGCGGCCCCTCGTAAGCGCGCCCGACAAACGGGTTTCGCGAGTAGGCACGCACCCAGGTAGTGCGCTCACACCCGCGCGAGCGGCCCGGTTTCGGCACTCTCTGGCATTCTACCGAAGGCGCGCGCGCTCTGCGCGCGCCGCATTGGGTACCCCCCTTAGCTAACCATCGTTTCGGCTGGCGCGGTTAGCTGAGAGCGGAGGCGGGGGAGTATTTTTTACGCGCATGTGGCATTGGCCACACCGCACAAGGGGATCCTCCCACCGACCGGGAAAACCGGCGGTCGGGAGACGGCAAGAGTTTCCGGGACTCCTAGCGACGAGCGACGTCGGGACTCCATGAGAAAGAGGGGTTCGGAGCTGGAGCGCGGAACTACTTATAAAGAAAGAGGTCGGTCGGTAGTGTTGCCACTGGCCGGGAGGCGGTCAGGGCGGCGGATCTTCGCCGACTTCGGACCAAACGAACCGCTCGCGTCGATCGCCGTCGACGCTCGCGACGAACTTGGCGTCCAGGAGCTCGCGACGGTCGCGGCCGTCACGTGCCCAGGCGTCGAGCATCTCCTCAAGGACGTCGACGACGTCGGGGAGGTCACTCCAGCGGGAGCGACGGGTCAGCTCGCGCTTGATCTCGACGACGGGACGACCGCCGTCCCTCGAGGGCTGGCGAAACTCGGCGGCGTGGTCGGCCAGCCACTCCTCGAAGGCGCTCGAGGCGCGCTGATACTGATCGAGATCGACGAGACGACCGACACGCTCGAGCGCGGCGTCCAGGTGGTCGTCGAGCTCGCCGAGTGTCTCGCGGATTTTCTCGCGGATCGACGCGCTGACCCACTGGACGTGGCCAGCGTCGCTCTCGAGGACTCCCTCGAAGGCGTCGAGCATGCGGTACACGGTGCTCTCGGAGGTGTCGGTGTCGGCGGCGAGCTCCTGGACGTCGCGCCCGCCGTCCGTCGCGAGTTCCTGGACCATGTCGCGGTGACTCGGCGTCATGGACTGGAGGGCGTCAACGAGCTGGAGGTCCTCGCGAGCGTCGAGCTCCGGGAGCGGGTCGCGGTGGAGGGGGACCGAGCTCTCGGTCGCCCCGGCGCTAAAATGGTCGTCCGCGACGTAGGTCGTCCCGCCGGCCTCGGTGGAGATCTCGCTCCAGGAGAGGACGGAGAGGAGGCGCTCGTCGAGTTCGTCGACGACGTCGTGGCGGTCGCTCCAGTCGACAGAGCCCGTGTCGGTACGGCCGGCAACGAACTTGCTACCGACCTTCGGGTGATACAGCGGATCCGAGGGCTCGAAGGACTCGGGCTCGCGAGGGAGGTACGACTTGATCTGTCCGCCGTAACAATGCCGGTCGACGAGCGCTCGAGCGCCGGAGGAGTCGAAATGGAGCGTGTGATAGTGGCCTCGCGTCTCCTGGTTATCCCACTCGCGAGAGCCGGCGGTCCCGGCCGTGTCGGAGAGGTGGCTAGCTAGTCGGTCCATGACTCCGCCAGTCCGGACAAGCGTCTCCTGGAGCTCGCGGCGGATCCGGACGTAGCGCTCGAGAGCGATCAGGCGGCCGTCAAACGGCTGCTGAAAGTATCCGGTCCACATGGACGTCTCGAGGTCCTCGGAGAGCTCGTGGAGCGCTCGGGGTAGGAGTTCCGGGAGTTCGTCGAGCGCGACGTTGCTCGACTGGACGCGGACGGCGAGCCCCTCCTCGGGGTCGGTGTGATCCCACGGCGTCGAGATCTCCTCGCCGTCCGAGTCGCGCATGTCCTCGAATCGGGGGCTCACGTTGTAGTTGACCTTTCGCTGGCCGTCGAGCTGGACGTTCACGTCGAACTCGTACAGGCGATCGCTAGCGACGTCGTGCTCTCGAGCGGGACGGATCCCGCTTCGGGAGTACGTGAGTCGGATCGTGGCGTGCTCGCCGTCGATCTCCGTCTCGAGCTCGTGGTATCCGCCGTCGACGTGGCTGATCAAGAGGTCGGCGAGATACCAGTACGGATCGAGTCCGCTGTAATCCACGAGCGCGTTCGGGTGTGTCTCGACGGGGGCATAGTAGAGCGTGGCGTCGGCCTCGTGGGTGGCGGGCTCGACTTGCGTCACGCCGATCCCTCCCCGAGCCCGGTCAGCGTCGTTTGTACGGTGGACTTGTACCGCTCACCTCCCTGAGATCGTACCGTGTGTAGGTTACGCCACACCGCCTTGCAGGACGGACAAACACTCCCCGTGTAGAGGCCGTGTAAGGGGCACTCTGCGACATATTTAGGATGGGGGGTGTTCTTCCCGTACCACGATCTATCGTCCGAGGAGGTCACGACTGATCCACTCCCGTGTAGACGTATCGCTGGTTGCACGGCGAACTGCCGTCGAAAAGAACGTCTACTCGATCAGTTCGATCGTCCGCTTCGCCCGTTCGACTTTTGAATTCGCTCGGCTGCTGTATTCGTCGATGGTCGACTTTGACGGCTTGAACATCTCCGCGATGTCGCCGTGGGACATGTCGCCGAGTTGCTTCAGCGCGACGACGAGCGCCTCGCGCTCGGAGAGGAACGTCTCCCCGACCAGCTCGTCGCGTCGGCACATGTGGCAGACCGACTCGGAGTCGATCTCGCCGATGACGACGGGCGCCGTCGCGAGATGCTCTTCGTCGATGACCTCGCAGCGGTCGCAGACATCGGGGTCCTTCACGGGCACGCTCATTCGTCGACCGCCTCGAATTCACGGCTGAACTGGCTCGTGTGGTTGTTGACCTCGATGTCGACGCCGCCGTCGCCTTTGTACTCGGTCGCACGGAGCGTGACCTCGCGCCGTTCCGTTCCGAAGCCTTCCTCCTCGACGATCTCGACGACCTCCCAGACGTCGGGCATTCCTCTCGACCGCGTGAACTTGTCGCCTTCTTCGACGTTCCAGAGTTCGGGGCTTTTCTCAGGCATCGTCCTTCTACACTACACACTATGTAGTGCATGAGTAATAAAACTTGCCCCACATCGTGTGTAGTGCATTGTGATCTATCGTCCGAGACGATCCCATTCTCGTCACTCATCGGTACCATCTCCGTTGGATTCCGCTACCTGATCGTCTCCCGTGTCTACTGAACGATCTACACGTTCAACTCCTTCGGGGTCTGCACGCGCATCGGTGATTTCAGCTCCGTTAATTTCGCGGATAGCGTTGCAGAAAACCATCCAAGCATTCGCTACACTTGACGCTACATCGTCGGTACAGACAACCTTAGCACTGTATTTGCAGGTATCATCGCCGTTCTTGACCGTCTCAATTCGACTTTCACAGAGTGGGCAAAATAACTGAACGTGTCGTCCTACGTAGCGGTCGCAGTCGTCGCGCTTGACGGTGTGGCCGCGAGTACATCGGACAAGTTCAACTTGGTCAGTATCGTCCGACATCTTATCGCTCACCTCCTGCGGCGCCGTGACAGCCGGGACAGGCCTGGACAGTCTCGCCCTCGTACTCGATCGGGGCGAGGTTCAACTCGTTCTCGATGGAGATCCCGCAGACTTCGCACTCCAGGCCGGCACCGTCGGCGGCGTAGAGGCAGTCTCTGTGATAGGCGTCCCCGTAGTACCACCGTGGGGTCCCAGTGATCGGCTCGTCACAGTCCTCACATCGTTCACTATCGTCCACAGCGTTATCACCCGTCACTCTGACCACCCCCCGCATGCGGGTGGGGTGCGACCGACTTGTATCGCCTCGCGGCCGAGATACAGACGGTCAGACCCGCCGTCAGTCACCAGTTCGCGCTCGTGCTCGGTATCGAGAGCGTGCACGCGCTCAGGCCAGACCGCTTGCAGGCGCTCGCGCTCGAGGTCGCGGGCGGTATCCGCGGGCTCAGCGCGCGACGGGGGCACGATAGAGCGCGGCCAGTCGTGAACGCTCGCGAGCGATGCAGGCACGACGCCCTCACCCGTGGGGTTGGGCTTGCTCGAGGTCGACTGGACGTAGACACCGCCGTCGCGAGCGACGTAGCGGATCCGAATGAGGTCTCGGACCGAGTGAGCGACCGAGACAGCGTAACACCGCGGCGAGCCGTACCCTTCGTCGCTGCCGTGGTCCAGCCACGTCGCCGGGATCGGGTGGTACTCGTGGCCGTCGATCGCCAGCGGCCAGTCAGTCATCGGACTCGGCCTCCTGGAGCGTGCGCTGATCGTCGCTCAGTGGCCGTTTCTTGCTGGGCTGGATCTGGCGAAACTCGTGAGCGTACTCTTCCAGCCGCTCGCGAATCTCTGCGACCTTCTCGTCGAGCTCGTCGACGGTGTCGGCGCTGACTTTCGCCTTAAAGGTGTCCCGATCGTCGGTGCCGTTCCCGCGCTGGATCTTCGCTTCGAACTCGAAGGCGTCCGTGTCGGGGTCAGACACGGCTCCACACCTCCAGCGAGTGGGCGAGTTCTCGACTCGCGTCGTCGACGGCCTCCTGGAGGTCGTCGAGATCGGCGTCGGTCGGCGCGGCGACGACCACGGAGACGTCTTGGGCGTCAACGCCGGCCAGCAGCTGGCCGTCCTGGGCGTCGAGCCGCATCTCGAGGCCAGCGCTCACGGCCGACCCCCCTGGAGTTTTTTGGCGCTTTTTCCTCTCAGGAATGATGAAAAGAAGCGAAGATTCCGATGGGGTCGGAGGGATTTGAACCCCCGATCGACTGATATCTCCGGTCGCGCCTCGGAACTCCAGAGGGTCATCACACGGCCGGTGATCAGCCGGCCGGTCAGTATATCAGTCTGGGTTTCGTCCCGGGCGCGGTGCCTCTGGAGTCAGTCGCCATACCTGACTTGGCCACGACCCCTCGGTACCGGGTAGGATCAAGTTCACTAAAGGGGTTTCGGTCTCGACGGCCGGCGGGACGGCACGCCCCGGGGCTCTCTGACCCGCCGGCGCTCACTCTTCGCGCTCGGACCAGTCACAGTCCTGGCACTTGTAGCCGGTGACGAACGCCGTCACGGAGGGCATGTAGCCCACTTCGAGGACGTCCCCGCCACAGTCGGGACACGACCGTTCGGCGTCGGTGATCGCCTCGGCGTCCATCACCGACTCCCCCTCGATCAGCTCCGCGAGCTTCTTCGGCGTGACCATACGACCCTGCACGACGCGATTGTCGGCCATATGCCCGCCAGGTCCGCCCCACGCTAAAGTCCTTGCTCTCGGCAGGCCTCCTCCCGTCGCCGGTAAAAATTGCCCCGCTGACCACCGGTCGGGAGGGCCACAGCGGAACCGACGGGGGACAGCGAGTAACAATTAAGTGTGTTGCGTGTTAACACACATCTGGAGCCACACGGGGCTCCCGACGGGAACCACCGTCGTGAACCTCCGGTAGATTGGCACCGTTCCGGAACAGTACGTTTCGAGGCGGGTCGTGGCCAACCCGCCTCGGGTCCTAACCGACCCTTCAGCGGCCGCTCCGCGACACGATTCTTTCGACTCACGTAGAGCCAGCCGCAGCTACGGTGACCGTCAGAGAGGGGTCTCAGTCGCCCGGGAGTTTATTTAGTCGGCTGTGAAAGGGAGGCTGTGCTACAGGTCGGGCCGGAACGGCGACACCCACGGCGACCCCCTGACACGCGCCATTGCGAGGCGGGGATTTGATACCACTCGACGGTTTAGTTGGGCCGACGCGATGGCACCAGGCCGCCGGACCGGAGACCGGGAGCACCCGCCGGCCGAGGGGTTCGAACGGCTGACCGACGACCGCCACCAGCGGGTGGTCTGTCACGTCGACATGGACTGTTTCTACGCGGCCTGCGAACGCCTGCGCGAGCCCGCGCTCCGGGGCGAGCCACTCGTCGTCGGGATGGGCTACGAGGCCGACGAGAGCCACGGCGCAGTCGCGACCGCGAGCTACGAGGCCCGCGAGTACGGCGTCGAGAGCGCGATGGCCATCTCCGAGGCGCTGGAGCTACTGCCCCGGAAGGTCGACGCCGCGGGCGACCCTGACCTCGACGTCGACGAGGCGGGCTTCTACCGCCCCGTCGACCTGGAGTACTACGAGGAGGTCGCCGCGGACGTGAAGGCGGCCCTCCGCGAGCGCGCAGACGTGGTGCGGGAGGTCAGCATCGACGAGGCGTACCTGGACGTGACCGACAGCGTCCGCTGGGGCGACGGGGCCGGCGGGGGCAACCAGGCGACCGTCGACGACGGCCAGCGCCCGACCGTCGTCGAGTTCGCGCGCGACCTGAAAGAGCGGATCCGGGAGACGGTCGGCGTCGTGGCCAGCGTCGGCGTCGCGCCGACGATGAGCGCGGCCAAGGTCGCCAGCGACCACGACAAACCCGACGGGCTCACGGTGGTCGAACCCGGCGAGGTCCGCGCGTTCCTCGCGCCGTTGCCCGCCGAGGCGATCCACAACGTCGGTCCCGTGACCGCGCGACAGCTCCGTGCGATGGGCGTCGAGACGGCCGGCGACCTCGCGGCGGCCGACCGCGAGGCGCTCCGCGAGCAGTTCGGCGAGCGCGGCCTGGGGGTGCGGCGCTTCGCCCGCGGCGAGGACCCCCGCGAGGTCGAACCGGTCGGCGAACCCAAGAGCCTCTCCCGGGAGTCGGCGTTCACCGAGGCGACCGACGACCCCGGACGGAAACGCGAGCGCGTCCGCGGACTCGCGGTCGACGTCGCCGACCGCGCACGCCGCGAGGACGCCCTCTACCGGACCATCGGGATCAAGGTCGTCGTCCCGCCGTTCGACGTGAACACCCGCGCCCGCTCGCTCCCCGGTCCCGTCCAGGACGCGGACCTCGTCGTCGAGACCGCCCTGGAACTGCTCGGGGAGTTCGAGGACACCGAGGTCCGCAAACTGGGGGTCCGCGTCTCAAACCTCTCGTTCACCGAGGACGAACAGGCGAGTCTCGCGGGCTTCGACGCGGACGACGCCACCGACTCCGGCGCAGACGACGCCGGCGCCGACAGCACGGACCGCCGTCTCGCCGACCACTCCGGGTCGGGGTGGGTCCAGACCGTCCTGTCTGACTTCTGACTGTCCCTGTCGGACCTGTCCGTTCCTGTCCGGAGACGTCCATCCACGGACGGAACCGACCGCTGGCGTGGTGTGTGAACGGTTCCCAGTCGTGGAAAAGAATTAATATGTTCCCGTTTCGATACCATGGTAGCTCGCCGAGACAGGTGAGCAGTGATCCGGATGACGACCACCAATGCCACGCTACGGGCCGACGCGGCGGCGGAGACGCCGTCGGTGATCGGCTATCCGTCCGTCAATACGGACGGGAGCGTGGCAGGCGGGTCGGTCTGGACCATCTGCGGGTTCGAATCGACCGCCGCCGCGTGACGTTCGCCGCCCGGGCTCCGGGTCCGGCCGTCGGCGGTCGATTCGAGCCGTCTCGGCTCTCTTGTTGTCGACCCTGACGGTGCAGGCCCGGCCTCGGACTGCGGTCGGTTCCCGCGCCAGCGACACACGACGTTCGACCCCACTTCGGCGTCACGCTCCCCCGGGCGCTCCCGCGATTGCACCGCCGGACCACAGCCCCGACGCTGTCCGGGCCGCTCGTTCCCACGCGGGGCGAGCGGTCCGGGTCGCCAGCCGCTGTTGACGCGGAGGGTCCCGGAGCGGGCACGGGGAGGGGTCTTTCCGAGGCGACGTGACCCTCGCACGGTGGTCGTCCACGCGGACGACGCGCGTTCGACTCGCGCCGAGGGCCTATGGCAGTCCATGCCTGTACAACCGAGGCGACGGCCGAGGTCGACCTGTGGGTCGCCCGCGACGAGATGGGCGACCTCGAGAGCGGCGTCCACCGCGTCGTGAGCGACGTGGACGGCGCCGGGAACGTCGAGGTGACCGGCATCACCGACGTCACGCCGCGGGCGACCGACATCCGGGTGACCGCGACGGTCCGGTTCCGGACCGACGAGCGCGACCCGGACGCCGTCCGGGAGACGCTCGTGGAGGGCTTCGGTGTCATGGACGCGACGGTCCTCGTGGCCGAGGCCCTCGACGCCTGAGTCGGTCGCCGCCCGACCCTGGTGGCCAGTCCGTCGCGGTTCCCGCCTCAGGCCGACCAGCGCGCGTCCGAGAGGGTCCGCTGGACGGCTTCCTCGCCGATGGCTTCGGCGAGCGTCTCGAAGCCCGCGCGTTCGGTCCGGTCGGAGGCGTTGGCCACCAGCCGCGAGACGATGAACTCCGGCGTCGAGCGGCCGACGGTCTCGAACCGCGGCTGGTAGTCGACCCGCAACTCCAGGTCGGTCGTCAGTCCCTCCGCGAAGATGCCGTCCGTCCGGGCCTCCGGCGGGAGCGGCTCCAGGTCCTCCGCGAGGTGGGTCACGAACACGCCCAGCGCCCCCCGCTCGACGGTCAGCCGCACGAGCCCGTGCAGGAGGTCGGCCGCGCTCCCCGGTTCGGTGATCGCCTCGAACTCGTCGACGAGCATGCGCGTGCGCCCGCCCTCGGTCAGCGGCGGGACGACCGACCGGAGCGTCGATTCGAGGACGCCCGCGTTGAAACTGGCGTGGCGGCGGTGGAAGACGATGGCGTCGACGACGCCCACCTCGGCCGCGTCGGCGGGCACCGGCAACCCCATCTGTGCCAGGAGCTGGACCTGACAGAGCGTCTCTAGCAGCGTCGTCTTCCCGCCGCTGTTGGCGCCCGTCAGCACCGCCACGCGGTGGCCCCTGGGCGGCCGCGTCGCCCCCGGCAGGTCCAGGTCGTGCTCGCCGACGGCGTAGGTGACGGGCTGGACGCCGCCCTCCCCGTCGGCGGCGACCAGCGCGATGTTGCGCGCGTTCGCGACGGCGACCGTCTCGCGGTCGACGAAGGCCGGCCGCGTCAGGTCGAACGCGTCGGCGAACCGCGCCAGCGAGAGGTACAGCGCCGCGTCCGAGACGGCCTCGACCGCCGCGTCGATCTCGGTGCGGGTCCGCTCGACGGTGCCCGAGAGGCGCTGGGCCACCGCCCGTTCGCGCTCGTCGACCGCCTCCCGGAGGTCCGTCGAGAGCGTCCGGAGCGTCCCGGTGGCGAAGTCGGTCGCGTCGGCGGCCTCGGTGGGCGCGGACTCCCTGACCCGGCCGCTGTCGACGCCCGTCTCGCCCGTCACGTGGTCGAGCACCGTCTCCCGGAAGGCCTCGGGGCCGCGGGCCTCCGACTCGACGGCCTCGACCACCTCGGCGGGCGCCGCGGCCATGTCCTCGGCGGCTGCGAGCTGTGCCCGTAGCGCGTCCAGCTTCTCGTCGGCTCCCTCCCCGACGCGGTCGCCCTCGCCCGCCAGCCCGGCCAGTGCCGCCGCGGCCTCTTCGAGAGCCGCGGCGTTGAGGTCGGCGACCGACCCGAAGACGCCGGTGTCGACGTCGGCCTCCGAGAGCGCGAGCGCCGTCCTGACGCTCGCCAGTTCGCCCCCCGCGCTGTCGTGGGCCGCGAACGCGTCCTCGACGGACCCGCGGGTCCGCTCGTCCAGTCCGGCCCAGGCCTCGCGGGCGGCCTCGACCCTGTCGAGGCGGTCGCGCATCTCCTCCTCGGTGGCCAGCGGTGTCAGGATGCGGATCCGGCCTGCGGCGTCGTCGGTGAGGGCGTACTCGCCGGCGAGTTCGAGCAGTTCCTTGTAGACCTGGCGGGTGTCACGCGTGGCGAGGACGTCCATCGCGTCCCCGCCCTGGGCCCGCCGGAGGATCCGCGTGGCCCGCCCCCGGGAGAGGCCGGCGTCGACCAGCGCCCTGGTGTCGGCCGTCTCGATGGCTTGGACCGCCCGCTCGACGCCGAGTTCCTCCTCGAGGCGGGCCCGCGTCTTCGGCCCGATGCCCCAGTACTGCTCCAGTCGCATGCCCGAGTGGTCGGCTGGCTCCCGTTTATCGTTTCCGACGCGGGAAATTCATGAGTGAAGCGCCCGAACACGGGCTATGGGCGACACGGACGGGGACGACGACGGCCGTTCCCCCGACGATGACCCACCCGCCGGTGAAGACCCGTCTGTCGGCGGGGACCCCGTCCCGGAGACAGGCGAAGAGCCCCGTATCGAGGACGACGGAGACGGGCGGGTCCCGGAGCCGTCCTTCGAGTGCCCGGAGTGTGGAGACCCCCTCCCGGAGGAGGCGCGCTTCTGTCCGGGCTGTGCGACGGCGCTCGACGAGGACGGCGAGACGGTCGACCTCTCGGAACTCGACGGCGACGTCCTCGAAGAGCCCGAGACGCTGCTGGAGACGGACGACGCGGGACTGCGGCGGGCCTCGGGGCCGGTCCGGACCGTGGCGGGCCTCGCGGTGAGTATCCCGCTGGCGCCGCTCGTGCTCTTTCTGGTCGGCTCTGTCGTTTCGCTGTCGCTCTGGTCGGCCGCCCTGGTCTTTCTGGCCGGGTGGCTCGGGCCGGCGGCGGTGCTCGCCCGGGCCCGCGCCCCCGCCGAGGCCTTCGGGCGGAGTCTCTACCTCATCGCCGTGGCGACACTGCTGGTGCCCGTCGCGCTACGGGCCGGGGGATTCGACGCCTGGGGTGGGACGCTCGCGTTCTCGTTCGATACGGTCGCGCTGGTCTCGTTCGCTCTGGCCGGCGCGTTCATCGCCCTGGGCACGTTCGTCACTGGCCAGGCCCGCAAGCGCGTCACCGGCGAACGCCGCGGGTTCGAGGAGTACCGCGAGGAGTGACAGACTCGGCTCGTCTGTCGGAACCGCTCGTCGGTCGGAACCGCCCGTTGTTCAGAACTGTTCGTCGGACGGTCCCAGTAGTGAAATCCCGCCGGGTCACAGAACACGGTGCCGGTTGGCACGCGTCGGTCCCCCTCACCCGCCCCGATCGGTTCGGTGCCGTAGCGGACCGGCCGCCGGGACTGGAGGGGCGTCTCTACTCCCCGTCGAACAGTCCGGTCGACATGTAGCGTTCGCCGCTGTCCCAGTAGACGGTGACGACCAGCGGGTCGGGGACGGCGTCGTCGTCGGCCAGTCGGCGGGCGACGCGTCTCGCGGCGAGGTTCGAGGCGCCGCTGGACTGGCCGACGAAGATCCCCTCCTCGCGGGCGAGGCGGCGACACTCCCGTTCGGCCTCCGGGAGCTCGACCGTGAGCACGTCGTCCAGCAGCGAGCGGTCGAGGTTCTCGCTGACGAACCCCGGGCCCATCCCCTGGAAGTCGTCCTCGCCGGCCCCGCCGGTCGAGAGGACGGCGTTGGTCGCCGGTTCGACGGCGACGACGTTCATATCGGGGAACTCCTCGCGGAGGCGGCGCCCGATGCCGGTGATGGTGCCGCCGGTGCCGACGCCGGCGACCAGCGCGTCGACGGTGCGGTCCCCGACCTGGTCGAGAATCTCGGGGCCCGTCGTCTCGTAGTGGGCCCGCGGGTTCGCGGGGTTCTCGAACTGGTGCATCTGGACGTACCCCTCCCGGGCGACGAGTTCGTCCGCGCGTTCGCGCGCGGCGGAGATGTCGCCGTCGACGAGTTCGATCCCGGCGCCGTACCCCCGCATGGTCTGGCGCCGCTCCGGCGACTTCGAGGACGGCATCACCAGACACACGTCGTAGCCTTTGGCGGCGCCGACCATCGCCAGCCCGATGCCCGTGTTCCCGCTCGTCGGTTCGACGATGGTGTCGCCGGGTTCGAGGTCGCCGTCGCGTTCGGCGGCCTCGACCATCCAGTGGGCCGGGCGGTCCTTGGCCGACCCGCCGGGGTTGAACGACTCGACTTTCGCCGCGACGGTCGCGCCCGCCGGGCCGTCGACCTCGACCAGCGGCGACCCGATGGTTTCGAGGATGCTCTCTTTCACTCTGCGGGAGTAGGCCGCCCGGTCTTAAATCCCCGCTGGCTCCGGCAGGGAGTGTCGCCGTCTCCGAGGCGACCGGGACGGGGCCCGACGTAGTTTTCGGGCGACCCCGGCCGGTGAACCGAGCGGGGTTATTAAGCCGTTCGGGCCGGAACAGGGGGGTATGTCGCTGGAAACGATGGAACCGAATCCCGTCTGGACCAAGGAGGCCTACGCGGACGAGGTGGACATTCTGGCCTCCCTCCGGGACGAGGTGACCTACAAGGTGTGGGGGGGCGACTGGTGTATCGATTGTCGCTCGCAGTTGCCGGACTTCGCGGCGGCGCTGGAGGCCGCCGGCGTGCCCGACTCGCGGATCGAACACTACCCCGTCGAGAAAGAGGAGGACGGATCGAAGACTGGCCCCGGCGTCGAGGAGCACGGCATCGAGTTGATCCCGACGGTAGTAGTCGAGCGCGATGCGCAGGGCGCATCGACCGGCGCGAGCGGTGACGAACCGCGAGCGCGCGACGGCGAGGAGGTCGCTCGTTTCGTCGAGGAGGCACAGGTCTCGATCGCGGTGTACCTGGCCCGCGAACTGGAGGCCCTCGCGGCGTCGGCCTGACTCACCCATCGAACCACTCGAGGGCCTCGGCCAGGTCGTGTCTCGGGGGCGAACACGCTCTCTCCTGGCAGGCATACACCGTCGGCTCGCCGTCGCGGGCCTCGCGCCCGGCCCACACCGGAGGGGTCTCGGCCAGTCCGAGCCGGTCGACCCACCCGGCGAGTTCCTCGTCGGTCCCGGGACGGGGCGCCAGCAAGCGCCGCGGGACGTAGGTCTCCGCGAGTCGTTCTCGCCACTCGGTCGGTCGCCCCCCGGCGACGGTGAGTTCGCTGTGACCGTGGGCGAGCACGTCCGCGGCGAGGACGAGCGACGGGTGCTGGACCGGGTCCGACTCGATGCGGCCGCCGTGTGTCTCGACGACGCCCGCCGCGACCGTCTCGAAGCGGTCGTGGGCGACGAACCCCGACAGCGCGAGCAGCGTCTCGGCGGCCACGCCCGCGCTCGAGGGCGTCGACCGGTCGGCCAGTTCCTGGGGCCGGGCGACCAGTGACTCGCCGCTCTCGGGGGTGAAATACAGTGTCCGCTCGTCCTCGTCCCAGAACTCCTCTTCGACGACGGCCGCCAGATCCAGCGCGAACGACAGGGCCCCGACATCGCCGGTCGACTCGTAGAGATTGAGAGCCCCGCGTGCGAGGAAGGCGTAGTCCTCGAGGTACCCCTGGATGCGGACGTCGCCGTCCTTGTAGCGGCGCGCGAGGCGGCCCTCGTCGTCGTCCCAGAGGTGCTCGCGGACGAACGACAGCGCGGCCGAGGCCGTCTCGGCCCACGCGGGGTCATCGACGACGGCCGCCTCCGCGAAGGCCGATACCATCAGCCCGTTCCACCCGGCCAGCACCTTCTCGTCGCGGGCCGGTCGCGGGCGCGTCTCCCTGGCTTTGAGGGCTGCCTCCTCGGCGGCCGCGAGGAGGCGCCCGACCTCGTCGGGGTCGCGGTCGTACTCCTCGGCGAGCGCGTCGACCGACGCGCTCAGCGTCAGGACCGTCTTCCCCTCGAAGTTGCCAGACGGCGTGACGCCGTACCGGTCGCAAAACAGGTCCGTCGCGAGGTCGGCGTCCACGTCGGCGTGAGTCTCGACCGCCTCGCGGACCGAGGCCCGCGTCCACACGTAGAAGGCCCCCTCCTCGCCGTGGCCGCCGGCCGCGGCGTCGCCGGAGCCTGACCCGGGCTCTGGGTCTCCCCCCGTGTCGTCCCCGCCGGGCGAGTGACTCCCGGCGTCGTCCCCGGTGTCGTCCGCGCCGGGCGGGAGGCTCTCGGCGTCGAGGGTGCTGTAGAAACCGCCCTCTGGGTGGGTGAGTTCGCGCTCGACGAACGCCAGCGTCTCGGCGGCCACCTCGCGGTACCGCTCGGTGCCGGTGAGCTGGTAGCCGGCGAGGTAGGTCCGCGGGAGTTCGGCGTTGTCGTAGAGCATCTTCTCGAAGTGGGGGACGACCCACTCGCGGTCGGTCGTGTAGCGGTGGAACCCCCCGCCGAGGTGGTCGTACATGCCGCCGTCGGCCATCGCGTCCAGCGCCTCGGTGACGACCTGGCGGTAGGTGTCACGGCCTTCCCGGTCGAACGCCCGTGTCAGGACGCGGAGCCGGCCCGACTGGGGGAACTTCTGGCCGCGGCCCCAGCCGCCGAACTCGCGGTCGGCACCCCGGAGCGCGGCGTCGGCGGCCTCGACCAGCACTGTCTCGTCGGGCGCCTTCCCGGGCTGGTCGGGCGTCTCTTCGAGGTCACCCTCGATGGCGTCGGTCCACTGTCGGGCGCGCCGTTCCATCTCCTCGCGTTCCTCGGGGTCGGCCCAGGAGTCTGCGATGTCGTCGAGCAACTGCGCGAACCCGGGGGCGTTGCGCCGTGGTTCCTTCGGGAAGTACGTCCCCACGTAGAACGGTTCGCCCTCGGGCGTGAGCCAGGCGTTGAGCGGCCACCCGCCCCGGCCGGTCACCTGCTGGCAGATGCTCATGTAGATGCTGTCGACGTCCGGGCGCTCCTCGCGGTCGACCTTGACCGGGACGAACTGCTCGTTGAGCCGCCGGGCGACCTCCTCGTCCTGGAAGCTCTCCGCTTCCATGACGTGACACCAGTGACAGGCCGCGTACCCGATAGAGAGAAAGATTGGAACGTCCCGGTCCTTGGCGGCCGCAAGCGCCTGCTGGTCCCAGGGTTGCCAGTTCACCGGGTTGTCGGCGTGCTGGCGGAGGTAAGGGCTCTCCTCCTCGTCGAGGCGGTTGCGCGCGGTGGGGTCGTCGGTCATACCGGGCGTTGGCCGCGGCGACTGGTAAACCCCCCGTGTCCCCCGCGAGCGTCCCCGGGAGCGTCGGGCACCGCCGACGCCCCGCTTTGGGACCCGTTCACAAACACATCAGAAATAGAAGACGTTTTACCGTTCGCCGGAACACCCACGACTGATGGTAAACCTCGCACTCATTTCGGCAGTGGCCAGTTCGGGCGTGGTAGTGTTCGTGGTCGGCGCCGTGCTCTTTCTCGCGTTCAGGGGCCCGACGCCGGACGTGGACGGTCCAGGTGTTGACAACAGCGACGCGGCCGCGTCGGACTGACGCGGCGTCCCGGCTTTTTTCGGTGGAGATCCCCTGGCTGGCCTGTACCCTGGGTTCGTCCGCTCAGAGACGCGAGGCGTGGAAGGACAACGCTTACAGTACCCGCAGACGGGCCTTCGCCTATGTCAGAGACAGTGTTGCTGGTCGGCGGCGGCGGTCGAGAGCACGCGATCGCACGCGCCCTGGCGGACTCGGCCGCGCTGTACGCGTGTGCGGGCAACCGGAACCCGGGCATCGCGCGACTCGCGGAGGGGTTCGAGACGCTGGATACGACGAACCCGACGGCGGTGACCGCCTACGCCCGCGAGGTCGACGCGACGCTGGCGGTGGTCGGTCCCGAGGCGGCGCTGGAGGCGGGCGTCGCCGACAGCCTCGACGACGCGGGCGTCTACGCCTTCGGCCCGCGGGAGGAGGAGGCCCGCATCGAGACGGACAAGGCCTTCCAGCGGCGGTTCATGGAGCGCCACGACATCCCGGGCTGTCCCGACTTCGCGACCTTCGAGGACGTGGAGGCCGCCTGCGAGTACATCGACGAGTACGGGGGGGACCTGGCGGTCAAGCCCGCCGGCCTCACGGGCGGCAAGGGCGTCCGCGTCATCGGCGACCAGGTCGCCGCCGAGGAGGCCAAAGCCTACATCCGCGAGTCCGACTACGACCGGATCGTCCTGGAGGAGCGCCTCGTCGGCGAGGAGTTCACCGTCCAGGCGTTCGTCGCCGGCGGCGACCTGCGCGTGACCCCCGCCGTCCAGGACCACAAGCGCGCCTACGAGGGCGACGAGGGCCCCAACACCGGCGGCATGGGCTCCTATTCCGACGGCAAACTCGAACTCCCGTTCATGGACCGGGCCGACTACCAGGAGGCCGTCGACGTGCTGGAGGCGACCGTCGACGCCCTCGACGGGTACAAGGGCGTCCTCTACGGCCAGTTCATGCTCACCGCCGACGGCGTGAAAGTCGTCGAGTTCAACGCCCGCTTTGGCGACCCCGAGGCGATGAACACCCTGCCGGTCCTGAACACGGACTTCCTCGACGTGCTCACGGCCGCCCGCGATGGCGAGTCGCTGCCGAAACTCTCCTTCGACCCGAAGGCGACCGTCTGCAAGTACGCCGTGCCCGACGGCTACCCGACCGACCCCGAGAGCGGTGCCAGAGTCAGCGTCGACGAGGCGACGGTCGAACGCGTCAACGAGCGATACCGTAGCGGCGCCGGGTCCGGCGTGGCCGCTGATGGCGGATTCCGGTCCGAGACGGACGACGCCCGCGAACTCCCCGACGGCGGGACGCCGGCCGAGGCCTTACTGTTCTACGCGTCCGTGGACGAGCGGGAGGACGGCATCTACACGACGACCTCCCGCGCGTTCGCGGTCGTAGGGATCGCCGACACGATCGCCGTCGCGGAGGAGGTCGCGGAAGACGCGCTCGCGGCGGCCGGCGACGGGGTCCGCATCCGTCACGACATCGGCACACCGGACCTGGTCCAGAAGCGCATCGACCACGTGGCCCGGTTGCGCGGCGAGTGAGTCGCCCGGACCGGACGGTCCCGTCACGTCAGTCCGCGAGAACCGTCCCGATGAGGGTCGGAACCCGCCAAAACGGCCCGAATGGCGGTCGGAACCCACCAAAACGGCCCGACTGGCGGTCGGAACCCACCAAAACGGCCCGACTGGCGGTCGGAGGTCTACTCGACGACGACGGCGCCTTTCATCCCGACCGTCTGGTGGGGACCACAGTAGTAGAGGAACGTGCCGGCCTCGTCGAAGGTGTGTTCGAACGTGTGGCCTTCCTCGTCGACGGCCGACCCACTGTTGAACGCCTCGTCCTGGTGGACGACGTTGTGGTCGCCGCCCTGGCCGGTCCACTCCCAGGTGACCGTCGTCCCGGTCGAGACCTTGACTGCGGCCGGACCGAACGCCAGACCCTCGCCGGCGCCCACCTCGACCGTCGGGGCTCCAGCGTCGGTGTAATCCATCATGTCGCCGTCGTAGTTGTTCGCCTCGGGGTCCCCCGAGAGGTAGTCGTCGACCGCCGAGGGTGGGTCGACGGCGCTGGGGCCGCCGTCACCGCTACCGTCGCCGTCGCCGGTGTCGGTCGAACACCCCGCAAGCAGCCCTGCCGTCGTTGCGACTCCGATACTGCGCAGCACCGTTCGTCGTCGGGTTCGGTCTGTCATCACGTGTGAACCGTGGGCCGGCATACAAAAGAGACTTATTAAAATATGTTCGGGATATCGGCGCTAGAGCCGCCTTACCCCACGATCTTTCGTGTCTGATAGCCACCGGTCAGGGCCGCAACAAGCCCAGCAGCCGGTAGTCGCGGTCGGGCGTGTACCGCCGGAACAGGAGGCTGTTGGTCAGCACGGAGACGCTGGAGACAGCCATCGCGGCGGCCGCGAGCACGGGCTGGAGCAGGCCCAGCGACGCCAGCGGGATCATCGCTGTGTTGTACCCGAGCGCCCAGAAGAGGTTCTGTTTGACCTTCGACAGGGTCCCCTCGGAGACGCGGATGGCCTTGAGCACGTCCAGCGGGTCGTCGCGCATCAGCGTCACGTCTGCGGCCTCGATGGCGACGTCGGTACCGCTGCCCAGCGCACAGCCGACGAACGCCGACGCCAGCGCGGGCGCGTCGTTGACGCCGTCGCCGACCATCATTGCCCGCCGCCCGTCGGCCTGGAGTTCCTCGACGGCGTCGGCTTTCTCGTCGGGCAGGACGCTCGCTTTCACGTTCCCGGGGTCGATACCGACCCGCTCGGCGACGGCACGCGCCGTCCGCTCGTTGTCGCCGGTGATCATCCAGACGTCGACGCCCCTGTCCCGGAGGACGCCGACGGCTTCATCCGCGGAGTCTTTGAGTGTGTCCGCGTCGGCGACGACGCCGAGCAGTCGGTACCCCTCGCCCTCGGGCGCGAGCGCGACGAGCATCGCCGTCTTGCCCTCGCGTTCGAGGCGGTCCATCGCGTCGTCGGCCGGCGAGACGTCGACGCCCTGGTCGGCCATGAGCTTCCGGTTTCCGACGAGGACGCGCCCGTGGCTCGTGGTCGCTTTGACGCCGTGCCCGGGGACGTTCTCGAACTCCTCGGGGTTCTCGACGGCGATGCCGCGCTCGCGGGCCCCGTCGACGACCGCCTCGGCCAGCGGGTGCTCGCTCCCCGATTCGGCGCTTGCCGCGACTTCGAGGACGAACTCCTCTGTGACTCCCTCGGGGTCGGCCCGGCGCTTCGTGCCAGCCTCGCCCTCGACGCCGCCGGAAGCTCCCTCGTCGTCGACGCCGCCAGTGGCTCCTTCGCCCTCGACAGTTCCCCCGTCGGCCGCCGGGAGCGCGACCACGTCGGTCAGTTCCATCTCGCCGCGCGTGAGGGTGCCGGTCTTGTCGAAGACGACTGTGTCGACGTCACGGACCCGTTCGAGGATATCGCCGCCCTCGAAGAGGACGCCGTTGCGGGCGCCGATGGCGGTCCCGACCATCGTCGCCGCGGGCGTGGCCAGCCCCAGCGCGCAGGGACAGGCGATCAACACCGCGGACGCGAAGACGACGACGGCGAACTCGAAGACGCCGACCGCGGCGGGGCCGCCGGCCGCCAGACCCCACACCGGCAGGCCGGTGACGAACCCCGCCAGCGCCTCCGGGAACAGGTACCAAACGCTCCCCCAGAAGACGGCGTTGACGATGACCGCCGGGACGAAATAGGCGCTGATGCGGTCGGCGACGTTCTGGATCTCGGGCTGGCGGCGTTGGGCCTCCTCGACGCGGGTGACGATCTGCTGGATGGCCGTCTCCGCGCCGACCTTCGTCGCCTCGACGACGAGGACGCCGTTCCTGTTGACCGTCGAGCCGATCACCTCGTCGCCCGGTTCCTTCGAGACGGGGACGGACTCGCCGGTGACCATCGACTCGTCGACGGCGCTCTCGCCATCGACGACGCGGGCGTCGGTGGGGATCTTCTCCCCGGGCCGGACCTTCAGGCGGTCGCCAACCTCAACGTCCGCCAGCGGGACCTCCCGCTCGGTGCCGTCCGCCTCGACAACCGTCGCCGTCTCGGCCTCCATCTCCAGCAGACTCCGGATGGCCTCGGAGGCCTGGCCCTTCGAGCGCGCCTCCAGGTAGTTCCCGAGCGTGATGAACACCAGGATGAGCGCGGCCGTGTCGAAGTACAGCCCCTCGCCGGGAAAGCCCAGCAGGCGCGCGACGGAGTAGAAGTACGCCGCCGAGGACCCGAGGGCGATGAGCACGTCCATGTTGGCCGTGCGGTTTTTGACCACCGCGTCGTAGGAGTTCTCGTAGAACTCCCGGCCCAGCAGGACCTGGACGGGCGTCGCGAGCGCGAACGCGACCCACCCGAGGGGCACCCCCGCGAAGGTCCGCTCCATCCACTCGGGCGCGAAGAGGTGACCGGCCAGCATCGCCAGCAACGGCAGCGAGAGGGCGGCCCCGAAAATCGTCAGATTGCGCTGGCGCCTGATCTCGGCCGAACGCGCGGCGTCCTGGCGTTCCTGGCTGGATGCCTCGCTCCCGTCGTCGTCTCTGACGGGGGTGTACCCCGCTCGCCCGATGGCCGCGTAGACGTCTTCGCGGGAGGCGTCGGTCGGGTTGTACGTGACACGGGCCTCGTCGGTCGCGAAGTTGACGTCCGCGTCGACGACCCCCGGCGTCGCCAGGAGCGCCTCCTCGGTCGTCTCCGCGCAGTTGGCACACGACATATCCGTGATCGGGACCGTCACTGTCTCGGTGGCGGCCCCGTAGCCGGCCTCCGAGACCGCCTCGTATATCTCGCCCAGCGACACCGCGTCCGGGTCGTAGGTCACCGTCCCATCGTCGGTGGCGTAGTTGATTTCGGCGGACTCGACGCCGGCCAGCGACTCGACCGACTCCGAGATGGTTCCCGCGCAGTTGGCACAGCTCATGCCCTGCAGTTCCAGGCGGGTCTCCCTGTGGCTCATTACCTGAACGGAGGGGCTACGCGTTCAAGCACCTTCTGGCTTTCAAAACAAATCGAGAATCGGGTCGAAATTTCGAATCCGAACCCCAAAGGCCTGGAGGGCCGAGAGTCGAAGGGACCCGACCGTGAGGCCGCCCCGAGAGGGATAGCGACCACGGGTCCCGGCGCGGGAACGTCGAATATCGGGGCGGGGACCCCGGTTGTTCCCTATCGGGGGGCGGGGACCCCGGTTGTTCCCTATCGGGGGACGCGGGTCCGCGGGTCGATCGGTTCCGGGTCCTCCGAGGAGGGTCCGGTCGTCTCGTGGTCGGTCGGCGTACGCGTTCGGGTACCGACCGGGCCTGAATCGCTCTGTGCTCCGTCCGCAACCTCTGTTCGGACAGCGTCCGTGGCCTTCTTCATTGCGCCTGTCCGTACGTTCTCTTAGGGGAAAAATCTTCGTATATTTGATTGGTTTTAATCTGTTTTACTTAATGAACATTCGTATCTTTCGCCAGTGGATTCCTATACGTGATATTTTTAATCGCGTCCGGGACTGTCTGGTTCGTGACGGTGAGGACCGCCCGAAGTCCCCTCAGCCGTGTGGTCTCGGACCGCCACGAGTGCGCTGAGGGACAGACGGGAGCCACGCGGCGGGTCGGGTCGAACGCAACCGTTGTCCCGTCGCGCCGGCGCGGCGGTCTCGCTTTCGACCACCGGTTTCGCCGCGGTACCCCAGCCCGGAGTGTGCTTTTCCGCGCGACAGTGACGGGCACTGGCAGGTCCGCGGCGACGCCAGGCCGCCGAGCGACGCACTGCCGACCCACGACCCGATGCCCATCGCGACACGACTCACGCGCCACCGTCGTACCGACCTCGAACGCCCCGCTGTCTCGACCGACCTCCCGACTATACTGCGGAACTCAGCCCTCGGCCCCCTCCCGGAGGTCCTCGTACGTGTCGACAAACGAGTCCCGGCAGGAGCCACAGCAGAAGTGATAGCGGTCGCCGTCGAGGCGCTCGCTCTCGCCCTCGCTGGTGACGGTGTTGCCACACTCGTCACAGGTCAGGGCGAGTTCGACGTTCGCCACAGACGGGCTCCAGGCCCGGTCCCGGAGGAGGTCGACCTCGAACCCGCGGAGGTCGTCCGTCGAGGTGGCCTCGGCCAACAGTTCCCGGACAGCGCCGCGCTCGACGATGGCGGTCACGACCACCCGCTCGTCGGCGGTGGTGAAGACGTGTTCGACGCGGTCGGTCTCGCGCAGGTCCTCGGCCACGACGCCCGCGGCGGGGGGTTCCACGTCGACGGTGACCAGCACCGGCGTCCCCTCGCGGAGTTTCGACCGGTCGACGTCGACCGTGAACCCGCGGATGACTCCGACGTCCCGGAGGCGGTCGACGCGGTCCGAGACGGCCGGCGGCGAGAGGTCCACCACCTCGGCGATCTCCCGCCAGGACTGCCGTGCGTCGTCGAGCAACAGCTCCAGGATCTGCCGGTCGGTCTCGTCGAGTTCGCGCATACAGGGAGGAGTCGCGCCCGCAGGAAACCGTTTTCGACGGCTCCTACGCGTCCCGCGAGGGGTGTGGGTCGTCGGTCCCGACGGCGGCCGCGTCCGCGGCGGGTTCGGGCTCGACCCGTGCCAGCCGCAGTGCGTTCCCGGTGACGGTGAGGCTCATCCCCATGTCGCCGACGACGACGGCCAGCGCGACGCTGACGTAGCCCAGCGGGACCCCGACGGCCAGCAGCACCTTCACCCCGAGACTCGCCCAGATGTTCTGTCGGATCACGCCGTTTGCCGTCTGGGAGAGGGCATAGAGGTACGGCAGTTTCCCGATGTCGTCGCCCATCAGAGCGATGTCGGCGGTTTCGATGGCCGTGTCCGTGCCGGCCGCACCCATCGCGACGCCGACCTGTGCGGCTGCGAGCGCCGGCGCGTCGTTGATACCGTCGCCGACCATCGCCACGCCGCCGTACTCCTCGCTCAACTCCTCGACCGCGGCGACCTTTTCCCCGGGGAGGAGGTCGGCACTGTACCCGTCGACGCCGACCGTCCCCGCGATGGTCCGCGCCGTGCCCTCGTTGTCGCCGGTCAGCATCACGACGTGGCTGACGCCGAGTTCGTGGAGCCGTTCGACGGCGCGGCGCGCGGCCGGGCGGACCTCGTCGGCCACCGCGACCACCCCGAGCAGGTCGGTCTCCGTCCCGACCACGACGACGGTCTTGCCGTCAGCCTCCAGCTCACCGAGGACGCCCGGAGAGAGCCCCGCGGCGGTCGCCCCGCGGCCGTCTCCCGAGAGCGACCCGCCGTCGGTGGCGCGGCGAGCACCGCCGAGTTCGAAGCCGAGTTCCTCGAACAGCGCCGGCTTGCCGGCGTAGTAGGTCTCGCCGTCTATCGTCGCGCGGATCCCCCTGCCCGTCAGGCTCTCGAACTCCGTCGGGGTCGGGCGGTCGGCCGCCCCCGCCGCGTCGGCCCGGTCGATGATCGCCTCGGCGATGGGGTGGGAGCTTCGCTGCTCGATAGCGGCGGCGTACCCGAGCAGTTCGGTTTCCGTGGCGTCCCCGACCGGGACCACGTCGGTGACCGAGAGTTCGCCCTTCGTGAGCGTGCCGGTCTTGTCCAGGGCGACGGCGTCCACCTCGCCCATCGCCTCCAGGTGGTTGCCACCCTTGATGAGGACGCCGTTCTTGGCGGCGCTGGTGATACCCGATACGACGGAGACGGGCGTCGAGATGACGAACGCGCAGGGACAGGCGATGACCAGCAGCGTGAGGCCACGGACGAACCACGTCCGCGGCGCCCACCCCAGCGCCAGCGGCGGCACGGCGGCGGTCAGTATCGCCAGCACCACCACCGTCGGCGTGTAGTAGCCCGCGAACCGGTCGACGAACTGCTCGCGGTCGGTCCGTTTCCCCTCGGCCCCCTGGACCAGTTCGATGATCCGCGACAGCGTCGAGTCCGCCGCGTGCGCCGTGACTGTCACTTCGAGGTACCCCTCTGCGTTGATGCTGCCGGCGTAGACCTCCCCGCCCGCGGACTTGTCGACGGGGACGGACTCGCCGGTGATAGGCGACTCGTCGACGGCGCTCTCGCCCTCGCTGACGGTGCCGTCGAGGGGCACCTTCTCGCCGGGCCGGACGACCACCGTCTCGCCCACCTCGACCTCCTCGGCCGGGACGGTCACCTCCTCGCCGTCGCGGCGGACCGTCGCCTCGTCGGGTGACAGTTCCATCAGTTCCCGCAGGGAGTCCCGCGCCCGGTCCATCGCGTGGTCCTCGAGCAACTCCGCGATGCTGAACAGGACCGCCAGCGTCGCCGCCTCGACGAAGAGCCCGATGGCCGTCGCGGCGACGATGGCCGTCCCCATCAGCAGGTCGATGTCGAGGCTCCGGTTGCGTGCCGAGTAGTAGCCGCCCCGGACGACGGGCGCGCCGCTCGCGGCTATCGCGGCGAGAAAGAGCGCGTCCGCGAGCGTCAGCGTCCCGCCCAGCGCGTCGACCAGGCCGAACTCCCCGGCGACCAGAAACTCGAAGACGAGCCCGAACGTGACGAAGACGGCGCCGACCCAGGTCTTGACCGCCCGCGGACTCGTCCAGACCGCGGTGGGCGGGGCCACCGCCGGCCCCTCGGCGTCGCCGCCTCCCTTCCCCTCGTCGAGGACCTCGTACCCGGCCCCCTCTATCGCGGCGACGACGGCCGCCCTCGACGTCCGCTCCGGGTCGTAGTCGACGGTTGCCGTCCCCGTGGTCGGGCTGAGGCGCGCCTCGATGACGCCCTCGACCCGGGACAGGCTCGAATCGACCTTGCCCGCACACGAGGGACAGTCCATCTCGGGGACGGTCAACTCCGCCGTCGCCGTCCCGGACTCCGCGCTCGCCTCGTCGGTCATCACACCGATGTACGGGGGATGGTCTGATAAGCCTTCGTCGTCTCCCCGTCGACGAGTGGCTCGGGTCGGAACGTGCGACGACGAGGTTACTGGTCGGAACGTGCGACCACGAGATACGTCTCCGGGCGCTCGGCCGCGTGGTCGACGACGAACCCGGCGGTTTCGAGGCGGTCGACGGCGTCCGGACAGTCGAACCGTTCGTCAAGCGGCGGGCCCCGCTCGCCGCGGCCGTTTGCCGTCCAGTCGGCGACCACGAGCGGGCTCTCGGGCCCGAGGACGCGCCGGACCTCCGCGAGCGCGTCGGGCGCGGCGAACTCGTGGAACGTCATCGTCGTGACCGCGCCGTCGAGTTGCCCGTGATCGAACGGCAGGTCACCGATGGCCGCCGTGACGAGGCGGACGTTCGCCGGGACGCCCTTCGAGCGGTAGTAGTCGTGCATCCCGGGCTGGACGTCGACGGCATAGAGCGTCCCGACGAAGGGCGCGACCTCGTCGGTGTAGAAGCCGGTGCCACTCCCCAGGTCGGCCACCGCCGCGTCGGCGTCGACCCCCGCCTCCAGGGGGCCGACCAGTTCCTCGCGGGAGACATAGCGGAACCGGGTCTCGTCTTCCAGGGCCGGCGCGCGGTCGACCGGGAAGGTGTGAAACCCCACCTCAGACCACCCCCGGGCGTCGCGCGCTCGGCCTGTCCGAACGCGTCTTCCGGGTCTCGTGGGGTGGCCGCTCCGTTCTCGGGTCCGGGCGTCGTCTGCTGTCCATACGGTGTAATCGGGTGGAAGCGTCATCAATGTCCGCCCGTCGCGACGGTAGCGGGCCACCGGGGGCCACTTAGGCGACTGGGTGAGAGCCGTCGAAGCCGGCGGGGACAACGCCGGACTGAAGCCTCTCGGGCCGGTAGCGTGGCCGATGACCGACGACCCCGAACCCGTGGAGATGACGGTCAGCGACGGCCCGCCGACGCGCTACGAGCGCGTCGTCACGTTCGTGTTCGAACTCGACGGGGAGACCCACGACCTCCACGGCTACCGGAAAGCCGACGAGTACTCGGGGATATTCGTCCCCTTCCGTGACAAGACGACCGGCCAGGAGACCGACGGCGGCGGCCGCTACCTCGGCCTCGAACCCGAGGGCGACCTCTCGACCGTCGAGACGGTCACCCTCGATTTCAACCTCGCGTCCACGCCGTTCTGTGCGTTCAACGACGCCTTCGCCTGCTCGCTCCCGCCCGAGGAGAACTGGCTTGAGACGACCATCGAGGCGGGCGAACGCGGCTACTAGAGCCGGATACCCGTCCCGACAGCGGTTCCATCTCGACGCCGGGTGGATGGTCCGATGGCGGTCTACTCGGGGGATCCGACCGCCGTTTATCGAGCGGTCGAAGCGGCGGTGGCGGACGGAAACACCACAATGTTGATACGGCGCACCGACGAGATACCGGCAATGAGAGTCAGCGTCATCGGGAGCGGGTACGTCGGGACGACCATCGGAGCCTGTTTCGCGGACCTGGGACACGAGGTGACGGCGATAGACGTCGACGAAGAGGTCGTGGCCACCGTCAACGCGGGCGAGTCGCCGGTCCACGAACCCGGGCTGGGGAAACTGATAGCCGAACACGCCGGCGGGCGACTCACCGCGACCACGGACTATGCCGACGCGACCGAGACGGACGTGACGTTTCTCGCGCTGCCGACGCCCGCCAACGAGGACGGCAGCAACGACCTCTCGTACATGGAGGCGGGCGCGCGCTCGCTCGGGGAGGTCATCGCCGACAGCGACGACCACCTCGTCGTCGTCAAGAGCACGGTGGTCCCGGGGACGACCGAGAACGTGGTGGCACCGGCCATCGCGGAGGCCGGTGACCTGACGGTCGGCGAGGACTTCAGGGTCGCGATGAACCCCGAGTTCCTCCGGATGGGGTCGGCCGTCGACGACTTCCAGGACCCCCACAAGGTCGTCTTCGGCGCGCGCGACGAGGCCGCCTACGAGACGCTGGGCGGGGTCTACGGGCCGCTTGTCGACCGGACCGCCGCGCCGGTCGTCGAGACAGGCCTCCGGGAGGCCGAGATGATCAAGTACGCCAACAACGCCTTCCTCGCGTCGAAGGTCTCGCTCATCAACGACATCGGGAACATCTGCAAGGAGTACGACGTCGACGCCTACGAGGTGGCCGACGCCCTCGCGCTCGACGACCGCATCGGCGGGAAGTTCCTCCGGTCGGGGCTGGGGTGGGGGGGAAGCTGTTTCCCGAAGGACGTGAAGGCGATCATCTACGCGGCGAAAGACGCCGGGTACGAACCGCCGGTACTGGAGGGGGCCGTCGAGGTCAACGACCGCCAGCCCGGGCGGTTGCTCTCGCCGCTGGACCGCCACACCGACGTCTCGGGCGCGAAGGTGGCGGTGCTGGGTCTCTCGTTCAAGCCCGGGACCGACGACGTGCGGGGGACGCGCGCGCTGCCGGTCATCGAGGGGTTGCGCGAGCGCGGCGCCGACGTAGTCGCGTACGACCCGGTGGCGACCGGCAGTTTTCGGGAGCGCTACGGCCTGGAGATCGGGTACGCAGACTCGGCGGTCGAGGCACTGACCGACGCGAGCGCGGCCGTCGTCACCACCGACTGGGACGAGTTCGCGGCCCTCGACGAGGAGTTCGACCGGATGGCCGACCCCGTGGTGGTGGACGGCCGCCACGTCATCGAGCGCCGCGAGGGGATCACCTACGAGGGGCTGACCTGGAACTGAGCGCGAACCCGGTGCGGTGTCGTCGGGCCGACCCACGACGACGCCAGCTATATTCAGGGCGCGCCCCGACGGTGGGTATGGTCGAGGAGTCGGACCCGCTCGCGCCGAACAGGGAGAGGGACGGCCGGCCGGCGCTGGACCGGCGGCGATTCCTCGCGGGCACGGCGGCCGCCGGCGCGGCGGCGACGGCCGGGTGTGCCGGCGACGACGGCGACACCGCGACGGCGAGTACGCCTACGTCCCCGACCTCTACGGGGATACCATCACCGTCCTGGACGTGGCGGCCTTCGAGATAGCCACGCAGGTCTCCGTCGAACCGGAGGACGGCCCGGCGAAACCCTGGATGGGCACCGTCGCGCCGGGCGGCGACTACCTGCTCGTGGAACACCAGCCGGACGTCGAGACGGTGTGGGACATCTCGGACCCGGCCGAGCCAGTCGAAGTCGCGCGGCTGACGCCCGCGGACGGTCTCGGGCGGGGCCCGCTGACCAGCGAGGTGAGCGATGACGATGTCGGCTTCGTCTTCACCCGGTCCAGCGAGGACGTGACCGTCGTCGACCTGGCCGGCGGCGAGGTGCTCACGCGCATCGACGTGGGCGGCGCGGCCTTCACCGGGACGTGGGACCCCGGCCGGTCGGCGCTGTACGTCCCCGTGCGGTCGACGGATTCGGTGGCCGTCCTCGACCCCGAGAAGCGGGCCGTCTCGACGACTATCGACGTCGGACCCAGCCCCTACGGTGCGACGGCCGGCCGCGTCAGGCCGGACCCACGACCCCGGGGGACGACCGCGGCCGCGCTCGCGCGACTCGGTCTGGCCACCTCGGGAACGTCGTACTGCATCGGCGAGTGCGCCTGCGGCCACGACCCCGACGGCGGGTGACTCACCGACCCCTGGTTCGGTTTGTCGGAGCCGTCGGTAGATACGTGGCTATCTATCGGCAAGCACGTCTGCAGGGCGCGGCCGTCCCCCTACGGTTCGCGTCGGACCGGACCACCCCCTCCCAGCCGTTCGGTCCCCGCCACTCTACACAGGAGCGAACCGCCACACACCGGACCGGTTGCACTCGTCCCGCTCGCGGGGGTGTCTGCCGGTCACTCGTAGGTGTGGACGCTCCCGGTCGCGTTCTCGTGAATGTAGTCCCAGTCGTACTCGACCCCCAGTCCCGGTCCGTCCGGGACGCCGACGGTGCCGTCGTCGTCTATCGCGTCGAGCATGTCCGAGTAATCGCCCTCGTAGACGGGCGGTTGGGTGTTCGGGCAGTCGGGGTGGACCAGCGCGAGTTCGTAGTAGTTGGTGTTGCGCGTCGCGGCGATGCAGTGGCGCTGTGCGGGGCCGGGAGCGTGAAACTCCACGTCGAGGCCGAACCCCTCAGCGACGTGAGCGACCTTCATCGCGCCGGTGATCCCGGCGTCGTACTCGGGGTCGGCACGGACGAAGTCGGTCGCCTCGTTGGCGACGAAGTCGGTGTGTGGTTCCAGCCCGCGGACGTGCTCGGTCTGGAGTATCGGCGTGTCCAGTTGCTGGCGGAGTTTCCGGTGGCCGTGCTGTGAGATGCCGCCGTCGCGGTAGGGGTCCTCGTACCAGAAAAAGCCCTCCTCGTCGAGCGCCCGGCCCAGCGTCAGGGCCTCGCCGAACGTCTCCAGTTCGCAGGCCGGGTCGTGCATGAGGTCCATCTCGTCGCCGACGCGCTCGCCCACCGCGTGGACGGCCGCGACCTCGCGGTCGAGGTCCCGCGCGCCGGGACTGCCGCCCCAGCCGTGGATCTTGAACCCGGGGTAGCCCATCTCGTGGCACTGCTCGGCGAAGTCGGCGAAGGCCTCCGGCGAGTCCAGTCCGCCCGCCTCGTCGCCGTGGTAGGTCGAGGCGTAGGCCGGCATTCGCGTCCGGTAGGTCCCGAGGAGTTCGTGGATCGGCGCGTCGTGGTACTTGCCGGCGAAGTCCCACAGCGCGATGTCGACGGGGCCGATCCCCATGCGGTCGTACTTCCGGAGCGCGCGCTTGACCTCCGACCAGTGGCGCTCGCGGGACAGGGGGTTTTTCCCCACCAGGTAGTCGGCGAAAGTGTTGGTCTGGGCCGCACCCGGGGAGTTGCCGCCGACGTAGTTGCCGGTGATGCCCGTGTCCGTGTGGACGCTGACCGCGAACAGTTTCCGCTCGACGGCGTTACCCGGGTCGTAGACGAGGTTGAACCCGTGCTGGTCGGTCCCCACGTCGGGGATCTCGTAGGTGAACTCGACGCTCTCTACCTTCGTTATCTCCGGGGCCATACTCGCCGCTCGCCCGCCACCGCCAAGAAGTGTGGGTCCGACAGGTCCGGTGTTCGAGTCGACCGACGCCACGACGAGTCCCGCCGCTCGGGCGAACCCTCCCGGTACTCGGAGTCCTTCGGGGCTCTGATAGCATCCTCGACGCTCGGGATCGACCGTCGACCGGGGCCGGCGAAACCCCTTTCCGGGTACTCGCCGAAGGGTCCGTATGGTCGAGATAACACTTTTCGAGTTCCACCTCGACGGCTCGGAGTTCACGGCGAACGCACCGTTCAGCGCGGCGGAATCGCCCGACGAGGACGCCGACGGCCTGCTCCGGAGGGGGAGCGACGGCGACGAACGCGGGGCGGCCGACGACGGTGGCCGCAGACTGGGACCGTTGCCCGCCATAGCCGTGCTCGTGGCGGTCGTCGTCCTGTTCGTGGTCGGGCGGCGACTGCTGGGCGGCGAACCGGAACTAGTCCCCGCGTAGGGGACAGAAAGCATATCCGGCGTCGGAACCTCGCTCGGGTATGGGACTGTACGAGAGCGTCCGGGCCGTCACGACCGCGTCGGGAGACGGTCCCGTAGACTGGGACGCAGTCGCGCGAGCGGCCAAAGAGTCGACCGACCCCGGGTCGATCGACCTCGACGACGAGGAACGGGCCGGATACGCCACCGACGTCCGGGACGCGCGCGACCGGGTCCGGGAAGTGGGCGCGGTGTCGTTCGACCTGCCCGAGACCGTCGAGATCCAGAACCGCTACCACTGGATCGACGCGAACATCGGCACCTTCGAGCGGGTGATGGCGCCCCTCGAAGAACAGGTCGTGGTCTTCCCGGGGGCGGCCAGGGTCGTCAACACCGGCTCGATGGCGCTGGCGCTTGGCTTTCTCGGGAACAACGTCCTCGGCCAGTACGACCCGCTGTTGCTCGCGGACGGCGACGGTCACGCACTCTACTTCGTCCATCCGAACATCGAGCGGGTCGCGGACGAACTCGGCGTGTCGTTCGACCGGTTCAGGCGGTGGATCGCCTTCCACGAGGTGGCCCACGCGGCCGAGTTCGGCGCGGCTCCCTGGCTGTCGGCGGAACTGGAGTCGGCGCTGCAGTCGGCCATCGACGCTGTCGGCGACGGACGGATCGACCGCGCGTCGCTGTCGGAACTGGACACCACGATGACCGCCGTCGAGGGGTACGCCGAGCTGGTCATGGACCGGGCGTTCGACGACGAGTACGCCGACCTGCGCGAGAAAGTCGAGGCACGGCGCCGCGGCAGGGGGCCCGTCGCCCAGCTTGTCCGGCGACTGCTCGGGCTCGGCATGAAACGCCGCCAGTACGAGCGCGGCAAGGCCTTCTTCGACGGGGTCGCCGACGCGCGGGACGTCGCCTTCGCCTCGCGCGTCTGGGAGGCGCCCGAGAACCTGCCCACCGACGCGGAACTCGACGACCCGCTCCGGTGGGTGGGGCGCATCGAGGGCTGAGACGGCCTACCGGTCCCGTTCGCCGGTCCGGTGGCGATCAGTGTGGTCACCGCCGGCAGGGTCGCCGCCAGCGCGGTCACCGTCGGTACGGTCGCCGCCGTCAGCAAACGGGTTCTCGGTGTCGACGGTGCGGCTCCGGCGGTTCTCGACGACCGGTCCCTCGGGGATGACGTACCAGCCGAGCCCGAGCCCCGCCGCGACTCCGAGGAGGAACGCACCGGCGGTCTGGAGCGGTGTCGCCCCGACCTGGACGGCGACGAGCGCGGCCGAGGCTCCGACGAGCACACCGACGCCGGCCTTGAGCTTCCGCGTGAACGCGCTCCGGTCCTCGTCGGAGATGGGGTCGACCATCAGAGGTCACCCGCCGTGCTGACATGCATGGCGACGAACCGCCAGTCGCCGGTGTCGCCCTCGCTCTCGCCGCGGGAGCGGCGCTCGCGTTCGAGCGTCCCGCTCCAGCGGGTGTCGAACTCGAACCGGACCGACCGCTCGACGTCGGTCCAGGCCAGCCCCACCAGGTCCGCGAACCACGCGTGGCGGTCGCGTTCGGTGACCCGCAGGTCGCGGCTCTCGACCGTCCAGTCCGCGGTCGTCCGCGTCTGTTCACGGAGTCCGGCCTCGACCGCTTCGTAGCCGTCGAGGTGCTCGGAGATGCCGAACTTCACCACCTCGTCGCCGGGCGCGAAGTAGTGATAGAGGGGGTCGCCGTCCCGGAGGGCGTCGTAGTAGGCCCGGATCCGCGACTCGGCGGCCATTCAGCCCACCTCCCCTGCCCGTCGGGTGGCTGGCGTGTCCGGTGTCGGGCGGCTCAGGGCCATCACTGGAAACCCCGGTCGACGTCCTCGTCGATGACGTCCTCGAATTCGGCGTCGAGCAACTGTTCGGCCTCCTCGAAGGTGGTCGAGAGTTCGTCCAGCGTCTCCGGCCGGTCGTGGTGGTCGAACTCCATCGGGCCGTAGGCGGGGCTGTCGAGCACGTCCATGACGTCCTCGAAGAGGGCGTCCGGCGTCGTCGGCGCGTCTGCGTGGGTCCGGACGACCTCCCCGAGTCGCTGGGCGCGCTCCTCAGCCTCGGATTCCTCCTCGGGTGGCGTCTGGACGCCGAACATGCCGGTCTCGGGCTCGCTCGGAAAGAGCGGGTCGAGTTCGTCGTCGATCCGGCGTGCGATTTCGGCACCGACGCCCTGGACCTCGAAGGGGTCGCGTGCGTAGGTCTTGACCTGGAAGACGCCGACCCTCGGGTGGCCGAAGAACAGGTCCTCCCCGATCCCGTTCGCGCGGTCGCCACCGACCGCGCGCCAGCCGTCGGGGTCGGCGTCGCTCTCCACGACGTCTTCGAGGATATCCTGCCAGTCGCGGACGCGCATACCTCGACTATGCGAGTGAGAGAGAATGAAGCCATCGGTCCCGGCCGGGAGAGGATTCATTACCGAGGACACGTGACCACGATGTATGCACTCCGGGTCGCCCGAGAGACCGGCCTCCGAGCCCGGGGACGGAGAGGGACCGGCGGTCGCGCTGGGATGGCTCGACGGGATGGCGTCCGCGCTCGGAAGGCTCGACGGGATGGCGGCCACCCTCGGAGGGCGCGAAGGACCGGCGGCCCCGCGGCCGGGACCGGAGGGGTGAAGACACGTGGCAGGCTCATCCGCACCGGCCGGCCCGACGGCGTCCGCGACCGGCGTCGACCGGCGGCAACTGGCCACGGTCGGCCTCTGTCTCGTGGGCCTCTTTCTGGCGTCGATACTGGCACCGCCGGCGGTCTCGTCGCCGGACGTACCCACCCCAGAGGGCCAGCCGACACCGTCGGAACCCCCAGACGATGGCGGTAGTGGCTCCCCCGACGTCGTCAGCGACGGCGGAGAGCCCCTTGCGGTCCCCGGCAACGACACATTCTCGAACGAGGACGGGTGCGTGGTCGTCCTGGGGAGCGGCCCGCGACCGGGCGAGACGGTCGCGGTCAGGGTCTGGAACGACCGCCGACCGGTCCCCGACGTGCCCGTGCGGTTCAACGGCGACCCGGTCGGGCGGACCAACGAGACCGGCGTCGTCACCGCGGCGGTCCCGTACAACCGGACGCTGTCGGTGAGCGTCGAACTGGTGGACGTCGAGAACTGCGAGTTCGTCCGCCGCAACGAACAGGCGCTCCGCGAACCGGGCGTCGCGACGGCCCGCGATGGACGCGAGGCGAATGAAAGCGCGAGCGTCCTCGCCGTGGTCGAATCAGCCATCGACGGCCCACCGACGGGCGATGTCGCCCGGCAGGCCACGCCGAGCGGGAACCTCACCGGTACCTACGAGGTGTACGGCGAGGCGAACGTCTCCGTGGTCGGCGGGCCGTATCCGGGCGAGGCGGTGACCGTCGTCGCCCACGTCGCGGGCGTGGCGATGACGGACGCGTCGGTCACAGTCGGCGGCGAGTCGGTCGCGACGACCGACGGGACGGGCCGGGCCGAGGTGACCGTCCCCGACAGGGACGAGGTACAGGTCGGCGTCAGCCGCGGCGACTTCGGGGCGACGACGACGGTGGACGTGCTGGTGCTGGCCGCGTCGGTGGTCCCACAGGAGGGGTTCCCGTTCCCGGGCGAGCGCGTCCGCGTCCGGGTGACCAGCGACGACGACCCCGTCGGGAGCGTCCCGGTGTCGGTCGGGGGCCAGCGGGTCGGCGTGACCGGGCCGGACGGGACCGTCTCGACCGCGCTCCCGCTGGACCCGCTGGCCGCGGTGACCGCCCGGACGGACCGACAGACCGCCCGCGTGGGGCCGTGGCTGGTCTACGCACCGACCCTCGCCGGGACCGCCGTCCTGGGGGCGCTCGCGGCGGTCTCGACGGCGGTCGTCTCTCAGCGCCGGGGCCGAGACACGGCCCGGACGGTGACCGAGGGATGGCTGGGCGCGTTCGTCCTCTTCGCGGGGCTCGTCGTCGGTGAACTGCCGGGGGTGCTCCTGGCCGCTGTCTGTGTCCTCGCCGCGGGGCTGTACCGCTATCGCGACACCGCCGGGCCGCGCGGCCGGGAGGGCGCCGACGCGCTCGCCGGCATGGCCCAGACCGCAAGGACGACCGCGCTCTCGCTGGCCGACCGTCTGGCCCGGGGGAGCGAGTGGGTCGCGAGACTCCGCGCTCGCTTCGCCGCGGCGGTCTCTGGCCGGAGCCTGCGCGAGCGGATCCGGTCGCTGGCCGCGGCCCTCCGGCGGGTCGCGGCGGGATGGGTCAGCGTCCAGCGGGGCGTCGCGGCCGTCGGCGCGGTCGTCGGCGTCGCCCTGGCGACGGTACAGTGGCACCTCGCGGGGTTCGTCGCGTCAGTGCTCGGGGTCGTCCTCCTCGCGAGTCTCGTCGTCCTGTGGCGCCGTGGCGACCCGACCGACGAGTCCCCCGACGAGGACCACGTGCCAACGGAGGGGCGGACGACCGGCACCGGACGGGTCGACCGGGAGCGAGTGGCCTCCGTCCGGGGACTCTGGCGGCGGTTCGCGCGCAGTGTCTCCCCCGGGCGCTGGCGGACCAGCACGCCCGGCGAGGTGGGCCGGGCGGCCATCGAGCGGGGCCTCCCGCGGGAACCGGTCGAGACCCTGACACAGGCGTTCCGCGAGGTCGAGTACGGAGCGGCGCCCGCACAGAAGCGCCGCGAGCGCGCCAGAGAGGCCTTCGAGCGCCTGCGCGCCGCCGACTCCGAGGAGGAAGAGCGATGAACGGGCGCCGCGTCGGGCGGGCGGCGGCGTTCGGTGCCGGCCTGCTTGCGCTGGTGGCCGGCCTTGCAGTCGGGGTCGCCGTCGGTCCGCGACCGACGCCGGGCGGGCCCACGGCGCTGGGCGTCCTCGCCGGGGTCGCGGCCGCCGGGGTCGCGCTCTGGAAACTCCGGTCGGGCGGGCCCGACTCCGCGGTGCCCGCCCCGTG
The DNA here is from genome assembly GCA_003021655.1 of Halobacteriales archaeon QS_4_69_31. Taxonomy (GTDB): domain Archaea; phylum Halobacteriota; class Halobacteria; order Halobacteriales; family Haloarculaceae; genus QS-4-69-31. The sequence continues at coordinate 113,141 of PXRP01000001.1, forward strand.
GACGGACGAGGGGGCTGTCGTGGCCGACACCCCGGAGGAGGCGAGCCGGGAGACGCGGGTCTCCGGGCGGGCGTTCGCAGAGGTCCTCGACAGGGCCGGCGAGCGGGCGCGAGCGGCCGACTCCGTCGAGGAGGGCGTCGCGACGGCCCGCGAGCCGCTCCGGCGGACGCTCGAAGCGGCGCTGGTCGAGGGCGGCCGGGACCGCCACGAGGTCGAGACGGCGCTCGCCGAGGGGACCTGGACCGACGACCCGGAGGCGGCCGCTGTCCTCGACGCCGCCGTCGATCCGCCGGACCGGTCGCTCCGGCGGCGACTCCGGGCCTGGCTGTTCCCGGAGCGGGCCGTCCGCCGGCGGACGACCCGCGCCGTCGCCGCGGTCACCACGGCCACCGACGAGGCGCTCCCGTCACTGCCGGGCGAGGACGCCCCCCGCTCGGTGCCCGTGCTGGAACCGACGCTGTCGGAACTCCGGCGGGCCGCCGACGGCACGCTCCACCGGAGCGAGCGCGCCGGGGTCCGGGGTCGCCCGGCCGACGGCCGCGCAAAACGAGCGGACTCACGGTTCGGACGGCCCGACCCGGCGGACGGCTACAGACACGAGTACGTGCCTACGCCCGGTGAAGACGTCCCCACGCCAAGCGAGGACGTCCCTCCGCCCGGCGAGGACGGCGACGCACCCGGCGAGGACGGCGACGCACCCGGCGAGGACGGCGCCGCATCCATCGAGGCCGGCGGAGCGCTGCCACCCGACGCGGCCCCTGGCCGCGGCGAAGCCGGCGAGAGCGGGCCGGCGACCGGACCCGGCGACGAGGCCGGCAGTTCGACGGGAGACGAAGGGTCCGAGTCGGCCGACGGGGACGCGCTGGCCGACGGGGACGCGCTGGCCGACTGGGACGACGGCTGGCTGGAGGCGAGTGACGGATGACCGGCGACGACTCGCGGCCGGGCGACCGGGTGCCGGTCGGCGGGCGGCGGGCGCGCTGGCGCGGGGCGGTCGCCGCAGCGGTCGTCCTCGCCGGCGCGGGCGCGTGGCTGGGTGACGGGGCCCTCGTGCTGGCGGGAACCATCCCGCTGGCGTACCTGGCCTCCGGCTCGCTCTCGGCGGTCGAGGTGCCCGAACTGGCCGTCGAGCGGTCGGTCGCGGCGTCGCCGGCACCGCCCGGACGGCCGGTCGGGGTGACGCTCTCGGTGACAAACGAGACGGAGCGGACCCTCTCGGACGTTCGGGTGGTCGACGGGGTGCCCGACGACCTGGCGGTGCTGGACGGGTCGCCGCGGGCCGGGGTAGCCCTGGAGCCCGGCGAGACGTGGACGGGGGAGTACACGGTCGTCGCGCGGCGGGGCGAGTACCGGTTCGACCCGCCGCGGGTCCGCGTCCGCGGGACCGGCGGGGGCGCCGTCGCGACGACGACGCGTCCGGCCGAGGGCGACGACCGCCTGGTCTGTCGGTTCGACGCGGAGGCGCCGCCGGTCACCGACGAGGGGACGGACCACATCGGGCAGCTCTCCTCTGACGACCCCGGGGCCGGGCTGACCTTCCACTCGAGCCGCGAGTACCGCCACGGCGACCCCGCGGACCGCATCAACTGGCGCCAGTACGCAAAGCGGGGCGAACTCGCGACCGTCAACTACGAACAGTGGGTGTCGACGACGGTGGTCCTGGTGCTGGACGCGCGGCCGGCCTGTCAGGTCGGCGCGGGACCGGGACGCCCCTCGGCGGTCGAACTCGGGGCCTACGCTGCGACCCAGGCCATGACCGCCCTGCTCCGTGCCGGCCACGACGTGGCGGTCGCGGCCGTCGGCGTCGACGGGTCGGGACCGGCGGGGACCGGCTGGGTCGGCCCCGGCCGGGGCCGCGAGCAACGCGAGCGCGCACTGTCGCTGTTCGAGACCGCGAGCGAGGCCGGCGGGTCGAACCCGGAACGGAACCGCCGGGGGTTCCGGAAGGTCGCCGAACTGGCGGGGCCGGACGCCGAACTCCTGTTGGTCTCGCCGCTACTGGACGACGTCCCGGTCGAGGCCGTCACCGAGTGGCAGGCCTTCGGTCACGCCCGGACCGTCCTCTCGCCTGACGTCGTCCCGGACAACACCGTCAGCGGGCGGGTAGAGGCAGTCAGGCGGCGGACGCGGCTGGCCCGGTGCCAGTCGACCGGCGCCCGGGTCGTCGACTGGCGGCGCGGCACGCCGCTGCCGGTCGTCCTTGACCACGCGCTGGACGTCGCCGCGCGGGACGTCGAGGAGTTCGCACACGCTGGCGCGAGCGTGACACCGACCACACGGGAGGGCGGTCGCTGATGCCGTTCGGCCCGCGACTCGACCGGCCCTCGGCGGTCGGCACGGAGGGGCGCCCGCGCGCGACGAGTCTCGGCGTCGCGGCGCTGGTGACCGTGGCCGTCGTCGTCGCGACCGGCGTCGCGGTCGGCGACCCGGGGCTGTTCGGCGGGGTCGGGCTGCTGGTCGGCCTGACCGTCGCCGGGGTCGCGCTGGCCGACCGGGAGCGGCCGGTCGAGGCCGTCGTCGGCCACCTGCTGTTCCTGCCGGCGGCGTCGCTCCTGGTCGCCCTCGTCGTCCTCCAGCCGTCGTTCGTCCGGGTGGGGGTCGTCCTCGCGCTGGCCGGCGTCGCGAGCGGCTACGCCGACGTGGCCGACGCCGAGACGGTTTCGGAGGCGCTGGAGACCAACCTGCTCGCTTACGTGTTCGGCTTCGTGGGGCTGTTCGCGGTGGGCGCCGTCGCGCTCGGCGCGCGGCTGACCGTGGGGTTGGCGGAGGGACTGGCGTCGGCCGGCGGCGGGCCGGTGGCGCTGGCCGTTCTGGGGGTTCTGGTCGCCGTCGCCTGCGGGTGTCTCGTCCTGGCTGTCCGGACGGTCCCCGCCGTCGACCTGGCCCCCGCGAGCCGTCACGACGAGGTGGCCGGGTACCTCCGGCGCGCCCAGCGGGGGCTGGCCGCGCTCGCGGGTCTCGCGATGGCCGGGGCGCTGATACTCGTCGCGCTCGCCGTCGGGACGCGCTCCTCGCCGGTCGCGGGACCGCTCTCGTCGGTCGGGGAGACGGTGACTTCGGGTGTCGTCGTGGTACCGGTGTTCGCCGTGGCGGGACTCGCAGTGCTGGTCTCTGTGCTCTCGGTCGCGGTCGAGCGGGCGGGCCGGACGTTCGACGCCGGGGCTGGCAAAGGGCTGGTCGCGACGCTCGCGGGCGCCGGGTACGTGGTCTTCGTGGGGACCCTCGCGTTGCCCGTCATGACGGTGACGCCGGTGGGGTACCTGGCCGTGGCCGTCGCGGTCGTGGTGCCGCTGGCAGTCTACGCAGTGGCGGCCGCCTGGCTCGTCATCTTGCGCCTCGGCGTCGTCTCGGACCGGACGATGCCGCCGGGGTTGACCGCGGCCGGACTGGTCTGTCTCGCCGTCGGGGCGGCGGCCGCCGACCTGCCCCACGCGCTCGTGTTCGCGGCCGTCGCGGCGGCGATGGTCGCCTGGGACGCGGGGACGTTCGGCCTCGGACTGACGGCCGAACTCGGACACCGCCCGGAGACCCGCCGGCTCGAACTCTACCACGGCGTCCTCGCGGTCGCGGTGGGCGCGGTGGCCGTCGCGGTCGTGACAGCGCTCGACGCGGCGCGGGCGGCCGCGGGGTCGGGTCTCGGGACGCCACAGACGGTGGCGCTGGCTACGCTCGGGGTCGTGGTTCTGCTGGTCCTGGTTCGCGGGTAGCCGCTGGTGCAATACTTTGATGCGGGCGGGGACTAAACTCCGGGCGAATGACCGACACGCCGCCCGAGATGACCTACGACGAGGCCAGCGACGTCTGTCTCGACGTGGTCGAGCGGGTCGAGGAGGCCGTCGTCGTCGACCGCGCGGTGCTCTTCGAGGCGCTCTCGGCCGTCATCGCCAGAGGACACGTCCTCGTCGAGGACGTCCCCGGGACGGGCAAGACGGTGCTCGCGCGAGTCCTCGCCGGGGCGCTGGGCCTGGAGTTCGGTCGCCTCCAGTTTACCCCCGACCTGCTGCCCGCCGATGTGACGGGGTCAAACGTCTACAACGAACACGACCGCGTCTTCGAGTTCGCGGAGGGACCCGTGTTCACGAACGTCCTCCTCGCGGACGAGATCAACCGCGCGCCGCCCAAGACACAGGCGGCGCTCCTGGAGGCCATGGAGGAACGCCAGGTCAGCGTCGACGGGACGACACACGACCTCCCGGACCCGTTCGTCGTCGTCGCGACACAGAACCCCGTCGAGCAGGACGGGACCTTCCGGCTCCCGGAGGCCCAGCGCGACCGCTTCAGCGTGAAGACCTCGCTTGGCTACCCCGACGTCGAGGGGGAGATGGGGCTGCTCGACCGCCGGGCCAACCGCCGGACGATCGCGCCGAGCGTCGACGCGGTCGTCGACCGCGCCACGCTGGTCGCGCTCCAGGACCTCGCCGAGGACGTCCGGGTCGACGAGAAGGTCCGCCGATACATCATCGACGTCGCGCGCGAGACCCGCGAGGACGGCCGCACCGAGATCGGCGTCTCGCCGCGGGGGATCCAGCGGGTCTTCGAGGCCGTCCGCGCCAGCGCCGTCATCAGCGGCCGCGGCTACGCCACGCCCGACGACGTGAAGCGCCTGGCGATCCCGACGATGGCCCACCGGGTCGTCCTGACCACCGAGGCAACCGTCGAGGGCGTCGACCCCTACCAGGTCGTCCAGCGCGCCCTCGACGTTGTCGAAGTCCCCGCCGTCTCGCCGACCGCCCCCGACCCCGAAGCGACCGCCGACGGACAGGCCGAAGGCCGGAGCGTCGAGGAATCTACGGCCGACGGCCGGACGGCCGACGGACAGTCCCGGGGACGTGCGGCCGACGGGTCTGCGGGGAACGGAGCGACCGAGGCGACGGAAACGGACCGAGCGACCCGCGGGACAGACGAAACGGCCGGCACGACGGACGCCGAGACCGACGAAGCGGCCGGCGAGACGGGTGCCGGAACCGACCAAGAGGCAGGCGCGCCGGAAGCCAGGGACGGGACGGCCGACGGTCGCGGTGGCGAGTCGGGGGCGGGCGAGTGACCGACAGCGTTTTTCCGGTCGCCGCCCCCAGGACGTAGCGTGACGCTTCGCGGTGTCGTGGTCGCGGTCGACGAGCCACGGACGGTAAACACGCAGTACGGCGAGAGCGACCTCGTGGAGGTCGAGCTGCGGCCCGACCGCGGGCGGGGCGGGACGACGACGGTGACGCTGTGGGAGAAGTGGACAGAGACCGCCGACTACCTCGAACCCGGGATGGAGCTGGCGGTCACAGAGCCGGAGGAAGACGAGTACCGCGGCGAGACCCAGTACGCGACGACGGGCGACTCGATGGTCGTCGTCGAACCCGACTTCATCGTCGACGTGACTGACGTGCGCTCGTGGGTGCAGTGTCCGCGGATGTACTACCTGAACAAACTCGGGGGGACGCCCCACGCCTACCCCGTCGTCAAGGGGACCATCGTCCACGAGGTGTTCGGGGACCTGCTCCGGGGGGCGGACCTGGACGCGGCCGTCGACGAGCGGGTCCACGAGGCGGGGCTGGACCTGGGACTGCTCGGGAGAGACGCCGAGGCCGTCCGCGAGGAGGTCCGCGAGCACGCCGCAGCCATCGACGGCTGGCTCAGGCAGGGCACGCTGACCGAGACCGACGAGTGGCGCTCGGAGATGACGCTCGTCAGCGAGACCTACGGCCTCAAGGGGCGGGCCGACGCCGTCCGGCGCGGGATGCCCGTCGAGCTCAAGACCGGCAAGAACACCCGCCGGGAGCCCCGCTTTCACGACAAGGTCCAGGCGACGTGTTACGCGCTCCTGCTGGGCGAGCGCCGCGGCGAGCCCCCGGACACGGGGACGCTCCTCTACACGAAAAACGCCGCGCTGGACAGGAAGGAGGCCGACGGCGACCTCTCGCCGGCCAAGGAGTTCTCCATCGGGTCGGGCCTCCTGGAGTTCGTCGTCCGGGCGCGCAACGAACTCGCGGCCATGGAGTACGACCTGGGGGTCCCGACCGGCTACGAGGCCGACGCCACGTGCGAGTACTGTTTCGAGCAGGACACCTGTCTGGCCGTCTCGGGCCGGCTCGACCAGGAGTCCAAGGCCGGCCAGGTCGGGACGCCGGTCCCCGAGGAGGAGCGAGCCTACGTCGACCGCGTCTACCGGGCGATAGAGCGCGAGCGCCGGGCGGTCCACCGCGAGTACGCCAAACTCTGGGAGCAGTCGCCCGCCGAGCGGGCCGACGACGACCGCGCGCTCGTGGACCTCGAACCGACGGGGCGGCGCGAACTCGACGGCGGCCGCTGGGAACTGCGCGCCCGCGGGACCGGCGCCGTCTCGAAGATTCGCGAGGGGGACCTCGTGCTGGCCAGCGACGGCGACCCCGTCCGCGGCGAGGCCGAACTGGCCCGCGTCGGACGAATAGGCGGCGGGCGGGGCCCGGATGCGACGGGGGGCGAGGAGGTAGTCATCACCGCCGACGAACCCCTCGACCTGCGGCGCCTGGACGTCTACCCCTCGGAGCTGACGACCGACCGGCTACTGACGGCGGTCCACGACGCGGTGCTCACCCAGCCCCCTGAGTCCAAGGACGTCCTCTTCGAGCGGCGCGCACCCGAGTTCGAGCCCGTCGAGGGGACCTTCGTCGACAACAACCCCGCCCAGAACGAGGCGGTCAAGCTGGCCGTCGGCGCCGAGGACTGCGCGCTCGTCCACGGGCCGCCGGGCACGGGCAAGACCTACACGCTGGCACGTCTCGTCCGCGCGCTGGTCGAACGGGGTGACCGCGTCCTGCTGTCGGCGTTCACGAACCGGGCGGTCGACAACGCCGTCGAGGCGCTGGTCGACCAGGGCTTCGAGGACGTCGTCCGCGTGGGCACCGAGAGCGGTGTCCGGGCGGACCTCGCGCGGTTCCGGCTGGAACGGGCGGGCGACCCCGACGAGCGGGCGGCCGAGTTGCGGGAGGCGCCGGTCGTCGCGGCGACGACGGCCTCCTGTGGCTCGCGGGTCATGCGCGAACAGGAGTTCGACGTCGCCGTCGTCGACGAGGCCGGGCAACTCACCGAACCGGGGACGCTCGCGGCGACGACGCTCGCCGAGCGGTTCGTCCTCGTCGGCGACCACCAGCAACTCCCACCGGTGGTCCGCGCCGACGCGCCGAATCCTGCGGGTGAGGACTCGGACGCCCCCGGCGCCGGGCTCTCGGCGTCGCTGTTCGAGCGACTCGTCGAGCGATACCCCGACGCCTCGGTGATGCTCGACCGCCAGTACCGGATGGCCCAGCGGATCCAGGCGTTTGCCTCCCGGGAGTTCTACGACGGACAGCTCCGCCCGGCGACCGCCGAGGTCGCCGGCCGCCACGTCCGGGACCTGGAGGGCGTCGACGTCGACGCGCTCCCGGCGGACCTCCGGGGACGGGTCGCCTTCCGCGACCCCGGCGGCCACGCCGAGGGCAACACCAACCCCGAGGAAGCCGAGGCGGTCGCGGAGGTCGTCGGGGCGTACCTCGACGCGGGCGTCTCGCCCGGCGACGTCGGCGTCATCGCCCCCTTCCGCGCGCAGGTTGCGGCCATCGGGCGGCACGTGCCCGATGGCGTCACCGTCGACACGGTCGACCGCTTCCAGGGGTCCAGCGAGGAGGCCGTCGTCATCTCCTTCGTGGCGACGGGCGACCTCTCCAGCCCGGTCTTCGAGGACTACCGGCGCGTCAACGTGGCGCTCACCCGCGCGAAGCGGGCGCTCGTACTCGTCGGGGACGCCGACGCGCTCGCGACCGACGAGACCTACGGCCGGATGGTCGAGTGGGCGCGGTGACCGGCTGCGTGTGTGAGAGCCACACGTTTCAATATCCCCGACGAGAACGGGGAGACATGGACGAGCGACGACGGGAGTTTCTAGAGGAGTTACTCGCGACAGCGACGCCGTCTGGCTACGAAACGCCGGGCCAGCGCGTCTGGGTGGAGTACGTCGAGGAGTTCGCCGACGAGGTCCGCGTCGACGACTACGGCAACGCCGTGGCTGTCCACGAGGGTGGCGCCGACACGGCGTTCGCGCTCGCCGGCCACGGCGACGAGATCGGGTTCATCGTCAGGGAGGTCACCGACGACGGGTTCCTGCGGATCGGGCGCGTCGGCGGTTCGGACAAGACGGTCTCGCAGGGCCAGCACGTCCGCGTCCACACCGCCGACGGCCCCGTCGCGGGCGTCATCGGCCAGACCGCGGTCCACCTCCGTGACAGTGACGAGGACGGGACGACCGACATCGAGGAGCAGTACGTCGACGTCGGCGCCGACGACGAGGAGACGGCCGCCGAACTGGTCGAGGTCGGCGACCCCGTCACCTTCGTCCAGCAGGTCCACGACCTCGCCGGGGGACGGCTCACGGCGCGCGGGATGGACAACCGCATCGGGACCTGGGCGGCCGCGGAGGGGCTCCGCCGCGCGGCCGAGCGCGACGCCGACGCGACCGTCTACGCCGTCAGCACTGTCCAGGAGGAGGTCGGGCTGAAGGGCGCCCAGATGGTCGGGTTCGACCTGGCGCCCGACGCCGTCATCGCGACGGACGTGACCCACGCGACGGACTCGCCGGGCGTCCCGAGCGGAAAATCGACGGGGGTCGAACTCGGCGCGGGCCCGGTCGTCGCCCGCGGGAGCGCGAACCACCCGGCGCTGGTGACAGCCACCCGAGAGGTGGCCGACGGGGAAGGGATCGACGTCCAGTTACAGGCCAGCGGGAGTCGGACCGGGACCGACGCCGACGTCTTCTACACCGCCCGCGGGGGCATCCCGTCGCTCAACGTCGGCCTGCCGAACCGGTACATGCACACGCCGGTCGAGGTGGTCGATACGGCCGATCTCGACGCGCTCGCGAGCCTCCTCGGTGCGGTCGCCGCGGCCGCCGACGACTACGCGCCGTTCGGCGTCGACCTGTAACAATTTTATGACTGTTCAAGAAACCGACTTTCGAGCAAATCCCTCATAATACCGACGAACGTTTGATAATGTACTTCGTCGCCCGGCTGAGGGGCTGGCGGGTCGGTGACTAACTTTGTCTGGTGGTCGTCGTCAAGCAGGTTCGTATGCCTGACCACAACACAAGCCGCACCATCGAGATTATTACTCACGTCGCCCCCGGAGCGGTCAATGGCTCGGAACATATCTAAAATTTCATCGACAATACGCTCGACGTTCGGATGGTCGGTAATATCGTCCGGGTCGCGGGTAGGGCTATCAAAGCGCTCAGCAAGGTTGATTAGCAAGACGCCGCCGGCAATCGCTCGTTCGTGATGATGGTGCATTATGTCCGCGAACGAGTTAATATCTCGAACTCTGTTCCGTCGGGCCTTCTGGTGTTCCGTCATTATCGACTTCGCGTCGAGAGCCAACCAGAGTTCGTCGGGGTCGGATTGCGCGATACGTCGCTCACCACCGAGAGGTAATTGCACCTCACCCTCGGGCGGCCCCATCACTAAGTCTGTGTTCCAACTCAGTCCGCCTTCTCCGACTTCGTAGTCTTCTTGGAAAACCACGTCGCCACTCTCTGCGGCCTCGCGCAGAAGGTCGCTCTCGTATAGCAAGTCGTCAAGAAAGTACCGGCATTGAGCGCCCCCGTGTGCATCCGACCGGGGATGGTATGGAACGTTCTTTGGGTACTTCCACTCACGCTCTTGTTGTAGATACTCGACAATGCGTTCGTCACCGTATCTGTGTGTCACTACTCCGCACTGTTCTGAAGAGCGGATAAAAAATGTTCCGTAGTTATCGGGTGACTTCGACGTTCAGGTTTTGGTAGTTCGTCAGCGTCCCGCGTTCTTTCTTGAGTCGGTCTTCAGCAATATCGACGTACTCCGGTTCAAGTTCCACGTTGATTGAGTTGCGTCCGATACGGGACGCCGCAACACCAGTAGTTCCGGTTCCGGCGAACGGGTCAAGGACGGTATCCCCCACAAACGAGAACATTCGGATTAGACGGTCTGCCAGTTTCACCGGATAAGGTGCGGGATGGTCGCCCTGCTTTTCGCCCGTAATATCGTTCCACAGTTGCCGGAAGAACTTCTGGTGGTCGCCGGCTTCAATCGCACTCAGCACCTTCTCTTCGACCAACGGGGAACGGTATCCGCCGGGCTTTCGGAACAGCAGAATGTACTCGATGTCGTTTTTTATCACCGCACCCGGCTCGTAAGGTTTGCCGAGGAAACGAGCGTTGCCACCTGCTTCAAGCGAGGCGTTCCCTATCTTGTACCAGATAATCGGGGCGAGATTATCGAACCCAATATCGGTAGCGTGTTCCTGAATCGTTGCGTGTAGCGGTAGCACGCGGTGACGACCGTGGTCGCTTCGAGAGCGCAGTACGTCACCGACCACAACACAGAGACGGCCACCGGGAACGAGTTTCCGGTACACTTCTTCCCACACAGTGTCCACCAACTCGTTGAACTCTTCGTACTCGTTTACTTCACCCAACTGGCCATCCGAAGCGTCCCCGTAGTCCTTGAGGTTGAAATACGGTGGGCTGGTGACGGCAAGGTGAACACTCTCGTCACCGACCATGCTCAGGTCGCGTGAGTCGGCTTGGTGAAGTTCGTGATGGGATGGAAGCGACTTGACTGCCTGTTCTACATCACCCATGCGACCCTTGTCTCGTGCCAGTTCAGGAATCGCAGAGCGAAGTTCGGTGCTTGATTTCTTCAACAGGTCTCGGCAACTGTCGGGAACGTATTCGTTGAGATTGGGTTTGTCGTCCATAGATGTTGATTCCGGTTGGTCTTTTGTGGTCATTGCTCGTTCTCGTTCTTAATGTTGCGCACTCCGCTCCGGTAGCACTCCCAACAAGGGAAGCCGCCCGGAAGGTCGGCGCAGTCACACTCAGTTCGCTCTTCGTGGGAGTGAAATACTCCGGGAATTGATTGACTCATGCCTTCTTGGTATCTCTGAGAAGGCACCGTCCGGCGTCCATAGCGCCGGGCATTTTCCGTGAATTAAGCCCCAATGGACGGCTCCTTCTACAACTATACCTTGGAAGGCACGGATAATAAATGTACTGCCTTGGACGGTATAGTTAACTGATTACAGACAATAGAAGCCAGTATGAGTGAAGAATCAAAACCGGGGCCAACACCGAGAGTGAGCGAAAACGAAATCATCGACTTGTTTCGGGACACGGACGACCCCGTACTGTCCACTGCCGAAATGACTGAACGGATACCGCTCAAGCGACGGGCCACCTACAACCGACTTCGTTCGCTGGCCGACGAGGGTCGCTTAGAAAGCAAGCAGATTGGTGGTCGCAACACCGTGTGGTGGATTGCCGAGTCCGAGAAGCCGGGGCCACGCTCATTCTTCGAACAGTAAGACCACCTCAAAGGAAGTTATAGAGTTATAAAACGTCTCTTAGCCTCTCTGACGGTCGTGACAGCGATTCCCCCTCGAAAGCATGGATACCACTCGGTCGGACGACGACCACGCTCACGCACTACTCACGGCGCTCTCTCGACTTGCTGGCGGTGGGGCTATCCTCGAAAGTCGCGGTAGAAAACTTAAGACTGCCGTTCATGGCGTTATTGGGAATGGGTATCCGACCGATGTTACTCTTCGTCCGGCTCAAGTTCAGCCGCGTCGAGGTCGCCGTCAAGATACTGTTGACCCTCGTCGGTGAGCGTATAGACGCCATTTCCGAGGTGTTGGACGAGTTCGTGGTCAAGTAGTACTTTCGCTCTCTGCGTGATATACGACCTGCTGAACCGCACAAGACCGCTATCTGCCATTTGTTTCGGTGTTCCAGTCTTGTGTTCAGAGAGGTATTCGAGAATACGCTCGTCGCAGATTACCATAAAGTCACCCGAGAGGCGCATGAGAGTGTGAGACGCGCCTTTGAGTGGTGACAACGCCGAATAGTTGATTATCAAATTTAGAGTTTAGTACCAAATTTTCATAATCCGACACCCCGCTACTACGAACTGGTATGGAACTGAACCGACGACGATTCCTCGCAACCCTCGGAACGACCGCCAGCGCCCTCGCACTCGCAGGGTGTTCGGAAGACAGCGGCGACTTCGAGGAAGGCAACGACGGCGGCAATGGAAACAACAACGACGGCAACAGCGGTGGCGATGGTAACGACACCACCAGTGGCGGCAATGGCGGAAACTCAAACGACATAGAACTACTGTCGCACGAGATGGTGCGTGAAGATGAAGATAGTGCCGCTGAAAGCGTGAGTGTCGAAGGTGAAGCCGAGAACGTCAGCGGTGGCGAACTCTCGTATGCCGAAGTCGAAGTGAAGTTCTACGAGGGCGACACGCTGGCCGAATCGTTCCTCGACAACATCAACGGCTGGTCAGCAGATGAGACGTGGGCATTTGAGGTTCAATATCCCGGAATCGGTGAGGACGCCGCCGCAATTACCGACTACGAGATCCGGGCTGGCACGTCGCTGTAGACGACCGTCCTTTTCGAGTCCCACACTCGAAGACGACCAGTGGTTATTAACCAACAACACGTTCGGAATCACCGAGTGTGTTGGTTAATCAGGTCGGCAGGACACACCCGAAACGGTCGCCCCTACTGCCCACCCGCCGACTCGTGAAATGACCGTCCCGTCCGGAACTCGGTCAGTTCGGAAATGCGCTCTTCGAGTTCTTCGATTTCCTCACGCAGTTCGTCGGCTTCCTCACCTTCGGTCGCCGCGAGTTGGTCTTTCAGCCCTTGTAGGCGCGTTTCCTTCTCGTCTTCGTCCACGTCGGCCTTCCGCACGTACTCGCTCTCTTCGACCTCGTACACGTCCCTCTCGGACAGTTCGGTCACGTCGAGGGCGTCGTCCACTTTGCTTGAGTCCACGGTGGTCAACCGTTCTCGGTCAATCCCGGCGGCCTCGAAGGCGTTCAACACCACCTCGTCGTCCTTGAGCGACCGATTGCGACGACTCGTCCGCTGTACCGACCCGAACTGGCCCGACACTGGCTGGTCGTGGTGAAGCCTGTCGAGAAGGACACTCCGAATATCTTTCCGAAAGTCATTGGCGTTCCGTTGCACGTCAGACAGCAGGGTGTACAGGTTGACCAGCACTGGTGTCTCTGTATCTTCGAGGGTCGTAACGTCGTGGCGTTCGAGGGCGTCTATCAGCAGTAGAGCGTCACTGTAGACAGCTACGTCGGGTTCCTCTCGCTCTTCGTCGGCGTCGTCGGTGCCTTCGGTTGCGTCCACAAGCGGCGAGCCTGTCGGCGTCTCACTCTCTGTCAGCGTCCCCTCACGGTCGTCAACTTCGAAGCGTGGGTGTAGGGACAACACGGTCGCGTATGGTTCAGCGTCCGGTGGAAGTCTATCCAAGTCGAACTCGCCGCGTGAGTCTTGGATACGCTGGTGAAGCGTCCTGAACTGGTCGCGCTGAAGTGGTATCGTCTCGTCGTCGTCGCGGTACTCGATAAGCACCCGATGTTCCTGTACGTCTTCGACGTGGAAGGCTTTCCGTGAGAGTGGGGTGACGAGAGTCGCGTCCGAAGGTAGTTCTTCGATATTGTCCAAGAGGTTGTGCCACGTAGAGTCGAAAGTCATGTGAGTCTATAGGACACAGCAGGCGTAAAATCATGCGGGTCTGTCAGAGGATACAGAGTCCTATCCTTCTCCGTCTCCGATTCCAAGGTGTTCCTCTGTCACCCCATAGAACTCTTCGACCAACTCGCGGACAGCACCTTCCTCTTCGAGTTCGTAATCCCGGTAGTCAATGAGAGCGTCAATCGCCGCCTGATAGGGTTCGTCTCCGGATTCATTGGTGACGACTGTCCATCCCTCATCCTCGTCTTCATAAGCAAGTACGGCAACCGACGCGGGAAGGAATAACAGCAGGTCGTAGATACGCCTTCGACCGTCGTCGTCAGTATCCATACTCTCGGGTGTCGCAGGGAACGCAAACCGTATCGCTTCGCTCTCGGTGAACGCCGCTAACTCCGTCTCGAAGAATGGGCGGTCGGGAAGACCACCAAGCATACAGGCAGATGGATACAGGTAGAGTTGATGGTTGCGATGGTGACGAACACGGCCCTTTCACGAGTTGTCGAAACCTACGACAGCAGTTCTGCCCGAAAACAGCACGTTGGCCACACACAGCCCCGCGATTCATCCCAACATGAGGAAAGGACTGAAGGAGCCACGGCCCCTACGTATGTATGAAAGCCCACGAGGGCGCGGCGGCAAACATCGGTGATGTGCATAACAACGGTCGGGAGACTGGTGCTTTATGTAAGCACCCGCCCCACGTCCCAGGTATGCAAACGCACATCGTCCCGGTCGGGTTCGACTACGACCGGCTGATCGCGCCGCTGGTACGCGACCAGCTGGACGTCGACAGGGTGGTTCTGCTGGAGGGGGCAGTGGGGAGCGAGGCCAACGTCGAGTACTCGCGGAACCTGGCGGCGAAACTCGAACAGGACTACGAGAACCTGCTCGGGGCGACGACCGAGCGCTTCGTCGTTGAGGACGTCTACGACTACGACGCGGCCTTCGAGCAGGCGTTCGCGCTCATCAACGCCGAACTCGACCGGACCGACGACGCCGCCGTCTGGGTCAACATCTCCGCGATGCCCCGCACTGTCTCCTTTGCCTTCGCGACGGCGGCTCACTCGATCATGGTCGAACGCGAGGAGGACCGCCAGCGCATCCACACCTACTACACGGTCCCCGAGAAGTACCTCGAAACCGAACTCGCGGAGGAACTCCGCAGAGGGATCGAACTGCTGCGTGACCTCCGGGAAGCCGTCGAGGATCCCGGCCTGGCAGACCGGGTGAACGCTCATCTGGACGCCGCCGAGGACCTCCTCGCCGAGTTCGATGAACGCGGAACGACCATCGGCGCCAAGGAGTTCGACGGCTCGCACATCCTCGAACTCCCCGTCGCGTCGTTCTCGAACGTCAAACCCTTCGAGGAACTGATCCTCTTCACACTCGGGGAGCACGGCGAGTTCGAGTCCGTCTCGGAACTCGCCCAGGAACTCGCCAGGGAACTCGGCGAGGAGTACACCGACTCCTTCCGGTCGAAGGTCATCTACAACGTCGACCGCCTCGGCCCCGGCGGCAAGGGCTACATCGAACAGGAGGAACACGGCAAATCCTACCGGACGCGCCTCTCGCGGATCGGGGAACTCTGGGTCCGGGCCCACTCGGACGATTGACCGGGAACAGGGGCAACTTTCATATTGAACTGACGGCTAAAGCGGCCGATGTCATCGGGGGGCCGTGATCGTCCCCTGAATCCGGGACCGGGGGCCCGCGGCCGGGGACGAGTTGGGGCGATGACGTAAGAGTTATTTCCCAGCCTCGACCACTTTCAGCCGATGGCGGGGCCGTTCGCCGGCAGCGACCGCCGATTCCCGAACGAGCCCGCGGTACCCGTAGTCGTACGTGTAGGGGCGTCCTAGCCCCGACCGATTCATTTCTCGACCCGTTCCGTATCGGCCGGCCGACCAGACAGACGACGCCACGTCGACGACAGCGAAACTCAGCTATGACCAGTTCACGACACGACGGACGCACGCACCGCCCGCGAATCACGATGTTCGGCGGGGGTGGTCCGCGATGAGCACCGGGAGCGAAGGCGGCGAGGCCGCCACCGAGGGTGCCGACCGCTCCGAAGCGGCCCTTCCCGCCGAGTACGACCCGGAGACGGTTGAACCGAAGTGGCAGGACCGCTGGGTCGAGGAGGGGACCTACGCCTACGACGGCGACGCCGAGACCGACCCCAACACCGTCTACGCGATTGACACGCCGCCGCCGACGGTCTCGGGGAGCCTCCACATGGGCCACCTCTACCAGTTCACGCTCCAGGATTTTGCCGCCCGCTTTCACCGGATGGCCGGCGGCCATACGTTCTTCCCCTTTGGCTACGACGACAACGGCATCGCCTCCGAGCGGTTGACCGAGCGGGAACTGGGTATCCGCCACCAGGATTTCACCCGCCGGGAGTTCCAGGAGAAGTGCCGCGAGGTCTGTCGCGAGTACGAGGACCGTTTCACCAGCGAGATGCAGTCGCTCGCGATGTCGGTCGACTGGGACCGCACCTACAAGACGATAGAGCCCCGGGTCCAGCGGGTCTCGCAGCTGTCTTTCCTCGACCTGTACGAGCAGGGTCGCGAGTACCGCAGGAAGGCGCCGACCATCTGGTGTCCGGACTGCGAGACGGCCATCTCGCAGGTCGAACAGGAAGACGCGGACAGGCAGACCCACTTCAACGACATCGCCTTCGAGGTCGTCGAGTTCGGTGACCCGGACGCGGCGCCCGACGACCCCGAGGCCGCGGGCCCCGGTGAGACGCCGACTTTCACCATCTCGACGACCCGCCCGGAACTGCTGCCGGCCTGTGTCTCGGTGTTCGTCCACCCGGACGACGAGAGAAACCGGCACCTCGTCGGCGGGACCGCGCGGGTCCCCCTCTTCGGCCAGGAGGTCCCGATAATCGAGGACGAGCGCGTCGACATGGAGACCGGCAGCGGGGTCGTCATGTGCTGTACCTTCGGCGACCGGACCGACATCGAGTGGTACCAGGCCCACGACCTCGACCTGCGCCTGGCTATCGACGAGTCGGGCACCATGACGGAGGTCGCCGGCGACTACGAGGGGATGAGCACCGAAGAAGCCCGCGAGGCCATCATCGAGGACCTGGACGAGGCGGGCTACCTCGTCGAGAGCCGCGACCACGAGCACACGGTCCGTGTCCACGAGCGCTGCGAGGTCGAAGTCGAGTACCTCGTCACCGAGCAGTGGTACGTCGAAATCCTGGACCGGAAAGCGGAGTACCTCCAGGCCGGCCGGGAGATGGACTGGTACCCCGAGAAGATGTTCACCCGGTACGAACACTGGATCGAGGG
This sequence comes from Halobacteriales archaeon QS_4_69_31, assembly GCA_003021655.1. Lineage (GTDB taxonomy): Archaea > Halobacteriota > Halobacteria > Halobacteriales > Haloarculaceae > QS-4-69-31. The sequence goes on from PXRP01000001.1 coordinate 129,988, forward strand.
CCTGGAGTGGGACTGGTGTATCTCCCGCCAGCGCGACTCGGGCATCCCGTTCCCGGTCTGGTACTGCGAGGACTGCGGCGAGGAGGTCCTCGCCGACCGCGAACAGTTGCCGGTCGACCCCATCGCCGACGACCCGGCGGTCGAGACCTGTCCCGCCTGCGGGGGCGAGGAGTTCCGCCCCGAGGAGGACGTCTTCGACACGTGGGCGACGTCGTCTCTGACGCCGCTGATCAACGCCGGCTGGGACCCCGAGGAACTCGGGACCGGCACGCTCTCGGCCGGCGACCTGGCGGACCCGGAGCTGTACCCCTTCGACATGCGCCCGCAGGGCCACGACATCATCAGCTTCTGGCTGTTCCACACGGTCGTCAAGTGTTACGAGCACACCGGCGAAACGCCGTTCGATTCCGTCCTCATCAACGGCCACGTCTTAGACGAGAACCGCGAGAAGATGTCCTCCTCGAAGGGCAACGTCGTCCTCCCGGAGGAGGTCATGAACGACTACCCGATCGACGCCATCCGCTACTGGGCGGCCTCCGCATCGGTCGGCGACGACTTCCCGTTCAAGACCAACGAACTCCGCCAGGGCGAGAAGCTCATCCACAAGCTCTGGAACGCCTCGAAGCTCGTCGAACAGCTCGCGCCCGCGACCGTCGAGGAGCCCGAGGAACTCGCGGACATCGACCGGTGGCTGCTCGCGACACTCGACGACACCGTCGAGACGCTGACCGACTACTTCGAGGACCACGAGTACGCCAAGGCCCGCGACGAACTCAGGACGTTCTTCTGGCACACGTTCTGTGACAACTACCTCGAAATCGCGAAACAGCGGGCCCGCGACGACGAAGACCGGTCGGCCGCATACACGCTGACCACGGCCCACCGGACCTTCCTGCAACTGTTCGCCCCACTCCTCCCCCACGTCACGGAGGAGGTCTACCAGCACCGCTACGGCGAGAGCGAGAGCCTGCACCGTACCGACTGGCCGGAACCGCGGGGCTACGAGGCCGACCTGGAAGCGGGCGAGACGGCCATCGAGATCATCGCCGCGCTCCGGCGGTACAAGACCGACGCCGGCCTGCCGCTGAACGCCGACCTCGACCGCGTCCGGGTCTACGGCGACGTCGCCGGCTTCGAGGACGCCATCGCCGAAGCGATGCACGTCGACGAACTGGAAGTCCTCGACTCGGCGCCCGAGATCACCACCGAAGTCTCGGGGGTCGACCTGGACTACTCGCTGGTCGGCCCCGAGTTCGGCGACCAGGTCGGCGAGATAGACGCTGCCATCGAGGCCGGCGAGTTCGAGGAAGTCGACGGGAAACTCCGCGTCGCCGGCGTCGAACTCGACCCCGAGATGTTCGAGATCGAGGAGGAACGGACCTACTCCGGCGACGGCGAAATGGTCGAAACCGAGAACGCGGTCCTGGTCGTCGGGTAGGCCCGGACCAGACTGGCTTTCCCCCGGACGAGTCCGGCGGCCGTGCCCGGCCCCTCCCGGAACTGATTTTGCCACGGCCCTCCCAGTGTGTAGTGTCACGTGACACACTCCGTGTTCGCACCCGGGCTGGAGTCGGTGACGGTCGCCGAGACAGAACTCAGCCGCGTCGACGGCCAGTCGGGCGAACTCGTCGTCGTCGGCTACCCCATCGAGGAACTGGCGGCAAACGCCACCTACGAGGAGAGCGTCTCCCTCCTGTTCGAGGGGCGGCTCCCGACCGCCGAGGAGCTGTCCGAGTTCAGCGAGCGCCTCGCCGGCCGCCGTTCGATAGGACCGGAGGTCCGGGACGTCCTCCGGCGGAGCGCGGCCGAGGACCGCGACGCGATGGACGCGCTCCGCGCGGGGATGGCGGCCGCCGACCTCGGCGCGGACGTCTCTGGCGACCGCGCGCAGGCCACCCGTGTCGTGGCCGTCGCGCCCACTGTGGTCGCGACCTACTGGCGCTACCGGGCGGGCGAGGAGCCGCTCGCGCCCGACCCCGAACTCGGCCACGCGGCGAACTACCTGTACATGCTGACCGGTGAGCGACCCGACGAGGAGACGGTCCGCGGACTGGAGACGTACCTGAATACTGTCGTCGACCACGGGCTGAACGCCTCGACGTTCACGGCCCGGACCATCGTGTCGACGGAGTCGGACCTGGTCTCGGCGGCGACCGGGGCCGTCGGTGCCCTCAAGGGGCCGCTCCACGGCGGCGCGCCCGGCCCGGTGCTCGACATGCTCCGGGCGGTCCAGGAGTCCGGCGACCCGGAGGGATACGTCCGGGAGCGCCTGGACGCCGGCGAGCGGCTCATGGGCTTCGGACACCGCGTCTACCGGGTCCGGGACCCGCGCGCGGCGGTCCTCTCTACGGCCGCCCGGCGGTACTTCGAGGCCGCCGGCGAGACGGCGTTCTTCGAGACGGCCGAGCGCCTGGAATCGGTCGCGCTCGACGCGCTCGAAGACCACACGGACCGGCGGCTGGCGACCAACGTCGAGTACTACACCGCCGCCCTCCTGCATGGCATCGGGATCCCCCGGGACCTGTTGACGGCGACGTTCGCCGTCTCGCGGGTCGGCGGCTGGATGGCCCACTGTCTCGAACAGCTCGCGGACAACAGGCTCGTCCGCCCGACAGCGGAGCACGTCGGCCCCAGCCCCCGGTCGTGGACGCCGCTCGACGAGCGGTGACCGCGCCGCTGCGCCATTCCCGCCGCCCGCCCGGGGGACTCGGCGGTCGGCGGTCGATGGTCAGCCCACGGCGGTCCGTGGTCGGCGGTCGGCCGTCCGGGGTCGAGCTATCTCCGGCCGGTGGTCGGCCCTCTGGGGTCGAGCTATCCGCGGTCGGCGGTTCTGAGCTTCTCGATTCGGGTCGCCAGCGCGAAAAACGTCGCGAGCAGCGTGAGGACGACCGCCCAGCCCGCCGCGAGGTCGTGTGCGGCCAGGGAGTGGTCGATACCGGTCGCCGTGATTTCGGCGCGCAGCCAGGTGTGGTGTGGGCCCTCCAGGACGGGCACGAAGTAGTCGACCACGTCGTTGACGCCGTACCAGGCCAGCGCCACGGCCACGGCGGGCACGGAGAAGGCGGCGTAGCGGTGGATCAGAAAGGCCTCGACGGCCATCGCGAGGTGACTCAGGACCAGAAACCAGTAGAGCCAGAGCGGGAGCGTCCCGAGGCCGTTGACGACGAGCTGGACGAACGGCGTCCAGAGGCCGAGCTTGATACAGCCGAAGAAAGCCAGCGCGTGGAGGGGTTCGGCCTCGAAGTCGAGTTTCCAGGCCACGAGCGAGAGGCCGATGAACATCGTCGCCACGGGCGAGTCGGGTATCAGCGGGTAGGCCGCCGGCGGCGCGACGCCGAGCTGGCCGCCCAAAAGCGGCGGCGCCAGGTCCGTCGGGCGGCCGGCGTAGTACCAGAAGCCGAAGACGGTCCCGACGAGGTTGACGAGGGCGATGGGCCAGGCCAGGCGCAGTCCAAGGTCCTCGAGCCACTCGGGGAGGGGCGCGACGTACCGGGGCAGTCCCTCGCTGTGCGGCAGCGGGGCGTCGAAGTACCGCGCGACGACCTGCTCGACGCGCCGTCCGGCCCTGTCGACGACCGACATACGCCACTCTCGGGCTGCCGGCCGCAAAACGGTATCGGGAACATAGCTCGTTAAGTGATTCCGACGCTAACGCCACGACATGACAGATGCGACCGACCTCGAAGAGTTGCGCCGCGGGACCGACCTCGTCAAGCGCGGCTTCGCGAAGATGCAGAAAGGCGGCGTCATCATGGACGTCGTGAACCGCGAGCAGGCCCGCATCGCCGAAGACGTCGGTGCCGTGGCGGTCATGTCCCTGGAGGCCGTCCCCGCGGACATCCGCAAGCGCGGCGGCGTCGCGCGCATGGCCGACCCCGCGGATGTCGAGGAGATCATCGACGAAGTCTCGGTCCCCGTGATGGGCAAGTCCCGCATCGGCCACACCAAAGAAGCCGAGATCCTGGAGGCGACCGGCGTCGACATGATCGACGAGTCGGAGGTGCTGACGCCCGCCGACGACCGCTTCCACATCGACAAGCGCGACTTTACTGCACCCTTCGTCTGTGGCGCGCGCAACCTCGGCGAGGCGCTCCGGCGCATCGACGAGGGCGCGGCGATGATCCGCACCAAGGGCGAGGCCGGCACCGGCGACGTGAACCAGGCCGTCCACCACCAGCGCAACATCAAAGGCGCCATCCGCGGACTCGCGGGCAAGAGCCACGAGGAGCGCGAGGAGTGGGCCCGTGAGAACGACGCGCCGGCCGACCTGGTCCACGAGACCGCCGAGATGGGCCGGCTCCCGGTCGTCAACTTCGCCGCCGGCGGCATCGCGACGCCCGCCGACGCGGCGCTGATGATGCACCACGGCTGTGACGGCATCTTCGTCGGGTCGGGCATCTTCGGCGCCGAGAACCCCGAGGCGATGGGCACCGCCATCGTCGAGGCCGTCAACAACTGGGACGACCCCGACCGCCTCGCCGAGATCGCGACCAACGTCGGCGAGGGGATGCAGGGCGACGCCAACGCCGGCCTCCCCGAAGAGGAGAAACTCCAGGGCCGCGGCGTCTGAATAGGCGTCAGTCGGCCGCCGGGTCAGACGCCGACGACGACCGCTCGCTTTTTATCGCGGCGGCGATTGTCGCGCCCACGCCGCCCACGACGACCGGATAGAGCAGCGTCGCGAGGACGACCGTCGTGAAGTAGCCGCCGATGGACGAGAGCCCCGAGGAGACGACGCCGTCGAGAAACGACGTCGCGACGAAACTCATTTCGAGCGTCTCCTGGATGTAGTCGTCCGCGAAGACGACGACCGCGGACGCGAAGACCCCGAGTACGACGAGGTAGGTGACCGCGGGGGTGATCCCTTTCCTGAAGCCGTCCGGCGGCGAGTCGACCGGCGCCGCCCGCCACCCGCGAACGAAGCCGGCGGCCCCGACGACCCCGAGGCCGAACACGAACGCCAGTATCGCCGCGTTCGTCCCGCCGCCCATACCCAGCGCGTTGATCCCGACGAACGTGAAGACGGTGACAAACACCCGCGTCAGGATGTCGACCCCGCCGGGGGTCCGGAGGGTGAGAAAGGTCAGCAGGAACGACCCGAAAAGCAGCGAGAAGACGACGCCGAGCGCGTAGACGGTCCCGACGCGGCGTTCGGCCGCCGAGAAGCCGCCGGCCGCGAACCCGCCCAGCGCGCCGAACAACAGCGGATACACCAGGCCGGCCATCAAGAGCGCGACGACGGCGGACAGCCCGGGCGACGGCGGCGCCAGGACGAGCGCGACGACGGCCACCGGAAGGTAGCCCAGCGTCACGGTCGTCCCGCCCAGCACGGCCTCGTGGACCGGCGTCGACTCGTCGGCGTTGAACACGACCACGAACTTCGACGCCGTGTAGACGAGCACGGGCGCGGCGAGGTAGAGCACCCCGAGCGCCGACGCCGGCGGCCGGACGACCTCGAAGACCCCGTAGAGGGTGGGCGTGATGTGCCCGGCCGTCCCGAAGTGCAGGTCGAAGAACACCCCCGCACCCTGCCCGAGGGTCGACCGGCCGGCGAAGGGGATGACCGCCGCGACGGCCACCGCGAGGCCCAAGACTACGACCGCAGTCGCGAACCCCGCGGCCGCCCCCGGGAACAGCGGCATCCGCGAGACGAGAGCCGCGAGGTCGGTGTCCCCCACGCGGCCCGTGCTACGAGCCCCCGGCTCGGCCTGCTGTCCGCCTCTTGGTGCGCCCCCTCCCGACTGACCGGGTGCCGACTGGCCTGGTGCAGACTGGCCGGGTGTCGACTGGCCGGGTGTCGACTGGCCGGGTGTCGACTGGCCGGGTGTCGACTGGCCCGGTGCCGACCCACCGCTCCCGGCACTGCCGCCCGCGGGCCCGCTGCCCACAGGCCCGCCGCCGCTCTGGTCCGCTGGGGTACTTGCGGGCTGACCGCCCTCCCCCATACTGGACTGGCCCGTGTCCCCCTGCTGACCGGCGGGGGTCGGTCCCCCCTGGCCTGGCTGGCTCCCCTCGGCCGGGTCCGACCCGTCGCCCGTCGATGGGTCGCTCCGTCCGGGTCGGCTGTCAGCGGGCTGTCCGTCGCCGTCGTCCTCTCCGTCAGTCGTCGACGACCACGCGTCCGACGGCTCGTCCGCGTCGGCGGGGTCGTCCGGTGGGGACCGGGCCCGGTCCGGCGGCGACCCGACCGAGGTCCCACAGTGTGGGCAGTCGGCCGCCTTGTCCGAGATGGTCGCCCCACACTCGTGACATTCCATGGGGGTTCGTACCGAGGGACGAACTAATAAACCTGGCAACTCGCCCTGGCGGGCGCCCAGAGGGTCTCGGGGTCTCGTCCGTCCGTGAGCGACTGGGTGGCACGCGGGTACCGACCGAGCACAACACCCAAGGCAATCGACTCACGAACGGGAGGTATGCAGACGACGGGGGTCTTCGCACGTGCCCTCTCCGCTTTCGACGCGGCAGGCGTCCTCCTGCAGAACGAAACGACGGGACCGGGCGACCGCGTCGGCGGGTATCTCCGGTCGGCCGGGGAGTACCTGACGAGTGTCACGACGGCCGAGGAACGGGTCGCGTTGAGCCTGGCGCTCACGCTCGGGGCGGTGGCCCTGGGGTGGTATCTCCTCCCGAGGGTCACGGCATCGCTCGACCGGCCGGTGACCGACCGGTTCGTCACCGGCCACCTCGAGCGCGGGCTCGAACTGTTCGGCCACTACGTCCCGACGACGTTCGGTGGGATCGTGGTCCGTGTCGTCCAGCTGAGCCTGCTCGTTTTCGTCGCAGTCGCAGTGCTGGTCCTCTGGGGGTTCTCGGACGTGGTCTTCTGGGCCGCGCGGACGACGCGCAACCAGGCCCCACTCGTGGGCAAGGTCACCTCGTCGCTCGTGGTGGCGCTGTTGGCCTACATCTGCACCGGACTGCTCAGGGACACCATCGACGACTTCAGCACGGAGACCGAGTGGATGACCGAACACCAGGAGGAGATCGTCCTCCGGGTCTCGCAACTGGGCCTGTTCGTGGTGGCCGGGCTGGTACTCATGTCCGTCTGGGGCGCGACCATCGAGGGGTTTCTCGTCGGAGCGGGCTTTCTGGGCATCGTCGTCGGCTTCGCCGCGCGCCAGACCTTCGGGTCGCTCATCGCCGGTTTCGTGCTGATGTTCTCCCGGCCCTTTACCATCGGCGACTGGGTCCAGGTGGGCGACCAGGAGGGGATCGTCACCGACATCACCATCTTCAACACGCGCCTGGAGAACTTCGACGGCGAGTTCGTCGTCATCCCCAACGACAAGGTGGCCAACCAGGCGATCACCAACCGGAGCCAGAAGGGGCTGTTGCGGATCCGCCTGGACGTCGGGATCGACTACACGGCCGACCCACACCGCGCCCGCGAAGTCGCCCAGAACACTATCGTCGAACTGGCCGACGTGGTCGACGCGCCGCCGCCACAGGTGTTCCCGAAGGCCTTCGGCGACTCGGCGGTCGTCCTGGAGATGCGGTTCTGGATCGACCACCCGACCCCGCCCCGGAAGTGGAAAGCGATCTCGGCGGTCGTCTCGTCCGTCAAGGAGGCCTTCGAGGCCGAGGACATCAAGATCCCCTACCCCCAGCGCGAACTCTCCGGGCGGGCCGAAACCGGCGGCTTCCGCGTCCACGGTGGCGGTATGGAGACTCGGGAGGCCACGCCGGAACCGCCCGACACGGACTGACCGGTCACTCGACGCCGAAGTGCCCCCCGACGAGGAAGGCGAACCCGAACGCCCACGCGCCGGCGAGACCGACGATGGCGGCGACGTGAAACGCCCACTGCAGGCCCGTCCCGCCGCCGACCACGCCGGTCTCCATCGCCCCACCGGCCCAGGCCAGAAGTCCCGTCCCGGCGCGAATCCAGGCGACGAACACCGTCGCCGCGAGTGCCGGTACCGCCGCGCCGACGAGGGCGGTCCCCAGACGCTTGCTCGCACGGGCGACCGATCCGGGATGGAGCCCTCCCTCCCCTCCCCGACCGGTCCCCCCGGAGCCGGAATGGACCATGATAGATGCCGAGAGAGGTGGCCTTGACTTCCTCCTCGCCCTGAAGGGCGAGGCTTCCGCTGGCTATCCGTCAGTCGACGACTTCGGCGCCGCGGCCGATCCCGGTCTGGTAGACCCGCGCCTCGACGCCGGCGTCGTCGAAGGCCTCGACCATGGCGGTGGCGATGGCTCGCTGGTCTGACTCGTGGCAGGCGGCGACGACGCTCGGGCCGGCGCCGCTTATCGTCACGCCGGTCGCGCCGGCCTCGAAGGCGGCCTCTCTGACCGCGTCGTAGCCGGTGATGAGTTCCGCCCGGGCGGGCGTCACGACCGAGTCGTCCATGCCCCGCCCCACCAGGTCGGGGTCCGAGCGGTGCATCCCGGTGGTCAGCGTGGCGGCGTTCCCGACCGTTTTGACGACCTGTGCCGTACGGGCGCCGTCCGGGACCACGGCGCGTGCGTCCCGCGTCGAGACGACGATGTCGGGGAGACAGGTCACAAGCGGGATGTCCGCGTCGACTTTCGTCACGCCGCCCTCGGTGGCAATGGTGAACCCGCCCAGTATCGAGGGCGCGACGTTGTCGTCGTGTGCGTCGCCCGAGACGACTTTCTCGCCTTTGGCCGCGATGGGGACGAGTTCCTTCTTCGAGAGGCCGCGGTCGTAGAGGCGGTCGAGCGCGACGGCCGCGGCCGCGGCGCTGGCGGCCGACGAGCCCAGTCCCGACGCGGGTCTGACCCCCTTGTCGATGTGGATGTGAGCGGGCGCGTCCAGCGCCTCCGCGACGGCACCGACCGTGTTCTCGTCGGGGTCCTCGGGGATGAACTGGCTGCCCGCGCCGGTCACCTCGATGGTCGTCTCCGACGCACGGCGGACGCGGACGACGTCCGCAGGCCGGTCCAGCGCGACGCCGAACACGTCGAAGCCGCTCCCGAGGTTCGCGCTCGTCGCAGGTGCCCGCACCGTCACCATATGGGCCCGAGTTCCGGGAGTGCGGGCAAAAAGGTAGCGGACTCGCCACCCCGGGGGCCCGGGAGCCACAACGCATAAGGCGAAAACGACGAAAGTCACCGCTACTGGCTGTCCGATGGTCCTCGTCCCGCCACAGTTGGTCGGCGCCGTGACCGCCCTCAGTGCCGTCGTCGACCTGGGGCTGGTGGTCGTCGCCTCCCGCAAGCGAGAGACGCCGGCGGCGCCGTGGTTCGGTCTCCTCGCGCTCGCGGCCGCACTCTGGGCCGGGCTGGAGGTCGCCATCCTGTTCGCGCCGGGTCCGGGCGCCGCGCGTCTCGCCTACAACGGCGCGATGGCCGTCGCCTACCAGGTGCCGGTGCTCTGGCTGGGCTTTACCGTCGTCTACACCGGCCACGGGGAGTGGCTGACCCGGCGGCGGACCGCGGCGCTGTGTGCGCCCCTGGCTGGGTACGTCCTCGTCAGGCTGACCGCGCCGGTCCACGGCCTGCTGGCGATGCCACTCTCGATGCGGACCATCCGCGGGGTCACCGCCCCGGCCCCGGAGTACGACGCCGCGCTCTGGGTCGCGCTCGCCGTCGCGTTCGGGTACGTCCTCGCCAGCTTCCTGGTGCTGGCCCGGTTTTACCTCGACGCGAGCAACGTCTTCCGCGGCCAGACGCTGGCGGTCATCGTCGCCGGCCTCGTCCCGACGGCGGGCACCTTCCTGTTCTCGTCGGGGGTAAGCCTCCACCCGGTCGTCTCGGTTGCCCCGGCGCTGCTCGCCGTGACGAACCTCGTCCTCGCGCACGTCCTCTTCCGGGGTGACGTGCTCGGCGTCTCGCCCGTCGCGGGGGAGGTGCTCGTTGACGAACTCCCGGAACCGGTCTTTCTGCTCGACGAGGACGACCGGATCCTCGATTACAACCCCCGGGGGGCCTCGCTGGCCGAAGGCGAGGACATCACTGGCAGCGAGGTCGGGTCGGTCATGGGCGGCCTCGGCAACCTGGACCCGTCCGCGGACACGATCACCGTCGACACGGGCGAGGGGTCCTCGGCCTCCGTTTACGACGTGCGTGTGACGACGGTCGAGGACCAGTTCGACCGCGTCCGCGCGCGGCTGGTGGTGTTGCGCGACGTCTCGACACAGCAGCGCCGCCTGGAACAGCTCCAGGCGATGCAGGCCGCGACCCAGCAGTTCATCAGCGCCCGCACCGCCCCGGAGGTCGTCGACATCGCCGTCACGTTCGCCAGCGACGTGCTCGACCACCCCTACGCCGTGGTGTTTCTCTACGAGGAGGAGACCGACACGCTGGCCTCCAGCGCCATGACCGACTCGCTAGCGGAAGCCAGCGACGAGGACATCGTCAGGATCCCGCGGGGCTCCGGCCCGCTGTGGAGCGTCTACGAGTCCGGGGAGACGGCCGCCCTCGACGACGACCGCGACATGGTCGTCGGGACACACCGGATCCCGGCGCGGTCAGTGCTCGTCCTGCCATTGGGGGACCACGGCGTCCTCGTCATCGGGTCCGCGCGCGACGGCTCGTACTCGGCCGTCGAGCGGCAACTCGGGAAGATCCTCGCCGGCACCATCGAGACGGCGCTGACGCGTGTCGCCCACGAGCGACGCCTCCGGGAGAGCCGGACCGCGCTCGAACGCCGCACCAAGCAGATCGAGTTCTTCAACGGCGTCCTCCGGCACAACATCCGCAACAGCATGATGGTCATCGACGGCCACGCCCAGTTCCTCGAAGGCCGCGTCGACGGGCACGCCGACAAACTCGCGACGATACGGGAGTGGTGTGAGGACATGACCGAGCTGACCGAGAAGATCAGAGACATCACCGACACCGTCACCGCCTCCGGGGACGAACGCCTCGGCCGGGTCGACCTGTCGGACGTCCTGGGCCGGAACGTCGAGGACCTCCGCGAAGAGTGCGAGGACCTGACGGTCGAGGTGGACGTCGACGAGGACACGGTCATCCTCGGGAACGACCTCGTCAGTGACATCCTCGAGAGCATCCTCTCGAACGCGGTCGAACACAACGACGCCGAGCGACCCCACATCGCGGTCTCGTCGCGTGACCTCGGGGAGTGGGTCCAGGTCCGGGTCGCAGACAACGGCCCCGGGATCCCGGATGAACTGGAGACCCGCGTCTTCCAGCGCGACGTGGCGACGAGCCAGACCTCCCACGGGTTCGGCCTCTACTTCGTCTCGGTGATGATGGACCTCTACGACGGGAACGTCTGGTTCGAGGACAACGACCCCCGCGGGGCCGTCGTCGTCCTCGAATTCAGACTCGCCGAGGACGACCGGGTAACCTCCGAGGAGTAAGCCGCCACCTGTCCGGAGCGGAGGGGTTTCGGGAGAGCAAAACTCTCCGGCGGAGCGAAAGGGCTTTTCGGGAGAGGGCGGAACCCCCCGACATGATCGGCATCGTCGGCGGCGGGGTCGCGGGCCTCGCGGCCGCCTATCGCCTCCAGCGGGCGGGCCGGGAGGTCCGCGTCTTCGAGAGCCGCGACGATATCGGCGGTCTCGCCCGCGTCTACGAGACCGCGGGCGACCCCATCGAGAGCTTCTACCACCATCTCTCCCGGTCCGAGGAGACCATCGTCGAACTCGTCGGGGAACTGGGGCTGGGCGGGGACCTGGAGTGGCGCTACAAGACCGACTCCTACTACGTCGACGGCGTCGTCCACCCGATGGAACGGGCCTGGGAGATCCTCGCGTACCCCCACCTCTCTCTGTACGACAAGTTCCGGCTGGCGATGCTCGTCAAGGAGATAGACGTGCGCGGCGGGGTCCCGACGTTCGACACGTACGAGGACATCACCGACTTCGAGGACGTCCCCATCAAGGAATTCCTGCTCGAACACACGACCCGTCACGTCTACGAGTCGTTCTGGGAGCCGCTCTTGGACGCCAAGTTCGGCTCCCGGAAGGAGGACGTCTCGGCCGCCTGGCTCCTGGGCCGGGTGAAGTTCCGCGGCGAACGGGACCCGCTGCGGGGCGAGCAGTTGGGCTATCTCCGCGGCGGGTTCGGGAAACTCCTGGACGCGCTCCTGGAGGCAGTCGGCGAGGAAACCGTCGTCACAGGGGCCCGCGTGACCGACCTCGCCATCGAGGACAGCGCCGCGGAGTCACTGACCGTCGAGCGGAGCGGCGACTCCGGAGCAAGCGCCGGGCCCGAGGAGACCCACGACGTCGACGCGGTGGTCGTCGCGGCGATGCCGAACGTCCTCGAAGACCTGACCGGCTATCCCTGCGAGATCGACTTCCAGGGGACGGTCTGCTCGGTCTGGAGCATGGACCAGTCCCTCTCGGATACCTACTGGCTGAATATCAAAGACGACGCGCCCTTCGGCGTCTTCATCGAACACACCAACTTCGTCCCGCCCGAGCGATACGGCGGCGAACACCTCTACTACACCGCGAGTTACGTCCAGGACCCCGAAGAGGAGTTGTGGAGGATGAGCGACGAGGAAGTCGAGTCTCACTGGCGGGACGGCATCGCCGACCTCTTTCCTCACTTCGACCCCGACGCTGTCAACTGGGTGAAGACGGCGCGCAACCCCCGGACGGCGCCCATCTACGAGCGGGGCTACCTGGAGATGGTCGTGCCCTACGACCTCGGCGAGGAGGTCGCCGAGGGCGTGTATTATGCGGGTATGGCCTCGCGCGCCCAGTACCCCGAGCGCTCGCTCAACGGGGGCATCGAAGCGGGGTACGCCTGTGCGGATCGTATCGCCGGGGCGGAGTGACCGCCCGGGGGGACCGTCCGGCCTCCGCCGGAGCTACTCGGTTACGACCCCGTCGGCCACCACCTCGATCAGCAGGTCACGCACGGCCTCGTAGTTCTCCCGATGTCCTCGCGGTGCAGCGTCAGGAAGACGACGGCACGGACGGCGCCGGCGAGCGCGTCCGGGTCGGCGTCGCGCACCCGGCCCTCTGCCTGCCACTGCTCGATGTGGGGCCGGATGAACGACAGCTCCTCCTGGCGTTCGGCCCGGCGCTCCTCGGGAGTGTACTGGGCTTCGAGCCGGTCGAGTTCGACCTGCCGACCGTCGGCGCCGACGAGGGGGTCCGCCGCCTGCTCGCGACCCATCCCGTCGAGAGCATCCACTCCGCCGACGCCACGCTGGAGGACGTGTTCATTGACGTGACCGGGAGGGAGCTAGCGTGACCGGGACCGGCGGCCAGCGCGGGGTCGATGGCCACGGGACAGCCGCTCACGCTGACGCCGCTGGGCGGGGGTGGATACCTCGCCTATCGACTCCTCGTGACGCTGGCGCTCTCTCTGGGCGCCGCCCTCGTGGTCGTCCCGCCCTCGGGACTGGTCACCGTCCGACCGCTCGCGCTCGTCGCCGCCGCCGGCGGGTCACGTCCCGCTGACGGGCAGCGTCGACGGACCGTAGACGAGCATGCTCTCGGTCGGTTCGATGGCGCCAGTCTCCACGGTGAGACTGTCGAACCGCTCGAAGAGCGCCGCTATCGCGACGGTCGCCTCCAATCGGGCGAGAGACACGCCGAGACAGTAGTGGGTCCCGTGTCCGAAGGCGACGTGACCGCTCGGGTCGCGGTCGAGGTCGAACGTCCCGGGGTCGTCGAAGACGGTCGGGTCGTGGTTCGCGCGCCAAACCACACGCAGAGTTTCTCGCCCGGTTCGATGCGTTCCCCGGCGACAGTCACCTCCGCGGTCGCGTACCGGCTGTGGGCCTGGACCGGCGAACGGTACCTGAGCGTCTCCTCGACGGCCCGCTCGACCGCGTCTCGGTCGGACCGCACGGCTCTATTGAATCACTAGACGGCGTCGGGATGGGGGTGAGGGTCGAGGGGTCAAGAGCGTGAAGCGGTCAATTTCGATGGTGGAAACCTGTCTGAACGAGATTCGATTACGGACGGTGTTTATATTCCTCTCAGGATAACTGACTGCTCTCTACCCCGAAAATGAGAGAGAACAGCTGTATCACGGGATTCGACTGCTGTATGGCGATTCAATAGAGCCGATGGATAGCAATGGACCCACTGCTGTCGCGTCGCGTAGTTGGACGATGGTTCGCGGCAACAAACGCGCAACCGTTCTTTTTGCGGTCGCCGCAACTGAGGTTACCTTGATTCCTCCCTGGGAGTGCCGATGGTTCGAGTTAGTGGTAGTAAGTCTCTATATTATCAATCATATGACCGTGAAAAGTAGGTTGAGTTAGATTCGATATAAAGATAAACAACAGGGCCCCCCGGTTTCTCGCCCTGTTCACCAGCACCGTAATACTCAACGGAATGATTCACTCGTTTGGACTCATCAATAATTGCGTGAATAGTATAATTCCCAGGAGAATCAGCAATCCGTAGCACATGACTTGAGTCCGGAGAAATTGTTAGTATTTCATTTTTCCTACCCCATTCAAGCGTGACATTATGATTTTGGGCATCGCTATTTTTGACTACCAATTCCCCCGCTTCGGGACTAGAACCAGCATCCATACAACCGGAACTGGCTATGGCGAGAAGAACTAAGACGGAGATTACCCAATACCTCATATTGTTCAGCTTTGGAGGCATAAATTAAATTCTTTCTGTTTAATTACCATAACAGATGACTGTTTTCAAAAATAGGGCTCCGTCGCTCGGCCGGAGAGACCTTCCGCCGCCGCGACCGCCGCGGCGAACCCGTCCTCGCTGCCGTTCGCTGCCGTTCGCTCCCCGGGGAATTCCTCGAAGTAATCGAGCAGTGAGTCCCTGCGTGCGCCCGGGTCGTCGACCGAATACGACCCTGTCATCGCGAACCTCGTCCACTCTAGGAAGCGCTCGCGGTCGGATTCGGGCACGCCCAGCACCTCGGCTATCGTCCGGACCGTGAGCGGAAACGCGTACTCCCCGACGAGGTCGACCGTCGCGTCGGTCGCCTCTATCGCGACCTCGTCGAGGAGTCCGTGTGCCGTCTCCTCGATAGTAGGCCGGAGCGGCGCGACGGCCTCGCGGGTGAACAGGTGGTCCACGACCGACCGGAGAGCGTCGTGACGGGGCGGGTCCGCGTGGAGCATCGAGTCCGCGAGCAACGACCGCTCGTCCGGTCCGACGTGGTCGGGGTTTGCGTCCACCCGAGACGAGAACCGGTCGGGGTCGCTTGCGACCGTCCGAACGGCGTCGAAGCCGAACACGTCCCAACAGCCGCGGGTGTCGTCGTATCGGATCGGAGCGCTGTCGTGCATCTCGGCGTAGAAGTCGTGTGGCCGGAGCCTGTCTGCCGGCGTCGACAGTTCGGACGGGAAGGCGTCGAGCGGGGTGACAGCCATGGTCGGATACCAGGGATCGAACGACCCACACAGAAATAATTCGAACGTCGACAGTTCGGTGGCGGCCGCGTTCCGTCCCGGGTCAGTCCGCGTGGTCGAACTCCCGGCGTGGTCGGCTCAGTCGCTCTGGGCTTCGTCGACGCCCGGCGCGTCTTCCACGTCCACGTCATCGGGTTCCTCCCCCCCGCCGACGACGACCTCGCCGTCCTCGGTCTCGACGTAGACGTCGTCGGCGAACCCGCCCTCGGCGTGTGGGTGTTCGGGGTCGTCGAGTTTCTCCGGCGTCGAGGGCGCCTCCCTGCTGCCCTCGGCCGGCCGGAACTCCCCCAGCGGGTCGTCGATACTGATCCCGTGGCGCTCGAAGAACGTCTCGTAGCGCTCGTAGTGGGCCTCGACCTCGTCGACCGGGAACTCCATCATCTCCGTCCAGCCGTGGTTGTAGAAGTCGAAGTTGGCCTGGATGTGGGTGATCTCCCGTGCCTCGGCCTCCGGGAACCCCTCCTCCAGGGCGGCGACGTAGGTGTCCATCGTCGCGTCGAAGAAGTCCTCCAGGTGTGCGCGCCGTTCCTCAACGTATCGCTCGTCCGACTTGTCGAGGAACACGCGCGTGTGGAGGCTCACGAGCCAGTCGTTGGTCTTCTCGCCGACGACGGGCATCGTGAGCGCCTTCTTCGAGGCCCAGTGGCGGATGTTCTGGCGGATCTTCATCGTGTCGGGATACTCAGGACCCGACGCTCTTGAACCCCCCGCTCGCCGACGAACCGCCGGGTGTCGGCGTTCTCGCCGCGACTCCGGAGTGGAACTGGACGAACGTCGATTTCGGGGCTCGGGTGTGGTACCCACACGCATGGATAGATAGCAATCCACATTAGGCCCGATTGCAAATTCACTGTGCATGAGCGCATCCCACGTAATCATCGGTGACGGGATCGCCGGGAGTTCGGCGGCGGAGACGATCCGGGAGGCGGACCCGGACGCCGACATCACGGTCGTCACCGATGAGGGGGAGGCCCTGTACAACCGCATCCTGATCAAGGAGTTCGCGAAGGGAAAACTGCCAGAGGCGCCGATATCGATCCACGAACCCGGGTGGTACGAGGAGCGTGACATCGACCTCGAGTTGAACACGCACGTGACCGACGTCGACACGGAGGAGAACGTCGTCCACACCCACACGGGCACGACCTACGAGTTCGACAAACTGCTCGTGGCGACGGGCGGGACGCCCGCGAGCCTGTCGGGTTTCGGCGTCGAGAACGCCGACGCCGAGGGGATCCACCACTTCTGGACCTTCCAGGACGCGCGGGCGATCCGGGAACACGCCGAGTCGGCCGACCACGGCCTCATCGTGGGCGCGGGCCTGCTGGGGATCGACCTGGCGGCGATCTGTGGCGCGCAGGAACTGGAAGCCGACTACCTGATGCGCGGGGAGTGCTGGTGGCGCTACGCGCTCGACCCCGATGGTGCGGAGATCCTCCACGACGCCATGCGCGAGAAGGGCGTCACGCCCGTGTTCGGCTCGGGTGTCGACCGCTTCGAGGTCGACGACGACGGCCACGTCTCGGGCGCCGTCGACCCCAACGGCGAGCACTTCGAGGGTGACTTCGCGGGCGTCGCCATCGGCCTCGATTTCAACACCGAGTTCCTCCGGGAGACGCCGGTCGAGACCAACGACCACGGCATCGTCGTCGACGAGTACATGCGCACGAACGTCGACGACGTCTACGCCGCGGGGGACCTGACCTGGTTCTACGACACCATCCTCGGCGAACACGGCGAGAACGGCTCCTGGGGGTCGGCCAAAGAACAGGGCTCGGTCGCCGCCTCGAACATGGTCGCCGACGTCGAGGCCGGCGGCACCACCGACGACCCCGAGGAGTTCCGCTGGGTCTCCTCGTACTCGATCACGCACTTCGATTTCCCGTTTCTCTCCTTCGGGCACCCGACCATTGGCGACGACGGCGCGGCCCGCAAGTACGGCGACACCGAGTGGCGGCGCCTCGCGTTCAAGGACGGCAAAATCGTCGGCGGCGTCCTGATCGGCGACCTCTCCCAGCAGTCCAAGTTCAAGAAACTCATCCGCGAGGAACGCGAAGTCGCCCACCACAAGGGCCTCCTGCTTGAAGAGGACGTGGACATGGATGAACTCGACGCGGCCGCCTCGGCCGAGGCCGAGTGAACCGGTCCGGCGACCCCGATCGAAGGCGTTTTTTCCGGCGCTGACCCACCGGCGCACATGGACAGCGGCGGCAGCAGCGACATGACCCTCGCGTTCGACCTCGCGGCGCTGGAGGCGCTGGCGTACCCGGACCGGGTGTTCCAGGACGCCCGCCAGTGGACCGAGTACGCGGGCGTCGTCTCCGAACAACCCACCTACGTGGTGACGAACTTCACGCGCAAACACCGGATCCGCCAGGACTTCTTCTCGGGGCCCCGCAGCAGAGCCGAGAGCCTGGAGAACGTCAAGACCCAGTTCGGCACCGAACGCCACGTCTTCGTCGGCACCAACGACGAGGACGCCGAACTCGCCGAGTCGGTCGGCTGGGAGTACCTGGACGTCGAGGACGCGGCCGCGGCGGCCGACTGGCAACTGGGCGAACCCGCCGACCCCGACGTCGAGGCCCCCGACGAGGAACGCGACGACTGGCCCTGATGACGTCTCGACGACCGGCACTGACCGGGACTGTGACGACTGGTCCTGCCACGTCTCGGAGCCGTCACCGCCGCCCGAGTGGGGCCAGAGCCCGACGGGCCGCTCGGGACCACCGGTCTTAAACAGGTGTGG
The DNA here is from genome assembly GCA_003021655.1 of Halobacteriales archaeon QS_4_69_31. GTDB lineage: Archaea > Halobacteriota > Halobacteria > Halobacteriales > Haloarculaceae > QS-4-69-31. The sequence continues at coordinate 148,023 of PXRP01000001.1, forward strand.
GCGCTACGCTGGTGCAATGGCAGAGCCTCGCGTCCCCGGGAGCGAGGGGGCGGACATCGACCTCCCGTGTGGGGAGACGGTTTCGGTCCACGACCTGGACATGGGCCTGCGCGAGTACGCGTGTGACTGTGGCGGGACCCACGCCGTCGTCGTGGACGTCCACCCGCTGGCACGGTTCGTCCCGGAGTTCCTGGCGGACGTCCTCCGGGAGACCATCGAGACCGCCGACGAGTTCGACGAGTTCACCACCGCCCACCTGATGGGCGTCGTCCGCGAGGAGTTCCCCGACGAGACCGCCAGCGCGGACGTCTCCGAGGACGGTTCGGTCGGCTACTCGCTGGTGTGGCTCACCGACTTCGACGCCCGCCGCCTCCACGAGGTGGTCGTCGAACTCGTCGTGGAACTGATGGACCACGCCGTCGGCCACGCCGACGACGACGCCGCGACCGCCGAGTTCGAGGCGTTCCTCGACGAGTTCGACGTCGAACGGTTCGTCGACGAGTACCGGGCCCAGCGGAACTTCGAGTCCGAACACGACACCGCCGTCTGAAGCAGTAAGTCCGACTTACCCCGGAATAGGTCCACTGGTAGATCGGCACACCCGCGTATGACATCTGTGGACGGCGACCGTCCGGCCGCGGTCCCGCGGTTATCGGAGATCGGGCGTCTGACGGCTGTCTGACACGGTTTAATGGGGAAAGAGGCCGTACAGCGGGATATGCGAATACGGGAGCGCGAGTTCGAGCGCATCCGCTCCGTCCTGGAGGAGGCCGACGCCGACGGGCCGATGACGGCCAGGGAGATCCTGCAGGTCCTCGAGGACCACGGAGTGGAGTTCGACAGCGCACACCGTGTGGCGACCGTACTGGGCCGGCACGCACAGTCGGGCGATGTCGAGGTCATCCAGGACCAGCCCTACCGCTACCAGTTCTCCGACCGGAGCAACTGAGTTCGCGCCCGGCCCGCGGCGGGACCGCGGAGTAGTCACCGTTCCTGTGTCACTGTTTGCCAGGGGAGAGCTATCGAACAAGCGTTATCAGTCCCCGGTGCTCAGACCCGACAGGCCACGGTTCGGCGGTGGACGTATCGACGGGCCTCGTTACGAATTTCGAAACGGTCATTCGATGTTCGTATTCTTTCGCCGGGTTTATTACGATGTGCGGACTCCCGCCGAGTAATGACATCCGACGAGGACCGCACGATACTGCTCATCGGGAGCGGCCCGATCAAGATCGGACAGGCGGCCGAGTTCGACTACTCGGGAGCGCAGGCGTGTCGCGCGCTCCAGGAGGAGGGCGCGCGGGTCGTGCTGGTCAACTCGAACCCGGCGACGATCATGACCGACCCGGAGATGGCCGACGCCGTCTACATCGAGCCCATCACGACGGAGGCCATCGCGGAGATCATCGAGAAAGAAGACCCCGACGGGGTGATCGCCGGGCTGGGCGGCCAGACGGGGCTGAACGTCACCGCCGAACTCGCCGAAGAAGGCGTCCTGGAGGAACACGACGTCGACGTGATGGGGACGCCACTGGACACGATCTACGCCACGGAGGACCGCGAGCAGTTCCGCCGGCGGATGCACTCTATCGGCGAACCGGTGCCGGCCTCGACGACCATCGACTCGCTGGACCAGGTCGAGGACGCCGTCGCGGAGGTGGGTGGCCTGCCGGTCATCATGCGCACGACCTACACGCTGGGGGGCGCGGGGTCGGGCGTCATCGACGACATGGAGACGCTCAAAGAACAGGTCCGCAAGGGGTTGCGTCTCTCGCGGGACGACCGCGTCATGGTTACCGAGTCGATCGACGGCTGGATCGAACTGGAGTACGAGGTGATGCGCGACGCCGACGACTCGTGTATCATCATCTGCAACATGGAGAACCTCGACCCGATGGGGATCCACACGGGGGAGTCGACGGTCGTCACGCCCTCGCAGGTCATCCCCGACGAGGGCCACCAGGAGATGCGCGACATCGCGCTGAAGGTGATCCGCGAACTCGGCATCCAGGGGGGCTGTAACATCCAGTTCGCCTGGCGCGACGACGGCACGCCCGGCGGGGAGTACCGCGTCGTCGAGGTGAACCCGCGCGTCTCGCGGTCCTCGGCGCTGGCCTCGAAGGCGACCGGCTACCCCATCGCGCGGGTCACCGCCAAGGTCGCGCTCGGCAAGCGCCTCCACGAGATCGAAAACGAGATCACCGGCGAGACCACCGCCGCCTTCGAGCCCGCAATCGACTACGTGGTGACGAAAGTCCCGCGCTGGCCCATCGACAAGTTCGCCGACGTCGACTTCGAGATCGGCCCCGCGATGAAGTCCACGGGGGAGGCCATGGCCATCGGGCGCACGTTCGAGGAGTCGCTGCTCAAGGCGCTTCGCTCCTCGGAGTACGACCCCGCGGTCGACTTCAGCGAGGTGTTCAACGACGAACTCGAGGAGTACTACCTCGAACGGCCCTCGCCGGACCGCCCGTACGCCATCTTCGAGGCGTTCCGCCGCGGGTACACGGTCGAGGAGATCCGGGAGATAACCGAGATCAGGGAGTGGTACCTCGAACGGTTCGAGCGGATCGCGGACGCGGCCGAGGCCGCCGAGGCGGGCGACTTCCAGACGGCCGCCGACGTGGGCTTTACCGACCACGAGATCAGCGCGCTCGCTGGCGGCGAGTTCGAGGACACCCACGCCTCCTGGCTGCCGGCCATGGAAGGGCCCGACGCCGGCGAGGGGGAGCAGGCCCGCGCCGATGGGAGCGGCGTCACCGTCGACCAGGTCGACGCCCGGACGTCGGACCGGTCGTTCAAGCTCGTCGACACCTGCGCCGGCGAGTTCCGCGCGACGACGCCGTACTACTACTCGGCGCGGGACCCCATCTCGGGGCTGGGCCGCAACGAGGTCCAGGTCGACAGGGACGTCGAGTCGGTCGTCGTCGTCGGCGGCGGCCCGATCCGCATCGGCCAGGGCGTCGAGTTCGACTACTGCTCGGTCCACGCGGTCCGTGCGCTCGAAGAGCTCGGTATCGATGTCCACGTCGTCAACAACAACCCCGAGACCGTCTCGACGGACTACGATACCTCCGACGGCCTGTTCTTCGAGCCGATCACCGCCGAGGAAGTCGCCGACGTCGTCGAGGAGACCGGCGCGGACGGCGTGATGGTCCAGTTCGGCGGCCAGACCAGCGTCGACATCGGCCGCCCGCTCGAACAGGAACTCGACCGGCGCGACCTCGACTGTGAGATCATGGGAACCTCCGTCGACGCGATGGACCTCGCGGAGGACCGCGACCGGTTCAACCGCCTGATGGCCGACCTGGGCATCGCCCAGCCCGAGGGTGGCTCGGCCACCAGCGAGCGCGAGGCGCTGGACCTGGCCCACGAGATCGGCTACCCGGTCCTGGTGCGGCCCTCCTACGTCCTCGGCGGGCGCGCGATGGACATCGTCTACAACGACGACGAACTGAAAGAGTACATCGAGGAGGCCGTCAGAGTGAGTCCGGACAAGCCGATCCTCGTCGACGAGTTCCTCGAGGGCGCGGTCGAACTCGACGTCGACGCCGTCAGTGACGGCGAGGAGGTCCTCATCGGCGGTATCATGGAACACGTCGAGTCCGCGGGCGTCCACTCGGGCGACTCCGCGTGTATGATCCCGCCGCGCTCGCTGGGCCGCGATGTCAACCGCAAGGTCCGCGAGGTCACCGAGGACATCGCGCTCGCGCTCGAAACCGAGGGCCTGCTGAACGTCCAGCTGGCAGTCAAAGACAAGGACGTGTACGTCCTGGAGGCGAACCCGCGCTCGTCGCGGACGGTGCCGTTCGTCTCGAAGGCGACCGGCGTCCCCATCGGGAAACTCGCCGCGAAAGTGATGGCCGGCGAGTCCCTCGCGGACCTGGACGCCCGCGAGCAGGTCCCCCAGCAGACCTCCATCAAGGAGGTCGTCCTGCCGTTCGACCGCCTGCCGGGCTCGGACCCGCGGCTCGGCCCGGAGATGAAATCGACCGGCGAGGTCATGGGGACCGCCGATACCTTCGGCAAGGCCTACCAGAAGGCCCAGATGGCCGTCGGCAAACCGATCCCGCTGGAGGGGACCGCGGTGGTCGACCTCTCCGAGAGCGAATTCCCCCACCCCGACTCGGACGCCGCCGAGGACCTCATCGCCGGCTACGCCGAGCACTTCGAACTCGTCGCGTTCGACAGCACGGAGACGTTCTGCGAGGCGATCCAGGACGGCGAGATCGACCTCATCATCTCCCGCCAGCGCGAACCCCTCGAGAAGGCCGTCGAAGAGGTGGTCACGTACTTCTCGACGCTCCCGAGCGCGAAGGCCGCGCTCGAAGCCATCGAGGCCGCCGACCAGCCCCTCGACGTCCAGCCCATCGACGACCGCCCCAAACTCGACGAGTACTGGGGCCAGCCCAAAGGCGAGTGACCCGCCCGGGATAGGCCCCGCCCCGGGCGACCGTAGCTATCGAGACAGCGCGGCCGCGGGACCCCGATAGGGTTCGGCGTGAGGTAGTCGGCCGTCGGCGCGACACCCCTTGACTCAAGTGGGCCGGACCCGAGTTCGGCCGTCTTTCCGGTCCCGGGTTCGGCCGTCCTTCACGTCACTAGACAGCTGGTCGCGTTAATTTTGGCGTGAATTGTGGTAGACGGCGAACGCTTTGAGCCACGATTGAGCTGTCTGAGCGTCGACATGGCTAAAACTATTTGCAAACG
>PXRP01000002.1 GCA_003021655.1 Halobacteriales archaeon QS_4_69_31
GTTCGGCGGTGCTGTGTTAGTGCTTCCCATGAATAGACCATAACGGGACAAAAAATAAGTGTTCATCTTCGATCCGGATGCTGTACACGCGCCCTTCATTTTGCACTGGCCCGCTCACCAATCTCCAGATAGATTCCGCTGTTTCACTGTCTTCGGTAAGAGCCAAGAGCCCGTACCAGCCAGACACAGCGGCCCAAGGGTGTAGGCGAACATAAGCGAACCGGTGTGGAGCCCGCCGCCGGAGACGTACGGGCGCACGACGAGGTCGGGGATCACGTCGACGACCACGAACGAGACGCCGGCGAAGAGGCCGACGAACGCCCAGCCGCGCCCCTCCATCCAGGCCATGGTCGCCAGGTACACTACGACCGGGACGTAGGAGTGGACCACCCACAGGACGACGCCCGCCAGCAGTAGCCCGAACAGGACCAGACGGTCCGGCCCCAGTCGGCCTCGAGTTCGAACGAGACCATCGTTTGCCGGTCGGCCCGGCGACCCAAAAACCGATCGGTGATTTATCAGGGCCGGGCGGCTATGCTTATGAATGATGGTCCCTGGACAGTTCAGTGCCCTCCCGCTGGGCGACCCGGTCACGCAGGTCGCGCTCGCGGGGGCGCTCGGCCTCTTTCTCGGCCTGGAGCGGGAGTGGTCACACAAGTCCGCGGGCATCCGCACGTTCTCGCTTATCAGTCTGATCGGGGCCGCCTTCACGATCCTCGACTCCGAGCCGCTGGTGGTCGTCGGCGGCGTGCTCGTCATCGTCCAGGGCGCGCTCATCGCCGTCAAGGGACTCCTCGACGAGGAGGAGGGGCTCTCGCTGACGACGTCGGTGTCGATGCTCGTCGCGTACGGAGTCGGTGCACTCGTCGCCACTGGGTTCGTCCTGGAGGCGGTGACGGTGACGGTGCTCTCGTCGCTGTTGCTGGTGCTCAAGCGCGAACTCCACACGTTCGCGTGGGGGCTGACCCGTGCCGAACTCCGCTCGGCCGCCGAGTTCGCGATCATCGCCTTCGTCATCTACCCGCTGTTGCCCGCCCGCGAGTTCGTCCTCGGGGTCGGCGACCTCTCGGTGGCCGTCGAACCGCGGGTGGTCTGGCTGCTCGTGGTCACGGTCGCCGCTATCGGCATCGCCAACTACGCCGTCGTCCAGACCTACGGGGGGCGGGGTATCGCAGTGACGGGCTTTTTCGGCGGGCTGGCGTCCTCGACGGCGGTCGTCGGCGCGATGCTGGACCACGTCCGCCAGCGCCCGGACGCACGGTCGTACGCGGTCGCGGCCATCCTGCTGGCCGACGCGGCGATGGCGGTCCGGAACCTGCTCATCGCGGTCGCGTTCACCTTCGAGTCGGGCGTGCTCGTCGGGGCGGTCGTCCCGCTTGGCGCGGTCATCCTCTGCAGCGTCGTCATCGCGGCCCTGACCGCCGACTGGAGCGTCGAGTTCGAGATGGACCTGGATAGCCCCTTCTCGCTACGGTACGTCCTCGGGTTCGGAGGACTCTTTCTGGTGGTGGTCGTCGCCGGCGGGCTGGCGGCCGGCCAGTTCGGCACGCTCGGTTTCTACGTGACCGCGGCGCTCACCGGGCTGGTCTCCTCGGCCGGCGCCACCACCTCGGCGGTCATCCTCTATCGGGGCGGGGGCCTCTCGGCGGACGCGGCGGTCGTCGCTATCCTGCTCGCGACGGCGGCGAGCATCGTCGTCAAGGCCGGACTGACCTTCGCGAGCCCGGACCGCCGGTTCGCCGGCCGGGTCGCGGTTTACAGCACGGCCCTGCTCGTGGCCGCCGGCGCCGTGACTGCCGCGGTCAGCCTGTAGTCGCCCCGCGTTCTGTATCGCCGAGCACTGGCCAACTACTAACTGCCGAGGCGTCCTAACCGGGGCATGGACCGCGACACGGTCGAGCCCGACGTCGGGGCGATCCCCGGCGAGCGCGCACGGGAGTGGGTCGACTACCACCACGAGACCGCCGCGCCGAGCACGTACGTCTACGAGTTCGTCTGGGACCACACCGCGCCCGCCGCCGGCCCGTTCTGTACCGACGTTGACGGCAACGTCCTGATGGATTTCACCGGCCACGTCGGGGCCGCACCGCTGGGGTACGACAACCCCGACCTCGCGGAACGGCTCGCCGGCTTCGACCTCCCCGAGCCGTCGAAGATCGCCGGCCAGGACTTCTACCTCGCCAGCGGCCCGCTGGGCGACCACGAGTTCCCCACCCCCGCGGACCTGATGGACCGGCTCACCGACCGGTCCGCACAGTACGACATGGACACGGTCTTTCTCTCGAACAGCGGCGCCGAGGCCATCGAGAACGCCATCAAGGTCTGTTACGACTACACCGGCGGCGACTACGGGATCACCTTCGAGGGTGCCTTCCACGGCCGGACGCTCGGGGCGCTCTCGCTCAACCGCTCGAAGGCGGTCTACCGCCGGGAGTTCCCCGAGGTCGCGGGGATCCACGACGTCCCCTTCTGCGGGGACCGGACCTGTACCGCCGAGACGTGTTCCTGTGGCTTTCTCACCGGCGGGCGCTCCCGGCTCCGCCGGCTGCTCGACCCCGAGCGCGGTTCGGTCGCCCCCGACGACGTCGCCTACCTCATCATCGAACCCGTCCAGGGGGAGGGCGGGTATCGCTTCCCGAGCGACGCGTTCGTCGAGGAGGTCGCTGCCCTCTGTGAACAGCACGACCTGACACTGGTCGCCGACGAGATCCAGTCGGGGATCGGCCGGACCGGCGAGTTCTGGGCCTCCGACCACTACCCTTTCGACCCCGATGTCATCGCGAGCGCGAAGGCGCTGCGGGTCGGCGCGACCATCGGCCGCGGCGAGGTCTTCCCCGAGGAGACGAGCAGGCTCTCGTCGACGTGGGGCGGGGGCGACATCGTCGCCGCGGTCCAGGGGTCGGTGACGCTGGATATCATCGACAAGCGGAACCTGATGGACAACGCCGTCGACCGCGGCCGGCAGTTCCGCGAGACGCTGGCAGACGCCGACCCCGACCCGGTTGTCGACATCCGCGGCATGGGGCTGATGCTCGCCGCCGAGTTCGACACGAAAGACCGCCGCGACGACGTGATAGCCGCCGCGATGGAACGGGGCCTCCTGACGCTTGGCTGTGGCCACAAGACGCTTCGCTTTCTCCCGCCGCTCGACGTGACCGACCGCGAGATCGGCCTGGCCGTCGCTCTCCTGGCCGACGCCATCGACGACGTGGCCTGAGGGCCCTCCAGCCGGAGCGCGTCGTCCGAGAGGCCCCACCTCAGACGCCCTTGCGCAGCAGGTGGCTCCGGAGCACGTCGTTTTCCTTGTTGCCGGCGACGGGGTTGACGAGGACGACCGTCGCGTCGCTCCCGAAACGACCGGCGGCGGCCAGCGCCTGCGCCGCGGCGACCCCGACGCCGCCGGTCGCGCTGGCCTCGACGCCCTCGCCGGCCAGGGTCACCGCTGCCTCCAGCGCGTCGTCGTCGGAGACGCCGACGGCCCGCCCGCCCGTCTCGCGGACAGCCTCCAGCGCGAGGGCGCCGCCCGCAGGGTCTGGCACTTCGAGCGCGCCGACGAGCGTGTCCGGCCGCTCCCAGGTCTCGGTGTCGTCCGCGCTGGCGTCGGCGGCGGCGACGACCGGCGCACAGGCCTCCGGCTGGGCGACGTGCAAGGCCGGAATCGCATCGACCAGTCCCGTCGCGACCAGTTGCTCCGCGGCGAGGTGGCTCCCGACGACGCTGAGGCCGTGGCCCGTCGGGTGGACGACGGCGTCGGGGACCGTCCAGTCGAGTTGCTCGACGACCTCGAACAGCAGTGTCTTCGCGCCCTCGTTGCGGTACGGCGTGTCGAACGGCGCCACCGAGTGCCAGCGGTCGCCCTCTCCGGACGCCTCCTCCGGGTCTCCCGCGTCCCCGGCGCTGTCGGCCCTGGTGCTGTCGGCCCCGTCGCTGGCGTCACCGCTATCGGCGTCGCCGCCGCCGCGGCGCTCGCCTGCCACGGTCCGGTCGGCCATCGCACGCTCGAAGGCCGCGACGGCGTCGGGGTAGCGGCCCTCGACGACGCTCATCTCGCCGCCGTGGACGTTGGTCATCGCCTTGGCGACAAACGTCGAGCGCGTCGGGACGAACGCCTCGGCACCGAGGCCGGCGCGGGCGGCGTAGGCGGCCGCGCTCTGGCCGGCGTCGCCCGTCGTCGGGAGCGCGACGTCCGTCGCCCCGTGTGTCCGCGCCGCGGCGACCGCCAGCGCCAGCCCGCGGTCCTCGGCCGTCCCCGTCGGGTTCGCGCCCTCGTCTTTGACGTAGACCGCCCCGACGCCCAGCTGGTCGGCGAACGTCGGGCAGGATACCAGCGGCGTCGTGCCCTCGTCGAGCGACGGGACCGCCTCGGAGGCCAGGGGGAGCAGTTCGGCGTAGCGGCCCAGGCCGTCGAACCGGCGGTCTGCGAGCGTCCCGCGGTCGATGGTCGCGTCGTAGGCGGCGACCAGCGGGCCGGCACACTCCGGACACCGGCCCGCGACCGCCGCGGGGTCGTGGCTGGCGTCGCAGGCGGTACAGCGCAGGCCCTCAAGCGCCGCGGTCGTCTCCATGTCGGCACGCGGGCCCCGACCGACTAATCCCTGACTGTTCGGGCGCGTCCCACCACCGATTTAGGAGGGCCGGTCTAACTTCCGGCCATGACCGACGTCGCTATCGCCGGTGGTGGACTGGCGGGACTCGTCGCGGCGCGCTACCTGGCGGGGCAGGGCCACGACGTGACCGTCTTCGAGCGCGCGGACGCGGTCGGCGGCCGCGTCCGGTCGCGCGAGGTCGACGGGTTCACGCTCGACCGGGGCTTCCAGGTGCTCTTTACCGGCTACCCCGCCGTCCGGGCGGAACTGGACCTGGACGCGCTCGACCTCCGGGGGTTCTCGCCGGGCGCGACCATCGCCCGGCCGGCCCACCGCTCGACGCTGGCTGACCCGTTCCGGGCACCCACCGACGCCGTCGCGTCGGCGCTGAACACCGACGTGACGTTCATGGACAAGCTCACGACGCTTCGGCTCCGGCGGGCGCTCCGGAGCGAGGACCCCGAGACGCTGTTCGACGGCCCCGACGAGACGATCCGCGAGTACCTCGTCCGGTGGGGCTTCTCCGAGGCGTTCCTGTCGAAGTTCGCGGAACCGTTCTACGGCGGGATCACCCTCGACCGCTCGCTGACGACCGACGCCGGCGTCTTCCGGTACACCTTCGCCATGCTCACGCGGGGCGAGACGGTCGTCCCGGCCGACGGGATGGGCGCCATCCCGGCCCAGCTGGCCGACCGTGCCCGCGAGGCCGGCGCGCACATCGAGACGGGGACGCCGGTCCGTGCCGTCGACGCCGCCGGCGGGGAGGCGACCGTCGAGACCGACGGCGAGAGCATCACCGCCGACGCCGTCGTCGTCGCCACGGACCCCCACGCGGCGAGAGAACTCACCGGCGTCGAGGCGGTCCCGACCGAGGCCCGGAGCTGTGTCACCCAGTACTTCGCGCTGGACCGCCGGACACTCGACACCGGGCGGAAACTCATCCTCAACGCCGCGGGCGAGCGACCCAATACGGTCGCCCCACTGTCGGCGGTCGCGCCCGAGTACGCCCCGGACGGCCGGACGCTGCTGAGCGCGATGACGCTGGGCGACCCCGACGCGGGCGACGAGGAACTGGCGACCGCCGTCACGGACGCACTCGTGACGTGGTACCCCGAGCACCGCTTCGACGCGCTGGAACACCTCGCGACCGACCGCGTCGAGTTCGCCCAGTTCGACCAGCCGCCGGGCTTCCGGGACGACCTGCCGGCGGTCGACGCCCCCGACGGGCCGGTCTACCTGGCCGGCGACTACACCGAGTGGTCGTCGATCCAGGGCGCGATGCAGAGCGGTCGCGCCGCCGCCGACGCCGCCGCGGAGGACCTGTAGTCTGCATTCCCGTCTCAGCACCGCGGGCCGCTCCCGCTCGCGACGTAGATGGTCCCGGCGTTGTCCCCCCGGACGGTCGCGGACTCGAACCGCTCGCGGATTGCCCCGGGCACGTCGGTCTCGTGGTCCCAGTCGGTGAGCCGCGCGAACAACGGGACTACGAGCGGATTCAGGAGCGAGAGCGGGAGAGGCTGGAACGGCCGCGCGTCGAGGACGGTGAATCGCCCGTCCTCGCGCAGCGCGGCGGCCGCGGCCCCGACCGCGGCCTCGGGGTCGGGCATCGCGCTCAGCGACATCGCCGCGTAGGCGGCGTCGAACGTCCCCGGCGCGATACCGGGCCTGGTCGCGTCGGCCCGGACGACGTGGACGTTCTCCCAGCCGCGTTCGTCGACCCGGTTGCGGGCGCGCCGGACCATCCCCTCGCTGTAATCGACGCCGACCACCACCCCCTCGTGGCCGACGGCCTCCCGGAGTCGACCGAACGAGTTGCCCGGGCCACAGCCCAGTTCCAGCACCCGCTCGCCCCGGTCCACATCGAGCGCCGCGACGCTCCGGCGGCGGAACGTCGAGCCCCGACCCAGGAACACCAGCGCGTACATCGCCCGGAGCGCGGGGAGGTTCCGGCTCCACCGGTCGTAGAGTCGCTGGCCGCCCATCAGTGGGTCCTCCGTCTGCCTCTCGACGGGCAGCCGCCCCTCGCCGGATATCCACCTCTCGACGGCCCCTCCGGAACGCGGACGGACGACACTCCCCGCATCGGTCTCTCCGGGTGTAGGCCGTCACGGGGTTTAACGACGGCGTCGACGCGCGGGAGGCTACAGCATGCGCTGGAACTGGTCGAGCGGCGGGAACCGGAGCGTCTCGTCGGCCTCGCCGTCGTAGACGACCGGCCGGAAGGCCCCGACGTTCGTCACGAGCGGCGACAGTTCCGGGCGCGTGCTCCCGAGCCGGCCGTTGACCGAGACGCCCTCGACCAGGCGGTTGAACGCGGGGACGACGAGCACGTCAGACCCGCGGTAGACGCCCCGGCCGTCCAGAAAGCAGGGCCGCTTCTGCCCCTCGATGACGATGGCCGGGTGGTCGTGGCCGACGACGTACCGGTCGGCCGCCGTCTCGGGTTCCTCGTGGCCGTGACAGACGACCGTCCGCTGGGCGTCGGCCGCGTCGCCCACGTCCGTCGAGAGGACGTACTCCTCGTGGACCTGGCCGTCCCAGACGCTATCGAGCATCGAGTCGTGGTTCCCCCTGACGACGACGAGGCGAGCGCCGGCGTCCCTGACAGCCCGCGAGAGGGCCGCGAGCGCCTCGCTCGCCACCGCCGGGACGTACTCGAAGCTGTGGAAGACGTCGCCGGCGAGGACCACCTCGGCGGGGTCCAGGTCGGCGAGCATGGCCTCGAGTCGCTCGACCGCGTCGGAATTGGCCCCCAGCGGGAATTCGACGGTGGAGGCCTCGCCTTTCCCGAAGTGCAGGTCCGCGACGACGAGCGTCCCGTCGAGGAGGACGGCGCGGTCCCGGCAGGTCGGGGCCATACCGCCTCTCGGTGACCGGTGGGCAAAGGCGTGACGCCTCCGGGGCCGGCAAACTTCCGGAATCGGGGAGGCGAGTCACCGCCGGCGGCGTCTGGGGTCAGGCCGTCACCCTCGGTGCTCCAGCCACGCCGGACGAGTGGTACCGCATTACTCAAAGAGTCCTTTGTACTATCGTGGCGGACATGTACTCGCCGCTCGGACGGGACCGTATGGACAGACGACGCTTCCTCGCGACGTCGGTCGCCGGGCTGGGTGCGACGGCGGCGGGCTGTGTCGCGGTCGGCGGGACGAAGACGCTCGGGAGTCCTGGGGAGGAAATAGACGACGACGGTGCGGAGAAACACCTGACCTTCGTGGACGGCGACAGGGAGGTCGCGGTGGTCTCGCTCGACCAGATGGACGAGCAGGCCTCACCGACCGACAGTTTCCGGTTCCGGATCCACGTCGAGCACGGGACCGCCGAGGACGAGCGGGCCTCGACGGTCGAGCGCTTCAGGTTCGACCTCCGGGCGCCGCCGGCGTCGGTGGCTCCGCCCGCCGAAGTCTACCTCCAGGCCCCGGGCGGCGGGCTGTGGCCCGATTTCACCTTCGAAGAGGTCGAGAACTTCTGGACCCGTATCGAGGCCGGCGGCACGGACGAGGTCGGGTCCGGGGCGCTGACACTGGCGTTCATCGTCGACCCGCTCGGCATCGAGCCCGACGAACTCGGCGTCAGGGCGAGCGTCGGCCTCTCTGTAGCGGGCCCGACCACGCCGGACTACCGGCTGGAGACCGAAACCCGGTTCGAGCCGGTCGTCTCCGGACCGCCCGAGGGGTGAGCCGTCTCGCCCCGCGCTGGCACCCGTCGACCGAGGCGGTACAATCACCGCCGCCGGCGACCGGGCACCGTCGTTTCCCAGAGCCGCGCGCACGACCGCCTCAGCCCCCCGGCGCACCCGGTCGCCCGGCGCGCGGACGCTGACCACCTCGATACGGGTCCCGGCCGTTCACTGGGTCCCATCGGAAACCTCCGGGTCGCCCGGGAGTCGGACGTCCTCGCCGTCTCTCGGCCGGATCAGGTAGTCGGTCCCCTCGCCCTCGCGGCGACGGTCGGTCACGGGGGTCGACAGTACCGCTTAACTGCCTGGGGGGGGCAACCGCAGCCGATGACCATCGACGACGACCTGCAGGCCGCGCTCGACCAGTTTTTCGAAAGGACCGACGTCGCTCTCGCCGAATACGACCAGGGATACACCGACGCGGACGCGACCCTCCGGGTGCTCCGCGACCACGTCGAGGACCTCCGCGAGGCCGCCCCGGAGTGACCCTCTCCGCGGGGTAAACTGCAACAGGGAGACGCACAAATGAGTCCGCGGGCCGCGTGCGACGGCGGGCAGAGCCGGCCGGACTGGCGGCTCCCCGCGGCCCGGTGTGCGCTCGAAGTGACGCTCATCCTGCTGATCGCCGCGTACCTCTGGCTCCACATCGGGTCGGCGTTGCTCAAGAGTGTCGTCGCCGTCGTCGGGCTGACCGGTGCCGTCGGCGTGGTCATGTGGTACGTCAACCAGCTGTCGCTAGCGTGGGTCAGATACGGCCAGACGCTGACCCGCAAGCGCCGTCGCAAACGCGAGCGCAAGCGCCGCGAGCGCCGCCGCAAGCGCCGCGAGGAATCCGGCTCCGGCGGCGACCAGTAACCACTGCCGGAGCCGCGCCGAGTTGGTAGACTGCCCGGCCGTCCAAGGTTAAGTGGGCCCCAGCCGTACACCGATTCGACTATGGAGTTGACCTGGCACGGCCACTCGACGTGGCGCGTCTCCGTGAAGGGTACCGACCTGCTCATCGACCCCTTTTTCGACAACCCGCACACGGACCTCGACCCCGAAGACGTCGCAATGCCCGACTACGTGCTGGTGACGCACGGCCACGCCGACCACATCGCCGACGTGGGCGCCTTCGCGGGCGTGACAGCCGCCGGCACGCCGGAGGTAGCCGCCTATCTCGAGGACGAACACGGCGTCGAGGAGACGGTCGGGTTCAACCTCGGGGGCACGGTCGAACTCGGTGACGCCTTCGTGACGATGCACCGCGCCGACCACACCAACGGCCTGGATACCAGCTACGAGCACGGCGGGGGGATGCCGGCCGGATACGTCATCTCCGACACGAAACCCACCCAGACCAGCGACGCTGACAGCACCACCTTCTACCACGCGGGCGACACCGCGCTGATGACCGAGATGCGCGACGTCATCGGCCCGTTCCTCGAACCCGACGCGGCGGCGGTCCCGGTCGGCGACCACTTCACCATGGGCCCCAACCAGGCCGCCGTCGCCGTCGACTGGCTCGACGTCGACCACGCGTTCCCGATGCACTACGACACGTTCCCGCCCATAGAGGTCCGGACCGAGCGGTTCGTCAACGAGGTCGCCGGGACCGGCAGCGACGCCGAGGTCCACGTCCTCGACGGCGACGAGGCCTTCGAACTGTGAGGACCGTCGGTTCGACGCCGGGCGCGCCCGTCTCAGATATCCTTTAGGGGCCGGGGCCCGACGACTCGGATGCAATGGCAGACATCACCGTCTCCAGCGTCAGCGAGGAAGGGTTCACGACCGAGAGCGACATCGATGGGGAGTGGGAACTCGTCGTCGACGCGCTCGGCGAGGACGGTCCCACCCCCAACCAGGTACTGGCCGCGGACTACGCCTCGTGTTACATCCCGGCGTTCCGTGTCGGCGCACAGAAGGAAGGCTACGACGACATCGGCCGCGTCGAGGTCGATGTCGGGGCCGACCGAGACGACGAGGACGACCTGGCGTCGATCAGTTTCGACATCCGCGTCGAGGCCGACCTCGGCGACGACGTCGCGGTCATCGTCGAACGCGGCGAGGATATCTGTCACGTCCACGCGGCGCTGCGCGAGGGGCTGCACGCCGACATCTCGGTCGAGGACGACGCCTTTTAGGCCGCGACCTCCGTCTCGTCGTTTTCCTGTTCGCCCCGGAGCCGCTCGACCACGTCGTTGATGATGACGATGTCGCCCACTGCCTGGACCCACCTGTACGGGAGGATGACCCCGCGGGAACTCTCGACCTCGGGCCCGAACAGCTCGTCGTTGAGTTCGTGGAGCGCGAGCCCGGTCACCTGCTGGACGTCCAGGTCGAGACGGAGGTCCTCGACCTCCCCCACGAAGACCCCGTTTTTCGTGTAGACCTCGCGTCCGACCAGCGTCGTGATCTCCTGTGGTGCAGCCTCAGTGTTCATACCCGGTCTCTCGGCTGGCGGGACCTTAAATCTGTGTTCCCCGTCTGACGCCCGTCTGTCCCGCGGAGACGGCCGTTCCCGTCGACTACCGGGCGTGACCGCGTACACTGGCTGAGCGGCCAGTTGCGCGCGGCCGGGACACACTGGCGGAGCGATTAAACCCTGCGACCGCGTACATCCGCCGATGAGCGACGCTGACGAGGCGAGCGACCCGGACGACGAACTCGTCGCCGGCCACGACGTGGTGCTCGTGGACTTCTACGCCGACCGGTATGGCCCTTGTCAGATGATGGAGCCGGCAATCGAGGCCGTCGCCGAGGCGGGCGAGGCGGTCGTCGCGAAGGTCGACGTCGACCGACTCCAGCCGGTCGCGCGACAGTTCAACGTCCAGAGCGTCCCGACGCTGCTTCTCTACGCCGACGGAGAGCGCGTCGAACGCCTCGTCGGGATGCAAGACCAGGAGACGCTGTTCGGTCTGGTCGACCAGTATCTCCACAACGGCGGCGACCGGGCCTGATGGGCTCGCTGGAACCGGGCGGAGTCCAGCGCCACCGTGCCTGCCGGGGGCGAACTTCGCGGTGGCCGACGGTGAGCGGGCGGCGACCGGCCACACCGGTTACCAGCGACCCCCTCGAACCGCCACGGCGCTGGCACGGATCGACGAACTCGAATCCGGCGAGACGACGCTCGCGGAGGTGGCCGCCCCGCCGATGACCGTCGCGGCGGACGCCCCCGTCAACACCGTCATCGACCAGCGTCTCGGGCTCGAAAGCTGACCGGTAGACGCCCCGTCCTGAAACTATATACCGGTGGCCCCCAGAGGGAGTGGCATGGCCTCGACGGTGGTCCACCTCGCGCTCGCCGGGTTGCTTGCCGCCGCCCTCCTGGGCCCGTACTTCGACCGGCGCGCGGTGCTTGTCGTGTTCGCCGCCACTGCCTTCCCAGACCTCGACTCGTTCGTCGCGCTCGTCTCGGTCGCCGGCCACCGGACCGTCTTTCATACGTTTCTCATCCCCATCGGACTCGGGGTCCTGTGGGGGGTCGACACCAGGCTCCGCGACCGGTCGTTCGTCCGCGAACGGTGGGGCCAGTGGGGCGTCGCGGTCGGCTGGATGAGTATCGTCGCCTACGCCGTCGCCGGTATCGGCCTCGATTTCGTCGGCGCTGGCGTCAACCCGCTCTGGCCCGTCCACGACCAGTTCTACGCCATGGACGGGAAGGTCGAACTCTCGGACCAGCGCGGGGTCGTCCAGACGTTCATCGACTTCTCGACCGAGGACGGGGGCGACGGCGGGTCGGTCCCCGCGCCCGACAGCCGGGGCTCCTCACAGGAGGTCAACGTCAGCACCGGGGTCGACCCCGACCCCAGCGGCGAACAGACCGACCCCGAGCGGATCTTTCCGGTCGTGCGGTCGGGCACCCAACTGCTCATCCTCGTCGTCGGGACTGTCGTCACCGCCGCCAAACTCTCTCTCGTCGAGGCCGGTGAGTGAGCACCCGGCGCGGTCAGAACTCGGGGACGGTGTCGGGGTCGGAGTCGACGTCGACCCGACGGCCCCCCTCGGCCGCTCGTCCGGCCGTGCGCGTGTCCTTGAGTCCGGTGCCGGTCGCGACGACCACCACTTCATCGGCGGGGTCGATGACGCCGGCCGCCAGCGCGCGCTCGACGCCCGCGACGGTGGCCGCGCTCGCCGGTTCGACGAACAGTCCCTCGTGCTCGCCGAGGCGACGCTGGGCGCGCAGGATGGCGTCGTCGTCGACCAGGACAGCGTCGCCGCCGCTGTCTGCGAGCGCGCAACAGGCCCGCTTTGCGCTGTGTGGAGCGGCCACGTCGATGCTGTCGGCGGCCGTCTCCCCGGCGCCGTCGCCCCACTCGTCCGTGAAGCGGTCGTGGATGGCCGAGGCGCCCTCCGCCTGGACGCCCAGGAAGCGCGCCGTCCCGTCAGAGAGGCCGAGCCGGTCGGACTCGGCCATCCCCTTCCAGGTCGCGGCGAGCGAACAGCCGTTGCCCATCGCCATGGCGACCCAGTCGGCGTCGGCGGCGTCTCTCGCCAGTTCGAAGCCGAGCGTCCGTTTCCCCTCGAACATGTAGGGGTTGACGCCGGCGCTACAGTCGTACCAGCCCCGCTCGGTCGCGGTCGCGTGACACACCCGGGAGGCGTCCTCGTAGTCGCCCTCGACCGCGAGGACGTCCGCCCCGTAGACCCGCGGCTGGACGGCCTTGGCCTCGGGGAGGTCCGCGGGGACGAAGATCCGGCAGTCAAGGCCCGCGCGGGCGGCGTACCCCGCCAGCGAGGCCGCCGCGTTGCCCGTCGAAGCGCAACTGACCACACTGCGGCCGCGCTGGCGGGCCCGCGTGACCGCGACGGCCGACCCGCGGTCCTTGCTCGACCCCGTCGGGTTGCCCGTCTCGTCTTTGACCCGCACCGACACCCCGAGGTCGGCGCTCAACGCCGGCGCGTCGAGCAGGGGCGTCCCACCGGCGCCGAGTGACACCACCGGCTCCCCGTCGACGGGCAACAGCGGGGCGAACGCCCACAGGTCCTCGACCGTGCCCGGGACGTCGAACGCCCCCGCGAGCGCGTCGTACTCGTAGCGCACGTCGAGACTGCCCCCGACGCCGTCGTGGGCCGGACACGTGTAGGTCACCTCACCAGGGGAGAACTCCCGGCCACAGACCCCGCAGGTGAGCGCCTCGACGTGGGTCATCGTCGACTCGGAGTGGGTCCGATGGAACCAAATGCCTTCTGGCTCCCGGGTCCTGACGAGTGGGACCTGAACGACCGCTCCCGGGCGGCTCCCTGGCGCCGCCCAGGGCGTCCGGAGTCCACGGGTTTTAGTACCAGTCCGTCGACAGCGGGGGTATGGACGAGGGGTTGCGGGTGCGCGAGCGCCTCGGCGTCGCGGACGTGGTCACGCTCGTCAACGCCGTCGTGGGGCTGGTCGCGGGGGTGGTCGCGCTCTCGGACCCGGCGCCGGCCGCCCGTCTGATACTGCTCGCGGCCATCGCCGACGCCCTCGACGGCATCGTCGCCCGCTCGTTCGGCAGTACGACCGTCGGCCCCCTGCTGGATTCGGTCACCGACGTGGTCTCGTTCGGCGCGACACCCGCGCTGTTCGTTTACGCGGCCGCCGCGAGTGAGTGGGGGTGGCTGGCCGACGGACCGGCCGCCGCCCCGCCGGGTGAACTCGCCGCCGCCCTCGGCGTCGCCGCCGTCTTCGTCGTCATGTCCGTCCTCCGGACGGCCCTCTACGAGCAGTTCGTCGGCGAGGACGAACACCGGCCCGGCATCCAGAACACGCTCGCGGCGACCATCGTCGTGACGGCGTACCTGGCCGGCCTCACCTCGGTCCCCGCGTTGCTGGCGGCGTCGGTGGCGCTCTCGCTGGCGATGGTCGCGCCGGTGGGCTACCCGAAACTGCTCGCACGCGACGCGAGCGTACTCGGCGTCGTCCAGGCCGGCGCTATCGTCGCTCCGACCGCCTACGGCCGTGTGTTCCCCCGCGTGCTGTTGGTCGCCGCGCTCGCGTACATGCTGCTGGGTCCCCGCTACTACTGGGGTCAGCGGTAAGGGCGAGACCCCCGACACCTAACATCCAGGCCCGAGAGGAGCCACGTGATGACGCGCCTGGCCCCGACGACGCTGGGAGACGAGCGCGGCCTCGCCCTAGAGCGGGCGGCCGTCTGGCTCCTGACGCTGGCGCTGGTCGCGGCCGTCGCCGGGTCGGTCGTCCTCGTCGCGGACGAGGTCCGCCGGACGACCCCCGAGACCGGCTTCTCCGTCTCGTTCGACAACGAGACGCGGACCGTGACGGTCGCCCACGCCGACGGCGACCCGATCACCGACCGCGTGACCCGACGGCTTGCCGTGGTCCTCGTCGACCAGAGCGCGGACACCACCTCCAGGGTGGTCTGGGCGAGCGACGACCCCGGCCCGACCGACCGCGGGACGGGCTACCCGGTCGAACCGGGCGACACACTGACCATAGACGACCCGACCGTCGACGCCGACGGCGACGAGAACTTCCACGACGCGGCCGCCACCGTCGGCTTTCACATCGCGACCGACGACACCGTCCGCGTGGTCTGGACGGGGAACCGTCAGGGCGGCCAGGCGCGCACCGTGACGCTCGCCAACGCGACGGTGGGGTAGCGGTACGCGTAGTACCCGACGGTGGGATAGCGGCACACGGTGGGCCCTACTCAACGATGGGATAGCGGCCAGATGACGGCGTGCCAGCGGATGTATGTAGCTGGCGGCCATAAAAGGGGTGTGACAGACCAGACAGACGAGGCACCCGTCACGGCGGACCTGCCCGAGGCGCCCTTTCACACGACAGGGACCGACCACATCACGCTGGTCGGGAGCAACGAGGACGACACCGTCGCGTTCTACCGGGACCTGCTGGGGATGCCGCTGGTGTTGCGCCAGCCCAACCTCGACGACCCCACGTCGACCCACCTCTTTTTCGACACCGGTGACGGCCGGATACTGACGTTTTTCGTCTCCGACGACCGCCAGTCCGGCGGCGCGCCCCTCCGCCACCAGGTCGGCTCCGTCCACCACATCGCGTTCAGCATCGACCCCCACCGCTTCGCGGACGTCAAGGAGGCCCTGGATGCGGCCGGCCACGGGTTCAACGAGTTCGACCGCGGGGTCTTCCACTCGCTGTACACCCGCGACCACAACGGCCTGACTATCGAACTCGCGACCGACAAGTACGACGTCCCCGAAGACCGCCGCGGCGAAGTGCTCGCCGCGACCCAGCGCCACCGCGTCGAGGACGGCGCCGAGTACGCCGAGGCCCGCCACCTTGAGGCGGCGCTCGAAGAACTCGGACTCGGCGCCGACCCCGTCGAACTCCCCGACGCACCGACCGGCGCGGGCGTCGACTAGCGGTCCGGCCCCGGAACTGCGGCCCTGCGAAGCCCAGCGACCTCGACACCGCGGTAGTTGTGGGCTACCGGCCCGGATCGGGCAGCGCCGCCGGGTTGCGAACGGTTAAATCCGCGGGCGATGTCTCCGGTATATGGAGTACAGACGACTCGGGACGACCGGCCTCGAAGTGTCGCCGGTCTGTCTCGGCACCTGGCGGTTCGGCATGGAACACGAGGACAGCGGCGTCGTCGAGACCGGTCGCGAGGAGGCCCACGAACTGTTAGACGCCTTCGCCGACCGCGGCGGCAACTTCATCGACACCGCGAACGGCTACGGGGGCGGGGACAGCGAGCGCTGGATCGGCGAGTGGCTGGCCGACCGCGACCGCGAGGACTACGTTCTCGCCTCGAAGTGCTACTGGTCGACTGCCTCGCGGTTCCAGGAGAACCTCTCGCGGAAGAACGTCCGCGCCGAGGTCGCGGGCTCGCTGGAGCGGCTGGACACCGACTACCTCGACGTCCTCTATCTCCACCGCTTCGACGACGGGACGCCGATAGAGCGGACGCTCCGGACAGTCGACGACCTCGTCAGCGAGGGGCGAGTCCACCACGTCGGCATCTCGACGTGTGACGCCTGGAAACTCACCAAGGGCCTCTGGAAGGCCGACGTCAACAACTACGAGGCGTTCACCGTCACGCAACCGCTCTTTCACGCCGCCTACTACGAGGACGTCGCGGAGTACCTGGCGGTCTGTGCCGACCAGGACCTGGCGGTGTGTCCGTACTCGCCGCTGGCGGGTGGCTTTCTCACCGGCAAGTACGAACGGGTGGGCGACGGCACCTACGACCTCGACGTGCCCGAGGACTCGCGCGGCGAGTTCGACGAGATGTTCGAACAGTGGTACGTCTCCGAGCGTGGCTGGCACGTCCTCGACGCGGTCCGGGCGGTCGCAGAGGAGGTCGACGCGACGCCCGCGCAGGTGGCCCTGCGGTGGCTGATCGACCAGCCGGAGTTCACCTGCGTGCCCATCGTCGGCGCCCGGACCGTCGACCAGATCGACGAGAACCTCGGGGCCGTCGACATCTCGCTCTCGGAGGCCCAGTTCGACCGGATATTCGAGGCCCGGTACGACGAGGACGGCACGCTCTACCGGACGAACGACTGAGCGCCGCCCGACAGCAGAGGGCTTATGCCGCGTCCGGCCTTCGAAGAAATATGCCTGTATCCACCGGCGACACCGTCGTCGTCGAGTACACCGGCCGGCTACCGGACGGAACCGTCTTCGACACCTCACTCGAGTCGGTCGCCGAAAAGCACGGCCTCGACCACCACCCCGACCGCGAGTACACGCCGCTGACGGTTGAGGTCGGGAACGGCCGCATCATCGAGGGTCTGGAGGAGGGCCTGGTCGGACTGGAAGCGGGCGACCAGGAGACGATCACCGTCGCCCCCGAGGACGCCTACGGCGAGCACTCGGAGGACCGGGTCGTCGCCTACGACACGGCGGAGTTGCGCGAGATGCTCGGCGGCCGCGAGCCGACAGAGGGGATGGAGCTCCAGACCGAGGAGGGACTGCCCGGGACCGTCGTCTCGGTCGACGAACAAGCCCGCGTCGACTTCAACCACGACCTCGCGGGCGAAACCCTGGAGTTCCAGGTCGAGGTCGTCTCCGTGGACTGATGGGACTGTTCGAGAACCTCGGCCGGAAGGTCGAACGACTCAAACAGCAGGCCCAGGAGGCCTCCGAAGCCGAAGCGACCGCCGAGTGCCGCGACTGTGGCTCGCTGGTCTACTCCGAACGCGACGACTGCCCGGACTGCGGAAGCGACGACCTGGCTCCGCGTGCGGACCAGCCAGGGGCGGAACCGGACCCCGATAGCGACGCCGGGTCGACTTCGGACCAAACCGACCCCGATACCGACGGCGGGTCGGCGTCGGATCCGGGTGCCGGTGCCGACGACGAGTCGCCACAGGGGGGTAGTCACTCGCCACAGGGGAGGTAGTCACTCGCCACAGAAGGGGTAGTCTCACCCGGCCGCCCGGACGGCGGCCGGTCGAACGCTCGTTCTACTCGCGGACGGTCTCACTCCGGGAGTGTCTCACTTTCGGACGGTCTCGCGCCGGGGAGGTCTCACTCGCGGACGGTCTCGACGAACTCGTCTGTGGCCTCCCGCCAGGCCTCGATGATGGCGTCGTCGCTCTCGCTGTCCCAGGGGTCGATGGCGTCGCGCCGTTCGATGTCGGCTATCGTCCGCTCGACCCCCTCGCGGAAGGGGACCGTGTACGCGAAGTCCAGGTCGCGGCGGGCCTTGCTGTTGTCGAAGACCGTCGAGAACTGGAAGTGGTCGACGAGGCCGTCGGTGCGGTCTGGCGCCGCGGCGACGAGCTGGTCGGTCGGGATAGCGACCAGGTCCGGGTCGGGCGCGTCCATCGCCTCGGCTACGGTTTCGTGGTACTGCTCCCAGGTGATGACCTCCTCGCTGGTGACGTGGTAGGCCTCGCCGTACGCGCGCTCGTTGCCAAGCGCCGCCACGAACGCGGCGGCCACGTCGTCACGATGGCAGGGGCCCCACAGCGTCGCGCCGTCCCCGTGGACGATGATAGGCTTGCCCTTCCGGACCCGGTCGAGGTAGTAGGTCCCGGTGCCCAGGGTGTGGAATATCTGTCCGCCCTCGCCGTACGTGCTCCAGGGGCGGATGGTCGTGGTCGCGAACGCCTCCCCGTGGGCGTCCATGAAGAGGTCCTCGCAGTCGGCCTTGTTCGCGCCGTAGTCGCTGACGGGCGGTTCGCGGGCGGCGTCCTCCGTCGCGGGGTTGCGCGCCAGCGGACGGTGGTAGACGTCGACCGTCGAGCAGAAGACGAACTGGTCGACGCCGGCGAAAGCCTCGACGGCGGCCTCGGCCTGCTCCGGAGTGAAACACACCATGTCGACGACCGCGTCCGGTTCGTGTTCGTCGGCGACCGCGGCGAGCCGGTCCGCGTCGTTCCGGTCGCCGTGGACGTGCGAGACTGCGTCCGGCAGGTCGGCGTCGGTCTCGCCGCGGTGAAAGACCGTCACGTCGTGGCCGGCCGCGACCGCCTGCCGGGAGATACCCGTGCTTATCAGGCCGGTGCCGCCGAGGATGAGAACGTCCATGCACCCTCCTCGTGGGGAGGCCGAATAAATCGTCGCGTCCCGGCAGTCCGGCCGGCCGGGCGTCCGGCGGACCGGTGGCCGACCGGTCCGTAGCCGTCCCGGGTAGTGACAGTGTGACAGACTACCTACGCCCAAACCCTTTTGGACCGGTACGCCGACCGGGGGGTATGGACCGTGCGTACGACGTGGGCGTCCAGAGCGTGGTCTTCCAGGACTACCGGCTGGTGGACCTGCTGTCGGAACTGGACGGGACGCCGGTCGACCACGTCGAGGTCTGGTGTCACCACCTGTCGCCGTCGACCGGCGAGCCGGCCCGGCGTGGCGCCTTCGAGGCGCTCTCGACGACGGACGTTGGGGTCTGTGGCTACGGCGTCGTCGACATCGACGCCGCGGGCGGGGCGCGCGCTCACGTCGACCTCGCGGACCGGCTCGGCGCGGACTACGTGACCGTCAACTACCCGCCCGACGCCGACGCGATCACGGAGGAACTCGTCGTGCTCGCCGAGGAGTACGCCGTCGACGTGGGCATCCACAACTACTCGTCGGTCCACCACGACGACCTCTCGACGGTTTTCTCGACGATGGCCGACGTCCGGGGCGTGCTCGACCGGTACGACCACGACCGGCTCGGCCTCTGTGTCGACACCGGCCACTTCCTCGTCGAGGACGTCGCCCCGGCGGCGGTCGTCCGCGAGTTCGGCGACCGGATCAACAGCGTCCACCTCAAGGACACCTCCGGGGCGGCCGTCGAGGACGTCCCCGGCGCGGGCCGGCTGGACATCGACCGCATCATCGAGTTACTCGACGCCTACGCCGACCTGGCGGCGCCGCTGGTCGTCGAGTACGAACTCCCC
Source organism: Halobacteriales archaeon QS_4_69_31 (assembly GCA_003021655.1). Taxonomy (GTDB): domain Archaea; phylum Halobacteriota; class Halobacteria; order Halobacteriales; family Haloarculaceae; genus QS-4-69-31. Next base: position 19,555 of record PXRP01000002.1, read on the forward strand.
CAGGAGCGGGCACACGAGGCGCTCCGCGAGGCGACCGGGCGCGTGCGGGCCGCCCTGGAGTAGCTCGGCGGGGTCGAGTTCCGGCTCCCAGTAAGGTGTCGTTGTGCTGTCGAGACCTGGCTTACTCGACGGACATCAGCCTGATTCCGGCCAACGAACTGCACGTTTTAGATGCCTCTGTGGAGTCGTTGGTGACAATGAACGACCCCCCTAGAGCGGTCGGTCGAACCCCGCAGGTTCGACTGGACCGGAAGCCGGAGGAATCGCCGACCGATGCCGTGCTCAGGGCGGCCCAGCGTGCCGGCGTCGACCCGCTGTCGGTCACCCCGATGGCGCGGGTGGTCGACACGGAGGCGCTCGACAGACTGCTCTCGGAGAGGCACGACCCCGACCCGCAGACGACCCTCGTCGTCGAACTGTGGGACCACCGGTTCGCGGTGACCCCGAGTACCGTGGCGGTCTACGAGACGGGCGACGACACCGCGGGAGCGTAACGCGTATCGGCGTCCCGTTCCCACGAGGTCACATGAGTCTCGACGACCTGACCGACGCTATCGAGGACACCTACGGGGAGTTCGAGGAGGAACTGACGGTGACGACAGACCGGCAGACCCGCAACGAACTCGCGATGCTGGTGGCAGCACTCGACCCCGACGACCCCGACGAACTCGTCCGGCGGGCCGTCCACGTCCTGTTTCGCCAGACTGTCGACACCGGCGACCTCGACTTCCACCTCCGCAACGGCTACGACGTTACCTACGACGAGTACCTCTCCGGGATGACCTTCGACGAGATGACCGGCGCCGACCAGTACCCCCAGTCGGGCGACTCTGACGACCGGCGCTACCAGTTCTGAGGAGTCGGACACAGCTCACCCCGGGCCCGCTCCGGGGTTTTCCCCCTCCAGCAGGTCGGGTAGGTCCGCGAGCGAGTCGAGGATGTAGTCGGGAGTCACGTCGCTGGCGGGAACGTCCTCGCGGGAACTCACGCCGGTCGTCACGAGCGCGGTCGCCATGCCGTGGTCGACACCCATCGCCAGGTCCGTGTCCAGGCGGTCGCCGACGACCAGACAGGCCTCCGGCGGCAGGTCCAGCCTCTCCAGCACCGCGCGCGCAGCGACCGACGAGGGTTTGCCCAGCACCCGGTCGGGGTCGCGGTCGACCGTCCCCGCCACCGCCCGGAGTATCGCGCCCGACCCCGGCATCAGGCCGTCGCCGGTCGGTACCGTCCGGTCGGGGTCGGTGCCGAGAAACGTCGTCGTCTCGTCGATGCAGTCGAGTGCGGCCTGCATCTCGCCGTAGTCGAACGTCTCGTCCCAGGAGGCGACGAACACCGTCGCCCGCTCGGGGTCGGTCGTGAGTTGCTGGCCCGCCTCCCGGAGGTAGGCCCGCAGCGACGCCGAGCCGACGAGATAGACCGGTTCGTCGGGGTGGTGGTCGCGCAGGTAGTCGCGGGTCACCGTCGAGGCCGGCACCACCGCCGACTCGTCGACCTCGACCCCCACCCCGGCGAGGCGCTCGACGTACTCGGCCGGCGTCTCCGTGGGGTTGTTCGAACAGAAGACGATAGCGACTCCCCGTTCGCGGAGTCTCGCCAGTGCCGCGGCCGCCCCCGGGATCGGGTCGGTACCCCTGTAGACCGTCCCGTCCAGGTCGACGACGACGCCCCGGACCTGCGGCCGACCCTCCGTCGTGTCCTCGCTCCGCCCTGTCATCGAGTGGTTGTTGGCGCGAGCGAGGATATGTCTCCCGGTCGGTCAGTCCCCGGGGACCAGTCCGAGTCGGTCGAACTGCTCGTCGGGCGCGTCCAGGTCCCGCATGGCGTCTTCGAGGAGACCGCGCATCCGCGCGAGTTCGTCCGGCCGTTCCTCGGCGAGGTCGGTCCCCTGGCCGGGGTCCGCGTCGGTGTCGAACAGCAGGGCTTGGTCGGCCTGGCGGCTGCCGGTGCCGTCGGGGAGGCGCCAGACGGTCGCGTCGGTGTAGGGGAGCGTCGCTGGCTCGGCCGCCGGTTCCGGGCCGGTCAGCTGCATCGTCGAGTAGACGTTCACCGGGGCGTCGGCGTCGCCGGGCTGGAGGAGGGTGTACCGGCCGTCCGTGACGCAGGCGTCCGCGCCGAAGTAGCCGTACAGCGCGTACTCGCGGTGCTCGTCAGCGTCGCCGGCCACCAGCGGCAGGAGGCTCCTGCTGTGGGTGTGTTCGGGCACGTCGGCGCCGAGGCTCTCTAACACCGTGGCGTAGACGTCGACCGCGGAGGTGACCGCGTCGACCCGGCCGTCGTGACCGTCAGGGTGGGAGACCAGAAGCGGCGTGTGCGCCACCGCGTCGTAGGTCGGCATGTAGTTTTTCATGACGTACCCGTGTTCGCCGAGCATCTCGCCGTGGTCGGTGGTCACGACGACGACCGTGTCCGCCCAGGCGTTCTGTCGGTCGAGCCTGTCGAGGACGCGCCCGAACCAGCGGTCGACCATCGTGACCTTGCCGGCGAACTGCGATTTGACGAACTCCAGTTGGCGGTCGGTGAGTCCCTGCTCGTCGACGGGCGCGTAGTCCGGCCAGTTGACCATCTCGGGGTCGGTGGGGTCCTCGTCGGTGTACATCGAGGCGTACGGCTCCGGGCAGTGGAACGGCTCGTGGACGTCGAAGGAGTCGACATAACAGAACCACTGGTCCCAGTCGGCGTTGTCGTCGATCCACCGGGCGGTCTCGGAGAACACTTTCGGCGCGAAGAAGTCCCGCTCGTCGAGTTCGTCGAAGTCGGCGACGTTGCGGGGGTACTGGCCGGCGCCGCCGGGACCCGGGTCCGCCGGGTCGGCGTCGTGGCGGTTGTCCTGGTCGAGGAGCCGCTCGTCGGGATACCGCGGCGCCGTCTTCCAGTGGTCGTACTCGTGGCCGCGGACGAACTCGAAGCCGTCGTAGTCCTCGTAGTAGCCGTGACTGCCGTGCTCGAAGTAGTGGTAGTGGTCGGTGACGAGTTTCGTCGTCGCCCCCGCCTCGCCAGCGAGCGCGGGGACCGTCCTGTCGTACGGTTCGACCGGGCCCCAGGGCCGCCAGAGGAACTCCTGGATCCCGCAGATGAACTCGCGGCGCTGGGGCATACACGGGAGGCTCCCGGCGTAGTGGGAGTCGAAGACCGCGGCGCGCTCGGCGAAGCGGTCCAGGTTCGGCGTGGCGACGTCGTAATCGACGACGCGGGGCCGGTCGCGGTACGCGCCGAGGAAGTCCCGGCGGAGACTGTCGACCGTGATCAGAAGGACGTCGTACGATGACACGGCTGCGGTGTCGGCCGCCCCCGACCTAAAACCCCCGAGACGTCAGCCGGCACGGGAGCGGTCGTCCCAGCGCGGACCGGCACGACCCGCGAGTCCGACGCCGGCGACGCCGCCGACGAGCGCGACGCCGAGGGCGGCGGCGTTGGCCAGCGCCGGCATCTCGGTGTGGACCAGCGCGGCGACGACCAGCGGCAGCGCCACCAGCGCCAGCGCGGCGCCGAAGACGACGAAAAGCGGCGTGTCGAACAGCAGTTCGTTCGGTGACAGTCCGGTCACGTAGGCGGTCACGCCGAAGACGTAGACGGCCACGAGCGGGAAGACGACGGCGCCGACGGCCACCTCGCGGGCGGGCACCCACACGAGCGACCCGAGCAGGTAGACCAGCCCCGCCGGCAGGGACACGAGCAGGTACGCGCGGCGCTTGCCGGCGAAGACGGCCCGCATCGACACGGGATACCGGCGGTACTCGGCCACGTCGTCCGATATCGTCAGCCAGCTGTAGCTCGTGAACGCCCCCAGTCCGAGCAAGGTCCCGATGGCGATGCCCATCGACGGGTCCAGCGCCGTCGCCCGCCCCACCTCCAGGACCAGCACCAGCGTGACGGCAAAGAGCAGGCCCATCGAGAACAGCACCTTCCAGACCGACCCGCTGCTGCCGGCCAGCTCCAGAACCGTCCGGGTCGCGACGCCGTCGCCGAGGCGGCCGCGCAGGCGCTCGTACCGCCCCGAGGCCGTCCGCGGGCTCCCGCCATCGGGCGGGTCGAACAGCAACGGGCCGACGACCGACAGGACCGCCAGCGGGGCGAACCCCGTGAGCGCGCTCCGGGGCGTCGGCGACTCGTAGAACGCCAGCGGCGTCAGCGTCACGACGTCGACCCGGCCGGAGACGACGACGGCCGCGACGGCCAGCGCGGCGCCGACGACCAGCCCGCTGTGGCGCGAGCCGAGCCCGGCCAGCGTGAGACTCGACGCCACGCCCAGTCCGAACGTCGCGCTCACCGTGACCCACAACAGCGCGACCCTCGCCGGGGCGGCGCCGCCGGCCAGCGCGACGGCCGCGTAGCCGACTGCCACCGGACCGATGAAAAGCACCGAGTAAAAGAGCAGGTCCTTCAGGAGAAAGACCGCGAGCAGGCGCCCCATCCTGACCGGGAGCGTCCGCGCCGAGAAGACGAGCATCGTCACGTCACCGAGCACGTCGGCCATCGCGTCGCGCCCGACGAGGCCGATGGTGCCGACCTGGAGCCCGAAGAAAAAGACCAGCCCGTGGATGCCGGCGGCGACCGTCCGGAGGTCGGCCCCGGTGAGTCCGAACAGCCAGACGCCGGCCGCCGACAGCGCGAGCGTGACGACCGGGAACAGCAGAAAGCGGTCCCCGAAGAGTGCGGCGTGGAGCCGGTACTCCTCGCGGACCATCCGCGCCAGCAGCGTCTCGGAAGCGCCACTCATCGGCGGTCGCTTCCCCCGTCGGTCGCCGCGGGCGCCTCGACCTCCTCGCGGAAGTAGGCGAGCAGTTCGTCGTCGCCCAGTCCTCGCGGGTCCCGCTCGGCGACGAGGGTGCCGTCGCGGACGATCCCCACCGAGGTACAGAGGTCGGCCGCGACGTCCAGAAAGTGCGTCGAGAGAAAGAGCGTGTTCCCGCGCTCGCAGTACGCGCGGAGGTGGTCCCTGACCTCCGCCTGCATGATGGGGTCGAGGTTGACCAGCGGTTCGTCGATGAACACGAGGTCGGGGTCGTGGATGAACGCCTGGGCGAGCATGACGCGCTGGCGTTCCCCCTCCGAGAGGTCCGTCGAGAGGGTATCGAGCTGGTCGCGAAAGCCCAGCCGGTCGGCCCACTCGTCGATGCGGGGCGCGGCGTCGAACTCGCGGACGTCGCCGACGAACTGGAGGTACTCGCGGGGCGTCAGGAAGCTCGGCGGGTCCTCGCGCTCGGGGAGGATGCCGACCGCCCGGCGCACGGCCAGCGGGTCCGCCACCGGGTCCTCGTCCAGGACGCGGGCCTCGCCGGCGGTCGGTTCGGTCTGGCCGGTCAGCACCTCGATGGTCGTCGTCTTGCCCGAGCCGTTGGGCCCGAGCAACCCGAACAGTTCGCCCTCCGGGACCGTCAGCGAGAGCCCGTCCAGTGCCGTCAGGTCCCCGTAGATCTTGGTCAGGTCGGTCGTCTCGATGGCCGTCATGGAAGAGCGCTTCCCGATCGGTGGACCTACACCCAGTTATACGTTGTGTGCCGGCCGGTCACAGCCACGACAGGTGTTTAGGCTCCTCGGCCGTACGGACGGGCATGGACCGCAGCCGGCGAACGGTCCTCGGGGCACTCGCGGCCGCCGGCTCGACGGCTGGCTGTCTCGGGAGCGTCGGCGGGAGCGGCGCCGAGGCCGAGACGGCCGAGCGGGTCGGCGTCGAGGGCCTGCCCACGCTCGTCCTCTTCGACCGGTCGGGTCAGGAACGGTGGCGACACATCGGCCTCGCCGGGACCGACTCGTTCAGGCCCGAGGTCCGCGGGGCCTCGAAGGGCTGAGAGAGACGACCCCGGTACCCCTCGCCGCCAGTCGGCAGTGTCGGTTCCGGAGACGGTGTCAGAGTCAGTCGGCAGCGTCGGTGCCGGAGGCGGTGTCGGTGCCGTGAGTGGTGTCGACCCGTGTCCCACGGTCCTGCTGGCCCCTCCGGCGCCGGAGCGAGCGGGAGAGCGAGTCGGGGACGGCCTCGCGTATCTCGTCGGCCGTTCGGGCGTCCACGTCGACGGCCTTGGCGTCGTTGCCGCCGAGGCTGTAGGCGCCGGCTGTGTCGACGACGACGGTCCCGAGGTCGCGCCGGCGCTGGAACACCGTCTCCGAACTGACCGTCGTCTGGACGCGGTGGTAGGGGACGACCTTCGTCTGTCGCGACCAGAACCCGGTGCGCGTGACGGCGTGGTCCTCCCGGAGCGCGTAGCCGAGGTTCGCCCACTTCAGGTGGGCCGCGACGGGCACGAGGACCAGCCCCACGAGCGGGAGCCACCAGTACGACTGGAACTCCAGGGCCGTCGAGACGCCGTAGAACACGCCCGTGAGAACGAGCAATGCGGTCGTGTACCGGGCGGCGTACCGCTGGCGGGCCCGCTTCGGCGGGCGCTCGAACCCGCCGAGGTCGGCGGGCTCTATCGTGCGCGCCAGTTCGCGGACCCGCTCGCGCTCGGCGAGGGGGATAGCCGCCTGCGAGCCGCCGCCGGAGTCGCCGCCCGCCCCCGCCCGGCCCGCCGTCTCGATGTACAGCGCCGCGTAGCCGAGTCGCCGCGCGAGGACGTTCTCCCGTATCGTCAGCGACTGGACCTTCGAGAGGGGGATCGTCCCGCTGTACTTCTGGAAGAGACCCCGGCGGTAGCGCAACTCCTCGTCGTCGCGCTCCAGCGAGAAACCGTAGTAGCGCGCGGCGTTGATCAGGCCCGATAGCAACCCCAGCACCACGACGCCCGCGACCCCGGCGACGGGACCCAGGATGAGACCGAGCAGGCTGTCGGGCCTGGCGAACAGTTGCTCGCCGATGAACGAGAACGCCTGCGGGCCGAACAGCGAGCCGCCGAAAAACAGCAGCGAGACCAGCCGGAAGTCGGTCGAGACGACCGCGAGCGCGAGCAGTTCCCGCTCGGTGACCGCGAACACCTCCTCGGCCAGTTCGCTCTCGGGCGGTTCCGGGGAGTCCGACCGACGGCGCCGGCTCACCGCCGCCCGCAACGCCTCGGCGTCGTCCTCGCCGATGTACTGGAGGTTAGCCTCGGTCTGGCCGCCGCCGGCCGTCTCGACCCCGACGGTCGCGATGCCCAGGATCCGCTGGACCAGCGACTGGCTCACGTCGACGTTCTGGGCGCGTCGCAGCGGGATCTCGCGCTCGCGCCGGCTGAACACCCCCGAGCGGATGTCGAAGGTGTCCTCGGTCAGTTCGTACTCGTATCGCCGGTAGCTCGCGACCGTGTAGCCCACGATGGCCGCGGCGAGGGAGACGACCCCGACGAGCGCCAGGACGCCGCCCCGCGGGCCGAACATCGCAGTCAGGCTCGGCACGCCCGCGAAGAAGACAAACAGCACCGGCCCGATGGCCTGCTGGGCCAGCCGGTAGGGTACCGTCAGCGGGTGTAGCTTCCGCGGACCGTCGAACGTCGTCTCGCGTGCGACTCCCGCGCCGGCCCGGTCGCCGGAGTCGGCCCCGGGCCCGTCGGTTTCGCCCCGGGTGTCGTCGTCCCTGCTCATACGGCGTCTTCTTCCTCCGAGGCGATCGCCAGGGCCTTCAGACGGCGCTGGAGGTCGGCCGCGCGGTCGTCGGTCAGCCCGGGGATAGTCACGTCCGCGCCGCGTGACCCGGCGGTGTAGACGACCAGCGACGAGAGCCCGAGCAGTCGCTCGACGGGGCTGCGCCGCGTGTCGACGTGCTGGACGCGGACGTAGGGCACGATGGTCTGGACGCGCGTGACGACGCCGCGGGTCAGGTACAGCGAATCGTCGCGCACCTCGTAGCGCCAGGTCCGGTAGTAGCACAGGACCCACAGGAAAGCGAGACCGAGACAGACCACGACCACGCTGGCGAAGACCCCCGCGCGACCGCCCGGGACGAAGCCGAAGTCCACACCGACGCGGCGAGCGACCGGCGGGAGGACCCCCGCCAGGAGAGTCGCCACGACGACCGAACCGATGGTCGGACCGACCAGCCACCGGACCCGGACGCGGCCGTCGAGTTCCCGGGAGACCCCGAGTTCCTCCTCGTCCAGGACGGCCGCCCCGGCTTCCGGTTCACCGGCCCTCGCCCCGGCATCGGGCTCGCCGGCGGTCGCACCGGCCTCAGTGTCGCCCGATACCGACTCCGCCCCGGTTTCGCCGGCGGTCCCCTCGGCGTCTCGGTCGGCCGACGCTGACCCCGCCTCGCGGTGGTCGGCTGTCCCCCCGGCCTCGGGGTCGGCCGACACCGACCCGGTCTCGCTTGCGGTCCCGGGCCGCCCGCTCTCCGACCGACCGCGCTCGCGCTCCTCGTCGACGGCGTCGGGAGGGCCAGACCCGCTCTCGGCGTCGGAGTGGCCGTCACCGTCGTCCTCGGGGTCGCTCATCGTCGGGGTTCGGGCCGGCGGCCGTTTAGTGGTGTCGCCAGCGGCCCGGACGCATCGCGGCCCCCCGCCAGTCACTCGTGGCCCGACACCCTGACCGGTTCGTAGGGTTCTTCGAGCCACTCGACGTCAGAGTCAGACAGCGAGAGGTCCAGCGCCGCGACCGCCTGTTCGAGGTGTTCGACGCTCGTCGTGCCGACGATGGGCGCGTCGACCCACTCCCTGTCGAGGAGCCACGCGAGCGCGACCTGTGCCATCGTCGCGTCGTACTCCGCGGCGAGTTCCGCGACGCGCTCGTTTATCTCGCGACCCCCGGCCTCGAAGTAGGGGTGTTCCCGCGCGTGGTCGTCAGTCTCGCCGCGGGTGGTGGCGTCGTACTCCTCGTGGGGGCGGGTCAGGTAGCCCCGCGCCAGCGGGCTCCACGGGATGACCCCGACACCCTCCTGCTCGCAGAACGGGAGCATCTCGCGTTCCTCCTCGCGGTAGAGGAGGTTGTAGTGGTTCTGCATCGTCGCGAACCGCTCTAGGCCCAGGCGATCGCTGGTCCGGAGCGCGTCCGCGAACTGGTAGGTCCACATCGACGACGCGCCGACGTGCCGGACCTGGCCGCGCCGGACCGCGTCGTCCAGGGCCCGCAGCGTCGTCTCGGCGGGCGTGTCGTAATCCCAGCGGTGGATCTGGTAGAGGTCGACGGTGTCCATCCCCAGGCGGTCCAGGGAGTTCGCGAGTTCCTGCTCGATGGCCTTCCGCGAGAGGCCCCCGGAGTTTGGGTCCTCCTCGTCCATCTGGAAATAGCCCTTGGTGGCGACGACGCTCTCCTCGCGGCGCCCCTCCAGCGCGGTCCCGAGGACGCGTTCGGACTCGCCCCTCGAGTACATGTTCGCGGTGTCGAAGAAGTTGATCCCCAGGTCGATGGCCCGCTCGACGAGTTCGATGCCCTCCTCCTCGTCCAGGACCCACTCGCGCCAGTCGCTCGTGCCGAAACTCATACAGCCCAGGCAGATACGGCTCACCTCGATACCGGTCGAACCGAGTGTGGTGTACTCCATGGCGGCCGTTGGCGGGCCGGCGTCAAAAACGTGGGCGAGGGGGCGAAGCTGGGGGGTTCTGCCCGTCGAAGGGCGTTTCGGCCCGACCGGGCTACAGCGATTCGGGGTCGGTCCGCCCGGCGAGACGGCGCGCGAGTGCGACGCCGACGACGGCCGCGACGCCGTAGCCGGCGAGGTGGAGGTAGCTGCCAGTCGTCGCGCTGTCGACGGCGAGTTTGGCCACCGTCGTCGCGGGGTGCTCGGGGAGGGACACGAGCGTCCCGAACGCGAACAGCACGAGCACCGAGTACAGCAGCTGGGCCTGGCGGCGCCGGCCGGTCACGAGTCCCAGCACCAGGCCGAGAACGACCACCAGCGTCGCGAACGCGGTCACCAGCCCCAGCAACGCCGCGACGTTGGCCACTTCGATGCCGTTGAGACCGAGCAGGAGGAGCCACAGCCCGGCCTGCAGCGGCGCGATCAGGACCATCCCGACGGCCTTGCCGTCGACGATGTCGACCAACGAGACCGGCGCGATGCGCAACAGTTCGAGGGTGCCACGCTCTATCTCCTCGGTGAGCGCGTCGACGGCCACCGACCCGCTGATGAACGGCGGCAGGAACAGCAACAGGGGGATCAACACCGTGTACGTGAACCCGAAGTAGGGGCTGGCCTCGACCGTGCCCGGCAGCGGGATGGTCGAGCGGTCGAGGTTGTCGGCGCGCGCGACCCGCTCCTGGCGCTCGACGGCCTCTAAGAGCGTCCGGATCTTGTCGACGATCAGCGTCGTCTGGATGCTCTCTTTGGGCGCGATCACCTCCGCGGCGATGCGCCCGCCCGAGTCGTCTGTGATAATTGCCGCGTGGAGGTTCCCGTCGCGGTAGGCCTCACGGACGGCCGCCTCGTCGCTGTAGACGACCAGCCGCAGGCGCTCCTGTTCGGCGGCGGCGCGCTGTATCTCGTCGGTGTACTCGCCGGAGACGCCGACGACGACCTCGCCCGCCGAGACCGACCCCGGGCTGTACAGCGAGGTGAGCCCGACCACCAGAAACGACGAGAACGCCGCGACGAACAGCTGGATCAGGAGTGCGAGGACGATCGTCTTCTCGCGGCTCAGCGACGCCACGTCCCGGCGGGCGACCGTGACACGGGGGTCGCTGAACCACCCGCCCGACTCCTCGCCGTCCGGGGAGGCGTACTCGTCAGACATAGACCGACACCACCGCGAGGTTGTACGCGAGGTGGACGACGACCGCCGTACAGAGCGCGACCGCGTAGGCCCGCCGGCCGCGGCGCGCGCCGACGGCCGATATGGAAGCGGTGACGACGTGCAACGCGAGCGGCGCGAGCAACAGCCCCGCGACGACCAGCCAGAGCGGGAGGCCGGTGTTCAGCGCCGCCTGGCTCGACAGCCCGGCGCGGCCGGCGGGCAACTCCGGCAGGTCCACCAGCTGGGCGACCAGCGCGAGTTTCTCCCCGACGAAGAAGCCGAGACCGCTGAACGCCCCCAGGAGAAGCGCCGTCCGCAGGCGGTCGTCGAAGCGCGCGTGGACGTAGCCGGCGTAGACGTGGAGGCTCTTTGCGACCTCCTCGATTATCGCCACCGCGACCAGAATGAAGGGGATCGACGCCTCGCCGAGCGCGAACAGCAGGGCGATGACGAGCAACTCCGCGACCAGCACGAACGGCAACAGGACGGCGCTGAGCAGGCCGACGCTTCGCTTGCCCTTGATCCGGCCGGCGAGCGCGTCCAGCACCTTCAGCGGGATCGGCCGCTGGGTGAACATGTCCTCCTCGCGGTAGAGCCCCGCCCCGAGCCCGAACAGCACGAGCGCGGTCAGCGTCGGCGGCAGCGTCGAGAACGCGAACTGGCCGGCGCCGACCGCCTGCCCCTGGAGGTCCCTGACGACCAGCGTCAGCGGCGAGATGAGCGCGATGGGCGTCACGTCGGTGAAGATGGCCGGCACGAACGCGTAGGAGGTCAGCGAGACGGTGATCGTGACGGTGACGAATGTCAGTTCCTTGAACGACCGGGCGAACATCGCGCCGAGAAAGGTCGCCGACAGGAAGAGCCCCGCGATCGGGACGACCGCGAGCACGGAGACGTGTGACCCACCGAGGGCGATGGTGATGAGCGTCGCCGCGCCGAGGGCAGCCCCGAAGTACGGGAGCGTCTTCCCGACGATGATGTCGCCCCGCGACACCGGCGCCACCAGCAGGAGTTCGCCCCGGCGGTTGATCCGCTCGCTCAGCACCGTCGAGCCGTAGGCCTGGATGATGAAGTTCAGCGGGAGGACGAACACGAACGCGAGCACGAGCGACCGGAACGGGAACGGCGGCGAGATAGCCGACGGCGCCCCGGAGACTGAGCCGCCGGTCAGCCGGGCGGTGAAACTCGACCCCCCGACGTTCTCGCTGTCCGCGTCACCGGGCGGTTCGGGGGTGCCACTCGCCCCGTCGCCGCCCGTGCCGTCGCCGCTGGTGCCGTCACCGTCGCCGCCCGTGCCGTCGCTGCTCCCACTTCCGTCGCCGCTGCCGTCACCGTCGCCGCCCGTGCCGTCGCTGCTCCCACTTCCGTCGCCGCCGCCGTCCCCGTCGCCGCCCCCGTCACCGGCGCCGCCTCCGTCGCTCCCGTCCCCGTCCCCGTCGCCACCGCTGCCCTCGCCGTCCCCCTGGCTCGTGTCGATGGTCGTGCGTCCCTGGGGGGCGACGACCTGAACTGCGTCCTGCTCGACGTAGGTGAGGTTGACGACGACCGGGTAGGCGGCCGTCTGGTTGTCCTCGGCGCGCATCAGCCGGTCGTTGTAGGAATCGACCGTCGACCTGAGTTCAGCCACGGCTGCCCGTCCCTTCTGGGTCCGGGCATACTCCCTGACCTGGGTGCCCCTGACGAGGACCTCCTGCTGGTCGGCCCGGACCGCGGCGGAACTGGGCTCCTGGATCCGGAAGGTCGAGTCAAAGAAAGTCGGTTCGTAGTATGGGTCCTCCTCGGTGACGCCGACGCGGTAGATGCCCTTGTCGAGCGCGACCCCGTGGCTGACGGCGAGTGGTGCGAGCGCCCCGAGGCCGACCAGCGCGAGCGACGCGATAGCGAGGGTCCGGCGGTCGACGCCGCCGGCGTTTTTGGTCACTTCCCAGTAGGCGATCCGGGTCGCGTTCCGTGCACGCGTCCGGAGCCACTCGCCCGCGCCGCCCATCCGTTCACCGCCCCCCCGACGGGGACTGTGACTCGGCGACGTTCAGGAACACCTCTTCGAGGCTGGACTCGTCGGTCCGGATGTCCACCACCTCGCCGCCGGCCGCCTGTGCCGCCTCGCGCGTCTCGTCGACGGCGTCCATGCTCTCGACGACGCGGTGGTACCGGCCGTTCTCCCGGGCGCTGTCTGGCACCTCGACGGTGGTGTAGACGTGATACTTCGTCTCGCCGTGGGCCGCCCGCAGTTCGCCGAGGTCACCCTTGGCCACGACCGCGCCCTCGTTCATGATGGCGACCCGGTCACAGATGCTCTCGACGTGATAGAGGTTGTGGGCGCTGAAGACGATGGTCTTGCCCTGCTCGCCGAGTTCGCGCGTGAACTCGATGATGTAGTTCGTGGTCAGCGGGTCCAGTCCGCTCCCGGGTTCGTCGTAGACGAGCACCTCGGGGTCGTTGATCAGCGAGCGGGCGATGGCCACCTTGCGTTTCATCCCCTTGGACATGTCCCCGAGCGGGCGCTCGCGGTGCTCCAGGTCGAGCCTGTCGAGCGTGTCGTGGATCCGCCGGTCCGCGACACCGCCCGGCACGTCGTAGAGGTCCGCGAAGAAGTTCAGATACGACAGCGGCGTCATCTCCTCGTAGAGGGGCGACTCCTCGGGCAGGAACCCGAGCACTTTGCGCATCTCGGTCTCGCCGGCCCCGTAGCCCGCGACCGACACCTCGCCGGCTGTCGGCTCGACCAGCCCCGCGACCATCTTCAGCGTCGTGGTCTTGCCCGCCCCGTTGGGGCCGATGATCCCGAACACCTCCCCCTCGCTCACCTCGAACGTGCTCCCCTCGACGGCCACGAAGTCCCCGTATTCCTTGCGCAGGTTTCGGGCGGCGATCATTCGGCTCGTGCTTGCGGTCGGGGGATTGTATATGTTCGTCCCTCGTTATCGATCACGAGATCCGACGGTTCCGAGCGCGGGCGGCGCGGGCACTGTCTGTCGCGCGCGCCCACTCGCCCGGGTCCGGACCGAGCCCTACCGTCTTCGTGACCGGAGCCCAATTGTCTTTGCAACTGGAGCCCCACTGTCCTGGTATGAGCGGCCTGCCGCGGGTCGAGCGCACGCCGGACGGCCGGCGACTGGTCGTCGCACGCACCATCGCCACGGACCGCGAGACGGTGTGGTCGGTGCTGACCGACACGGCTCAGTGGCCAGAGTGGGGCCCAAGCGTCACCGCCGTCCGGTGTGGCGACCGGACGATAGCGGCCGGGACCACCGGCGAGGTCCAGGTGCTCGGCGGCCCGTGGGTCCCCTTCGAGGTGACGACCTGCCGGGACTACCGGTGGACGTGGCGCGTGGCGCGGGTCCCGGCGACCGGCCACTTCGTCGAACCGGCCGACGAGGGGGTGAGGGTCGGCTTCGAAATCCCGCTTCTCGCCGGCGGCTACGCACCCGTCTGTGAGATGGCCCTCCGGCGTATCGAGCGTCTCGTCGGGGCGGCCCCTGCCGGGGACGGCTAGGCTCCACGCCGACGGCGAGGGCCCCTGTCGAGGACGGCCAGGCTCCAGGCCCCCGAACGGAGAACGCCTTCGCCGAGTCGGGCACCCGTCGCGTGGGTGGTCGGGTCGTGGCTGACCGACGGCGTAGCCGGTGCTGGTAGGCGAGCGCAACCGGGGAGGAAAGACCGCGTTACCGCGTCGATTTCTCGAGTCGTACTTCGCTTACTTTGTGGATGTCCTCGCCCATCCCTTCGCCGTCGCAGCCGTCGGTGGGGCATCGATAATGCCAGCCGTCCTCCGTTGCCGTCCGTTCGGCGAAACGCTCGCCACACTCGTCACAGAACAGCTGTCCGTCTGAGCAGTTGTCGCGGTGGAGTTCGAGTTCGAGTTCCGTGCCGAATGTGCGCTTGCAGTTGCGACAGACGTGAGGCATAATCGACGGTTCGTCGTTATCACTTATATGTACACCGGAACGTTCACGCCGCCGGTTTCGTGCTCGAAAACGGCGAGTCGCCGGTCACACAGTCATCCTGACCAGGACCCGTCGGAGGGTCTCTGACAGCGTCTGGACCACCGGCAGGACGTGGGGTCCGTAGTGAAACAGTACCTGTTGGGCGAGGGCGACGAACGCGAGGCCGAGTCCGCCCGCGGCCCCGACCGCCACCGCGAACGCACGGTTGACTGCGTCAGTCAGCGCAGCAGCGAGTACCCCGAGGACGGGACCGGACGCGAGCGTCACCGCCACGATGACGGCCACGGAGAGGCGGGCGGCAGTTCCGGCGCGGTCGGGTTCGGTCATTGGTCTGGCGGGTGGGTCCACAGGCGACCGGCCACGGCGGGCCGGCGACGGTTACCGCGTATTGAGGTCGTCCTCGTCCTTGATAATTCGGGTCTCGGCCTCGCCGCTGGAGACCTCGTTGACGAGGTCGTAGAAGTCGTTTTGCATCCCGGCGGGGAACTCGACAACGCCGACCCAGGAGCCGTCGGGTTGCCACTCCTCGCGTTCGAGTTCGCCGAACTCCCGGACCTGTGCCTGGCCGCTGCCGGCGTAGTCGGCGGGCAACTGGACCGCGACCGTCACGGTGTCGAAACGGATGGGGATGACCGGCCTGAGCGCCTCGAGGGCGTCGTCGACCTGCGATTCGACGGGTTCCATCGGGTCGACGGTGAAGCCGGCCTCCTCCAGGGCCGACTCAATGCGCTCGGGCGGGTGCGGGGCGTCGTCCATCTGGGGGTTGACGGCGTTGCGCGTGATCCGGTTGACGAGGTTCTTGCGCTTCTGTTCCTGCATCTCGCGGCGCTGGTCGGCCGTGATCTGGATCTCCCCCTGTTTGATAACCTCGGGGATGACCGCCAGCGGGTCGGTGGTCCCGAAGACATCTTCGAGGGCGTTCTCGGGCGGGCGGTCGCCGCGGTCGGCGTTTTCGAAAACGTCCTCGGCGGCGATCACGTCCTCGAGGTCGCCCTCGAACTCCCCGCGTTTGATCGCCAGGGCTGCGTCCGGGTCAACGAGCACCTCGAAGCGCTGGCCGTGGGACTCCAGTCGCGCCGTCACAGCGTCGTCGAGCGAAATCATACCCGGGGATAACGCCGGGTGGAATAAAAGGTGTTCCCCGACTACTCCTCGGTGTCCTCGTCCTCGTCGGGGAGCAAGTCCAGTTCCGCGAGGTGTGACCGTTTCTGTTCGTCGCTCAACTCGGCGAACCGCTCGTCTCCGACGCTGATGGTGGCGACGCCGATCCCTTCGGGGGAGAGTTCGCCGTCGTTGGCCGAGGCCAGCGCCTCGAGCGCCAGGCTGACGCCGCCGTCGAGGTCCATCTCCTCGGTGTAGTGTTCCTCGAGGTACTCGCGGATGTCGCCGCGGTCGGCGCCGACCGCCAGGGCCTTCCACTCGTAGGGGGTCCCCGAGGGGTCGGTCTCGTAGAGGCGGGGCTGGCCGTCCGTAATGCCGCCGATGATGAGCGCGACGCCGAACGGGCGGGCGCCGCCGACCTGGGTGTACTGCTGGATGTGGTCGGTGACCGCCTTCGTGAGCGTCTCGACAGCGATCGGTTCGCCGTACCTCAGCTGGTTCACCTGGGCCTCGCGGCGGGCGAAGTCGATGAGCTGGCGGGCGTCGGCCACGTGGCCCGCGCTCGCGATGCCGATGTGGTCGTCGGCCTTGTGTATCTTCTCGACGCTGGAGCGTTCCATCAGCGGCGACCGGATCCGCTTGTCGACGGCGAGGACGACCCCGTCTTTCGTTCGGACGCCGATGCTCGCTGTGCCGCGTTTGACGGCTTCGCGGGCGTACTCGACCTGGTAGAGCCGGCCGTCCGGCGAGAAGATCGTGATCCCGCGGTCGTACGCCTGCTGTTGCGATTGTCCCTGCATAGTTAGATCGAGTTCGGTCGCCCCGCGAACGCGCGCTCGAACCGGCGGGCCGACCCCGGCCGGATCCCGTTCCCGACGACGACGTTTCTCTGGCCGTTGGTTCCGGTTGGCGGCGTATATACTTTTCTTGTCGGACCCGCAGGACGCCACGGACACGCCGGCCCGGTTTCCCGCTCGCTCGACGAGTGGTCGCCTCCCCCCACGCCGCCCTCCGGGTCTCTCGGCTCGCCCCCGAACGGTCAGAGGTGCGAGTCGAGACAGGCCCGGGCGGTCCCGCTCGTTCCGCGGACGCGGACGCCGAGCTCGACGCTGTCGACCGCATCGAGACAGGCCACAACGGCCCGCGCGCGTCTGGTCTCGCCCCGGCGGGTCCGCACGACCGCGTGTCCCTCCCCGTCGTCGAACGCGAAGTCGACGACCGAGAGGTCGACCGCCGCGCTGCCCGCGTCGCCGACCAGGTTCTGTGCGGCGAACCACAGCTCCCGCTGGAGGTCGGTGCGTCCGACGGCGGTCCCCGGCTCGCCGCGTAACTCCACCGCGAGATACCGCCACCGCGGCCGGAGGTGTTTCGGGAGGTGCTTCACGCTCACCGGGACGTCCCTCGGGGACAAAAGGCTACGGACCCCGGGAAACTGATAGGCCCGCGGGACCCATAGGTGACCACGGAGTCAGCGACTGGCCCGCAGTTCGAGGTAGTGAGCCGTTCGACACGGGAACACCCCGGCGACCGGTCCGGCTGTTCGACGCCCCGGAGGACCACCGCACCTCTACCTGGCGACCGAGGACTACCAGCGCGAGCACCCGACCGACCGGTCTATCCCGGCGATGGGCAACGGCTTCCCCGACGGCGTCCGCTCGGACTTCCTGACGGCCGGAATCGACGACTCGACCGGCGTCTGTGTCTACGTCACCCCGGTCCACGAGCAGGCCCCCGACGTCGAAACCGACCCCGGGTTCGAGGACCGAATGTACATGTGAACGGCCCCGAGGACCGGGACAGTCCTCAGTACTCGTGGGTCGTCTCGTCGGTGACCACGGAGTCGACGAGGCGGAGCGGGGTCGCGTCGTAGGCCGGGTTCTCGACGGTGAAGCCGTCGGCCGGTTCGCGGATCACCTCGCTGACGTCCCGGTGCTTGTTCTCGAAGGCGAACCCCTGGTGGACGACCTTCGACTCGGCCCCGACGACGTGGACCGGGACGCCGAGGTCCGCGGCCGTGGCCGCGAGCGGGTAGGTCCCGACGCGGTTGTACAGCGTCTCCTGGACGATGCAGTCCATCCCGACGAGCACGCGGTCACACTCCGGGAGCACCGTCCCGGAGGCGTTGTCGACGGTCAGTCGCGGGTCGACCCCGTCCATCCCGGCCAGGGTCCGTGCCATCTTGCGCCCGAGATAGCGGGGGCGGGCCTCCGCACAGTAGACCGTGAAGTCGATGTCGTCCTCGACGGCCCGCTCGAAGGCCTCCAGGACGGTCGAGGAGTAATCGAACGTGTAGACGGTGTCCCCCGAAGAGAGCAGGTCGACCGCCCGCTCGCCGGCGCGGCGCTTGGCCGACTGTATGCGGTCGACGACCTCCTCGACGACCGCCTCGGTCCGTTCTTTCGCGGCCGCGACGGTGGCGTCGTCGCCGTCCTCGATGCGCGTGACGATCTCGCGCTGGGTCGTCTGGAGCGAGGCGTGTGACCTGTTGGCACGCCGCAACGCGTCGCTGTTCTGTTCCAGCGTCCGGACGTACTCTTCGACGCTGGGGTACTCCCTGTCGACCAGTGCAAGCAGCGCCCTCGCCGCCTTCACCGCGACCACCGACGAGCTATGTGTCTGTAATCCCTGGATCTCCTCGACCGTCTCGTCTATCATACCTGCACTGTCGCCGGTCGTTCTCAAATGCTTTCCCCTCCCGGGCATCCCCACGACTACCGGAACTGATACTCTCGCCGAGGAGCGTTTAACGGGCGGTCGGAGACTCACGGCCGATGGTCTCCAGCGGGTCCGACCGCGGCGTCTCGGAGTTCGCCGGCGTCGCCATCCTCATCGGCGTGACGGTCCTCGTGACCGCCTCGGTCGGGGTCTACGTGCTGGTCGCCGAGGAGCGGACCACCGGCCCGCCGGGTGCCAACTTCTCGTACGAATACATCGACCAGTCGTCGGTCCTGCTGGTCACCCACGAACGCGGCGACACGTTCGACGCCGGGAACCTCACGACCCGTCCGGCAGCACGGAGGTGACGTGGGCCACCCTCGCCGGGAGCAACGAGACCGCGCCCGTCGGACCGGGTTCGACCGTCCAGCTGTCGAGTAGCAACGCCTCCGGCGAGAACGTCAACCAGGGGGACAACGTCAGGGTCGTCTACACCCCCGGGACCGGCAACGAGACGGTGCTGTCCCGGTGGCGAGACCAGTGACGACCAGCCGCTACCCCTTGATGTTACAGACCGGGTAGGTCCGTGCGACGCGGTCGCCGATACCGAGCGCGTCCGAGACCCGCACCACCTCGTCGACGTCCTTGTAGACGCCGGGGGCTTCCTCGGCGACCGTCGCGCCGCTCTGGGCTTTCACGTACACCTGGTTGTGGTCGCGCAGGTCGTCCATCACGTCCTCGCCCCAGAACTCCTGTTTGGCCTGGGTGCGGCTCATCAGTCGCCCCGCGCCGTGGGCGGTCGAGCCGAACGTCTCCGCCAGGGAGTTCTCGCCGCCCCGGAGGACGTAACTGCCCGCCCCCATGCTCCCGGGGATGAGGACCGGCTGGCCGACGCCGCGGTAGGCCGGCGGCACTTCCTCGCGCCCCGCCGGGAACGCCCGCGTCGCACCCTTGCGGTGGAGGTACACCTCCCCCCGCTCGTCGCCCAGGTCGTGGACCTCCTTCTTGCCGATGTTGTGAGCCACGTCGTACAGCAGGTCCATCCCCAGGGCCTCCGGGTCCTCGTCGAAGACCTTCCCGAAGACGCGCCGAGTCTGGTGGGTGATGAGCTGTCGATTGACCCACGCGAAGTTGATCGCCGCACACATCGCGCCGTAGTACGCCTCGGCCAGTTGCGACCCCGCGGGCGCCGCCGCGAGTTCCTTGTCGGGCAGGCGGTCGAGGAGGCCGGCGTGGGCCTGCTCTATCTCCCGGAGGTAGTCGGTACAGACCTGGTGGCCCAGCCCCCGCGAGCCACAGTGGATCAGGACGACGATCTGGTCCCGTTCCAGGCCGAACTCGCTCGCCACGTCGTCCCGGTAGACGTCTGTCACCCGCTGGACCTCCAGGAAGTGGTTGCCGCTCCCGAGGCTGCCGACCTGGTTCTTGCCGCGGTCCTTGGCCTTCTGTGAGACCGCCGACGGATCGGCGTCGGGACGACGACCCTCGTCCTCGCAGTGGTCCAGGTCCCCCGGGACCGCGTACCCCTCTTCGAGCGCCCACTCGACGCCGCCTTCGAGGATGTCCTCGATGTCCCCTTTCGTCCCCTCGAAGACGCCGCCCCCGCCCAGTCCCGTCGGGACGTTCGCGAACAGCGCGTCCACGAGTTCCGCCTCCCGGCCGCGCACGTCGTCGTAGGTGAGGTTCGTCTTCACCATCCTGACGCCGCAGTTCGAGACGACGAACCCGTCCGCGAGGAACGCGTGTGCGTCGTGGGTTACGCCGATGTCGTACACCGGTTTCTCGCCGACCGCTTCTATCGAGACGACCTCCGACTGGATAGTCCCGTCCTCCTTGACCTCGGTTTCGGAACAGAATTCGTCGTAGTCCGGGAAGTCACTGCCCGGCTGTGGCCGCCCGGACCGACCGCTCCAGACGCTCCGTTCGACGAATCGGTCGTTGATGTCGAACCCGTCCCGGAGTTCGGAGACGGCCGTCCCCCCGTCGGCGAGCGCCTGCGCCTCGCTCGCTATCCGTTCCCGTCGCGATATCTCGCGCTCTTTGGCCCGCAGGTACTGTACCGATTTCAGTGCCTTCCGCTGTTTTTCGGGATTGTAGCGGTAGCCGACCCGAGAGAAAAACCGGACCAGGTTCACCGAGTCGTTTTTGATCCCGACCCGGAGCCGGACCGTCCGGTGGTCGCGGTTCGAGTCCGTCTCGAACTCCTCGATCGCGTTCGCCTCGATGCCGACGTCTCCGAGAAACTCGCGCAGGTCTTCGAGGAACTGTCGCCCAGCGTCGGCAGTCGACTCGGTCCGGGTCTGGGAGACTTTCGGACGGTAGCGGTTCTTGTCGTGTTGGGCAGCCGGTGCGTTCATCTCTGTGCCGAAATACGCGGCGTAGAACAGCGCTTTCTGCCAATCAGCCAGTCTGCCCAGATACTCGGGTGTCGTGAACCCGGATTCGACCTTCGGTTGCTCGGGGACGCCGAGTTCGACGAAGGCCTTCCGGAGTGACCGGGCGGTCACTGTGAAACTGTATTCGGTCGTCTCGAAGGTGTTGCCGTCGGTCTCGTGGTTTCGTTCGCGCTCGTAGATCCTCGACGGTTTGAATCCGAGCGCACGGACATCGTCGCGGATCGCCTCGAGTTCTTCGGGGTCGCCGTAGAACCACGTCTGTCCGTTCCCGGCGAACGCGCCATCGCCGAGGAGGTAGCCGACCATCTTGAGCAGGTAGGGAAGCTTCCGGTCAGTCGACGTGAGCGGGAGCAGGTCGCGCTCTTCCAAGGCCCGGACTAGCTGTCGACTTTCACCCTTGAAGTCCTCCGGGGACAGGATCGTGAACTCCTCGGGTTGTTCGTGTTCGATCCCCTCGAACGGGTGGACTGCGACGGTGTCGCCGGCTTCGAGGTCGCGCACGTCGACCATGCCGTCGTCGGTCCGAACCGGATGGTCGGCGGTCGCCTGGAGCGTCCGGCCCGTCTCCGTTTCGACCTCGTAGACCGGCTTGGTCCCCGACTCGGTGAACAGCCGGATCCCCGACTCGACCAGGTCGTCGCCGGTCGGAACGACCGCTTCCTCGGACTCGAATCGGTCCCGGAGTTCCGCTATCGGCAGCGACCGGCCGTGCGAGAGCAACACGTCCGTATCCGCCGTAAGACAGTTGATGTCGTACCCGATCGCTCCGGGCGAGATACAGCCGTGTTCGGCGTCGATGGCGGCGACGCCGCCGACGGGGAAGCCGTAGCCCTGGTGGCCGTCGGGCATGCAGACGGCGTACTTCCGGACGCCGGGGAGGTGTGTCGCGTTCCTGAGTTGCTGGAGGGTCTTGTCGTCGCTGATCTCGTCGAGGAGCGCCTCGCTCGCGAGGACCCGGGCCGGCGCGTTCATCCCGCCCTCCCGTGGGATCTCCCAGACGAACTCGCGGACCTGTTCGAGCGTGATGCCGTCGGCCTCGTAGGTGGTCATACTACAGTCTCCGTCGGGCCGGGCGGAATAGGTTACGCTGTCGGGATGTGGGGGCGTTTCCGCCCGGCCGGTATCCGCGGACGACAGGCGGCCAGACCCCTCCCGGAGGGACCGATGCCGGATCGAGCCAGTACAGTCGCCAGCCCGTCGAGCCAGTACAGTCGAGAGTCTGTCGACCGGGGACGGTCGCTGCCCGGTCGGCCCGGGTCACCGTCCGCTCAGTCAGTGAGGCTGGCAGTCCCCTCGCGTTCGCCGGGTTCGGCGCCGGATTCCGAATCGGACCGTGCGGCCAGCCAGGCGTCGACCGAGAGCGGGCCGGCTCCGAGCGTGAACACGGCCGAGAGCATCCCGAACAGCGTGACGTGGGCCAGCACGGGGTCGTCGGGGAGGCCAAACAGCGTCAGCACGAGCATCAGGAACGCCGTCCCGGCGGCGGCGCGGGTCAGGTAGCCCGCGACGAGCAACAGTCCGACGCCGGCCTCGGTCAGCCCCGCGCCGACCACCCAGAGACCGGGGTCGACGGGCACGACTGCGGTGAGGTCGTACGTGTCGACGACAGTCAGCGCCGGGCCGGGGTCGGCGAGTTTCTGTGTCACGCCGAGGTAGATGAAACCGACGCCGAGGCCGACCCGCAGGACCGTCGGAACCAGCCGTTCGTAGGGGTCAACCGCGGCGCGGAACCGGTCGGCCACCCCCTGGACTGGGTCGACACGTCCGTACCACGTCCCGGGCGCGTCGGCCACCTGCTTGAGCATGTGGTCGGCGCTGGGCCGGCCGCTCCCGACGAGGACGAGCGCCAGGAAGCCGGGGACGTACTCGATAGCCAGCGCGAGTTCCGGGTTGGAGACGAACGTGCCCAGATAGACGAGCAGGCCGGTGGCGGCCACGGCGCGGGTCGCCAGCCCGCACAGCAACAGGAACCCGAGCGCGACCTGGAGGACCCGCGCCTCGGCGGGGACCGCGGGGCTGAAGAGGTAGCCCGCGAAGCCGGCACCCACTAGCGGCAGGCCCAGACTCAACCGGAGCATCCAGGGGACGTACTCCCGGTAGCCGTCCAGCACCGAGCGCAGCGCCTCGATGTCGGGCACCGTCGGGCGCACCAGCAACACCGCGACCAGGAGCGCGACCGTCCCCAGCGTCCCGCCGACGACCAGCGCGAGATTCAGCGGCGACGAGAGGACCTCGACGAGGAACTCGATGGCCTCGACCGCCGCTGCCCCTGGTTCGGTGACGTAGTCGACGTGGGCCCGCGCCGGCCGCGCGACCCCCGCCAGAGCGAAAAGAGCGACCACCCCCGCGGAGAACCGGGATACCCTGTTCATACGAGAACCAGGGGTTCCAGGGGCTTAAACACCCAAAATGTTTGCACGTTCGTGACAGTCCGGCGGATCCCAGCGCGGCGACGGCGGGAGTACTACGGCGGGCCGACTGGCCGGAGTGTCCCGACAGGGCGACTGGCCGGAGTGTCCCGACAGGGCGACTGGCCCGAGTTTCCTGCCGACCGGGCCGCCCGGCGGGGGGTGGCCGGTCAGACGTCGAAGACGACGTAGGCGTACCACCCGTCGTCGGTTTCAGAGAGGTCCATCTCGGAGTAGGTGACGGCCTTGAGGTCCCGCGCGGAGACATCGTCGAATCCGACGCCACGGGCTGAGGCCTCGACGCGCCAGACGCCGTCCGCCTCGGAGACGGACGCGCGGTTGTCGACGGGCAGGACCCTGCGGACGTCGCGCTCGTAGATGAGTTCGTCGAGGTAGTCGAACAGGAGCGGTTCGCGTCCCTCCGCAGTCACGGAGAACGCGAACCGCTCGCCGCCCCCGGGGACCGACTCGCACATCGCGGCGGCCATCCCGTCCGCGACGGCCGCGAACACCTCGTCGATTGTCGCCCCCGCTGCCTCGACGGCCACGTCCGCGGTGTGGTCCCGGAGCACGTAGCTCATTCGGACCTCCCGCCGGTCGCGTCCGCGTCCTCGGCCGTGTCTTCCCCGGCGTCCCCGTCGGTGCTCGACTCCCCCTCCGAGACTGCTGAGGACTCCCGGCCCGGGTCACCGGCCGACCCTCGGTCCGGGTCCTCGGAGGATTCCGGATTCAGGTCCTCGGCCGACCCTCGGTCCGGGTCCTCGGAGGACTCCCGACCTGGGTCACCGGACGACTCCTGGTTTCGGCCCTCGGCGACGAGGTAATGTCTGGGTTTCTCGTGGTCGTCGAGGCCGGAGGGGTCGCGGTCGGGGTGGACGGCGGCGAAGTCCCGGCGGGCCTGCGTGGTGAACTCCTCGACGCCCTCCAGGGCCTGTTCCCTGATCGCCTGGAGGTCGACGAGTTGCGCCTGTTCTGGCGTCTCGCGCTCGCCGGTCGCCACGCCGCTCGTGACGATAGACCGGATCCCCTCCTCGACGGAGATGTCGATGTCGTGGACGCGGTCGCTGGAGACGTGGACGACGTACCCGCCCATCACCGGGTTGGGGGCCATCGGGAGAAACACGGTCGTCATCTCGCCGTGGTCGACGGCCCCCTCGACCGGGTCGGGCGACGTCGCGGTGATAAACGCCAGCGTGTACGACCCCTCGACGGGGAACTCGACGAGTTTGACCTCCTGGAAACTCTGGGTGTCGTTGGACAGCAGGAGGCTGGTCATCTCGTTGAAACTGGCGTAGACCGACCCGATGCCGGGGATCTGCGTCATCACGCTGTCGAAGACGCGCTCGAATTCGTCGCCCTGGCGCACCTGGGCGACCAGGCCCACGAGAAAGACCAGCCCCAGAAACGTGAACACAGCCAGCACCTCCAGCACCCACTGGTCGACGCCCCCTCCGACCCCGAAGGCGTCGTTCACGAACGTCACGACCGGGCTTATCGACTGGAGGATGAAGTTCACGACGAATACGAGGATCATCACCGTCACCATCAGCGGCACCGTCAGCGCGAAGCCCGTGATGAAAACGCTGCGGATCCGCCGGCGGAGCACGCTCGTGGCGCCCCCGCCCCCCTGTGGCTTCGCCGCCGTGAGCAGCACCATACCAGTGACAGACTGTCGGACTGTGAAAACCTTACGGCGCGGAGCGCGTGAGTGGGTGGCGATGGAATTAATACGGCATGCGCGCTACAGCCCCGGTAGTGAGTGTCAACGTCGAACGGCGCGAGGTCGGTCCGGGGGAGACTGACCACGTCGAGCAGGCCTGGCAACTCAAAGAGCGCATCCGCCAGGAAGAGGACGTGCTCCGTCAGCGCCGCAGGTTCTTCGAGAGCGCCTACAAGCGCTCGACGGTCTACCTGTTCGTCGACCGTGCCGACCGCGGGCAACTCGTCGGCTTCGCCGCCGTCAGGCGCGACGGCTACATCCTCTTTCTGGCCGTCGACAGCGACTACCGGGGTGAGGGGTTCGGCGAGGCGCTGGTCGCCCGCGTCGCCGAGGACCACGGCTCCGTGACCTGTCACGCCAGATCGACCAACCGCGACGCCCTCCGGTTCTACCAGCACATCGGCTTCGAGGTCGACCGCCGCATCGACAACTACTACGAGGACGGCGGCGACGCCTACTACCTCCGCCTCGGCGAGGAGGGAGGGTTCGCCGACCGCATCTCGAAGCTCCTGGGCGGCGACTGACCCGCGGCGTCGACCCGGGCGAGCGCAAACGCTTTGCACCGCCGTTCGCAATCGGGGAGCGTGCACGAGCAGACGCGGGCGTACCTGCGGGGGCGGTTCGGCGACTACTACCGCCGGACCGGGCTGTCGCCCCCGCCCGACGCCAGCGAGCGCGAGTGGGGGTACGTCCCCTGGACGGAGGGACCCGGCGAGACGATGGTCCGCCACCGCTCGCTGCTGGACCTGGGCGAACTCGGCGAGTTCCTCGCGCGCGAGCGGCCCAAACACGTCTACTTCTCGGCCGGGCGCTACGACGACCCCGGCGCGAGCACGATGAGCGGCAAGGGCTGGCGCTCGTCGGACCTCGTCTTCGACCTCGACGCCGACCACCTCCCCTCGGTCGTCCTCGGCGAGGACAGCTACGCGACGATGCTCGCGAAGTGCAAGGACGCCCTGGAACGGCTGCTGGACTTTCTGGACGACGACTTCGGGTTCGAGGACCTCACCGTCGTCTTCTCCGGCGGGCGGGGGTACCACGTCCACGTCCGCGACGAGACGGTCCGGGGGCTGGACAGCGACGCCCGCCGGGAGGTCGTCGACTACGTCCGGGGCATCGGCCTGGAGTTCGACCACCTCGTCGACGAGGAGACCGTCGACGGCGAGGCCGGGCGGGTGAGCCCGGCGACCAACCGCTATCTCCCCGCGGAGGGCGGATGGGGGGCGCGCGTCCACGAGCGCCTCCTGGAGTTGGCCGAGGCCGTCCGCGAACAGGACGAGGAGACCGCGATCGAGACCCTCTCGGCGTACGACGACATCGGCGAGAGGAGGGCCCGCGCGATGTACAACATCGCCGGTGACCGCTTCGAGGAGATCGAACGGGGCAACATCTCGGCCCACACCGCGTTCGAACAGGTGGCCGAACAGGTCGCCGCGGTGACCGTCGCCGAGGAGAACGCGCCCATCGACGAACCGGTGACGACCGACACGAACCGCCTCATCCGCCTGCCGGGCAGCCTCCACGGCGGCAGCGGCCTCGCCGTCGTGCGCATCGAGCGCGCCGACCTCGACGCGTTCGACCCGCTGGTCGACGCCGTCCCCGAGACGTTCGTCGGCCACGACATCGCCGTGGACGTGACCGACCCCGGGGCCGTCGAACTCAACGGCGAGGCGTTCGACTTGGACGAGGGGGTCCAGCAACTCCCCGAGTACCTCGGGGTCTTCCTGATGGCCCGCGGCCGGGCGGAGAAAGCCCAGGAGTAGCCCACCGCGCCAGGGTCGCCAGCGCGGAGGTGGCCCACCACGGCGGGACCGACCTCGTGTGCGGACACCATCGCGGCTGGGACGACCGTGCGGGGTGTGGGCCGCTCCCGGCCGACTCCGAATCCACTGGAGAGACGGTCTCACCCATGATTCCGGCCGTCCGGGGTCGACCGTTCCGGGGCGGATGCCGGCTTGTGCGATAGCTTTACGGGGTCCGCGACAGACACGTACGTTCGAAGCAGGTGCGCCGGCGACGCGCCACACGGGGTACGATGGACCTGGACGAACTCCAATCGGTACAGAGCCGCGAGCGCCAGACCGACAGCCTCCAGCAACTGCGCGCGACGTTCTACAAGGACGCGGCCGAGTTCATCCAGGGGTTAGAGGCCGAGCGCTCCCGCGCGGCCGAGCGCGCCGACGACCCGTGGAACTCCCCCGAGGTCGGCCGCCTCAACGACGACATCGACACCGCCGAACAGACCGTCGAGGCCATCTACGAGCGCCGCGTCGGCAAGATCGTCAAGATGGCGTCGCTGGCCGCCGCGGACATGCCGACCGACGACAACGGCCTCACCGAGGAAGAAGGGGACCTCTTCGAGACGCTCGTCGAGGCCATCGAACGGAACCGCGACCAGGTCTTCGCCATCCTCGACGGCGACACGCCCCTCAATGCCCCCGGGGACGCGCCCGGCGCCGCCTCCGCGGACGGGGTCGACCCCGCCGCGGCCACGTCCTCCGAGGAACCCGGACGGGCATCGCCCCCGGATGAACCGCGCACGGCCGCGTCTTCCGGCTCCGGCACCGCCGCGGATCCCGGCGAATCCAGCCCTGCCGCGGACCCCGCCGGGACGGGCCGCGGGACAGCGTCCGACGGCGAGGGGGGCGACGGACGCGCCCATCCCGACCCCGCGGAGTTAGGCGACCCGGAACCAGCGGCGGTGACTGACCCCGACTCCGGACGGCCGGCCGGCGAGACTACGGCGGCCGACCGGTCGACGGGCGGCGAGTCCGCGGAGTCCCGCGTCGACGCTGCGGACCTCATGGCCGGCGACGGCGACCCGGGGAGTCCGGCCGACGCCGCGCCCTCGACGGGGCGCGAGGGGGAGCACTCTCCCGGCACGGAGGCGGACTCGCCGCCGGTCGAACGCAGTGACGGCGGCGTCGCCGTCCCGGAGAGCGGCGGAACCCGGGAGACGGACGCGACCGGCGAGGCGCGAGAGATGGACGCGACCGGCGGGGGCCGGGAGACGGACGCGACCGGCGGGGACGCCGTCGACCGCGCGACGGTGAAGATAACGGCGGACGTCGGCGAGATATTCGGCGTCGACGAGCGCGCCTACGACCTCACGGAAAACGACGTGGTGCGGCTCCCGGAGGCCAACGCCGGACCGCTCGTCGACCGGGATGCGGCAGAGCGCCTCGACTAGGGGTCCGGTCGCGACCCCAGCGTCAGTTCGACCTCCCGTTCGGCCCCGTCCCGGAGGATGTCGACCGCGACAGTATCGCCGGGACTCGTCTCCAACGCCAGATACGACGAGAGCGTCTGCGGTTCCGGGATCGGCTGGCCGCCCATACCGACGACGACGTCCCCGCCGAGGGGGACGCCCTCGACGCCGTCGACCCGGGTCTCGTCGGTCGACCCCCGGAGGACGCCGTCCGACGGCCCGCCGTCGCGGACCTCAGTGACGTAGACGCCCGTCGCGGGGTCGAGGTCGTTCGCCTTCGCGACCAGCGGTCCCACCGGCTGGAGCCTGATACCCATATACGAGTGGTCGTAGTTGCCGTCGGCGACCAGTTCGGGGACGACACGGCGCGTGAGCGCCGCCGAGATGGCGAAGCCGACGTTGTCGCCGCCGCCGGAGTTGGCGACGCCGACGACGGTCCCGTCCAGGTCGACGAGCGGGCCGCCGGAGTTGCCGGGGTTCAGGGGTGCGTCGGTCTGGATCGCGTCGGGGATCGAAAAGCCCCGGGGGGCGGGGAGCGTCCGGTTGACGCCGCTGACGATGCCGGCGGTGACCGACCCCGAGAATCCGAAGGGATTGCCGATCGCCACCACTTCGGTCCCGATCGCGGGGTCGGCTGTCGCGAGCGCGAGCGGGGTCGCCCTCGCCGGCGTCTCGTCGACCGCGAGGACGGCCAGGTCGCTCCAGACGTCCGTCCCGATGACCGAAGCCGGGACCCACCCGCCCTCCGGAAAGCGGGCGTAGACGGTCGTCCCGTCGCCGACGACGTGTTCGTTGGTGACGACGTACCCCTCGTCGTCGAGCCAGCCGGTACCTCGCGAGCGGCCCTCCTCGCGCACGACCTGGACCTCCGCCACGGAGTCGACGACCGACCGGTAGACCTCGGTGTATCGGTTCCCCCCGGACGGCGTGGTCGCCGCGTTCCCGCCTTCCGGTTCGCCGGCCGTGACAGTCGCCGGCTGCTCGGGCCCCTCGGGCGTTTCGTCTTCCGCTGCCGGGGCCGCCTGACAGCCCGCCGCGCCCGCGGCCACCGCACCGGCGCACGCGGCGAGAAATCCCCGCCGGGTTGGGGTTCCGTTCATACTCGCGGTTAGGACAGCAGACGAATAAAACCGCGGCGTCGCCTGTACGCCCGGGGCAACACCGAAAGGGGAGGCCGGCGTAGTGTCGGCAGACATGACAGATATCGTGATAGTCGAGAGCGCGCGGACGCCACACGGATCGATGCTCGGCGCGCTCTCGGACGTGCGAGCGTCGGCGGCGGCGGGGCGATCATGATGTTGCTCGAACGGTGAGGTGTCGGCCGGCGGCGCCGGCGCGAGTGAGCGTCTCTCAGCCCTCGGAGTCCCCACCGCTCCTGGTCGCTCGTTCGATAATTTCAACGCCGAGAAACTTTCATTAGCCGTCCCGAACTTCGTGAAAACACGTGGCGCACAACGTCACTGCAGACGGACGGGGACATCTCGCTCCGGGAACCGACCGCGACCCTCTCGGGGGCGGCGGAGTTCGAGCCGGCGGCGCCGCTGTCCGTGCAATTCAGCGGCCTGAACGTCGCACAGCGGCGCGACGCCAACCTGCCGCTGATGGGTGACAACGACCTGATCGTGGTCACGAAAACGCGGTTCGGGAGCGAACCGCCGGTGAAGCGTCTCCACTACCTCGAACGCGAGGTCGACCCCGGCTGGAAGGGGACCTTCTTCCACGACGTGTTGGTGTCGATACGTGACTTCAGCGACAAGCGATTGACGCTACAGGTACAGGTCTACGACGTCGACGGCGTCCCGCCGTGGCTGGTCGAGCGCGTGAAGGACCTCGCCCCGGTGGCGGGGGTCGTCCTCCCGCCGCTCGCGCCCGTCTCCGAACTCCCGGAAATGAGCGGCGAGAAACTGCTGCAACTGGTCGACGACGTCGACGACCACAACGCGATCATCGACCGGCAGATCACGCTGGAGAAGACCCACAGGACGACCGCCAGCCACGGCTTCAGCCGGGGTATCTCGTCTGTTTCGACGACGCGGCGGCGGACGGGGAGTACGAACTCGGGGCGGACAGGAAGGTGTACGCCCCCGACGGGACCGCCTACGACGGCAACTACGCAGTCCTCCGGCTCGAACGGGAATCTGTCGAGAAGCGCGAGCGCGAACTCACACAGAAAGCCGCGAAGCTCATGTCGGAACTCGACGGCAAGGGCCAGTCCGACGAGAAAGCGGCCGTGGACTTCCTCCTGGACACGATGGAGTCCTACGACAACTTCACGAAACTGAAACGCGCCAGAGAACTCCAGGCGAAAGACGACCGCACCGAAGCCGAGCGGGAACTGCTCGAAGACCTCAAGTCCATCGACGAGATCAACGAACTGCTGTGAGCGGGGCGGGCCGGCGGCGGAGCGACCGCCGACCCGTGACTCGCCGGCCCTGGCCGCCGGCCCGCGCTCGTCAGCCCCGGTCGCCGACCGAGGTCCTTTGTCGGCCCCGACCGACATCGCCGACCCGGAGGCGGTCCACGAGGCGTTCGCGACCGTCCGCGACTCGTTCGGCCCCGTCGACGTCCTCGTCAACCACGCCAGCGCCGGTTCCTGGAAGGGGCTGATGGACACCTCCGTCGCGGAGCTCGAACGCGCCTGGGCGGTCAACGGGCGGGGCGCGTTCGTCTGCTCGCAGGAGGCTGTCGGCGACATGCTCGACGGCGACGGCGGGACGGTCATCTTCACCGGCGCGACCTCCGCGGTCCGGGGACGGGGCGGCGCGGTCGGTTTCTCGGCGGCGAAGTTCGCCGCCCGCGGGATAGCCGAGGACATGGCGCGCGACCTCGGCCCGGCGGGGATCCACGTCGCCCACGTCGTCATCGACGGCCAGATACTGCCGGCGGACGGGCCGGCCCCGGACCGCGACCGCGAGACCTACCTCGACCCGGACGAGGTCGCCGAGAGCTACTGGCACCTCGTCGAGCAGGACCGCTCGGCCTGGACGCTCGCGTTCGGCCGGACGACCGTACTCGCGTGACGGATCTCGATGAACGGCTCGCTTCGCTCACGCGGCGGGATCCCGTCTCCCGACCGGACGGCGACCCGGAAACCGAATGCTACCGTACGACCGGGGCAGGGAGTCGTCCTGTGTGAACATCGTGGTCACCCGGTCAGCGTGGAGCGTGAACTGGAACGTGAGAACGACCACGAACTGAAAGCTACGAACGAGAGGGGACACACAGTGACCTCCCCGGCGTCGGCACGCTTTTGATGACACGGAGGTAATACCTCCGTATGTCCGATGCCGACGCCGGGGCGAACGACAACCCCGAGATGACCACGGTTACGCTGAAGGTCCCACAGGCGTTCCTCGACGACCTCGATGCGACCTGGCGCGCCGAGGACTTCCCGTCTCGGAGCGAGTTCATGCGGTGGGCGCTCCGCGACGCCGTCAAGCACCCGTCGTTCTCCAGGCGAGGGTGGAAAGACATCGCCACGAGCGAGCACCAGCGCCGAACTGGCGAGGGAGAGACGTACAGTAGCGACGAGATCCGGGCGCGATTGGACGAGAACGCGGATGACGGCGAGTGACAACGGGTGGGACTGGCGGTTTACCGACCCCGCAGAGCGCGAGTACGAGGCGCTACAGCCACACGAACAGGAGCGTATCGTCTCGAAACTCGACGAGATCGTGACCGACCAGTGGCGCGATCCGAGCGAGTACCTGGAACCGCTCACCGGCGCCCCTCACTCGAAACTCCGGATCGGCGCGTTCCGTCTCGGCTGCGAGGTCGAACACAGTAGTCACGTCCTCTGGGTGTACAATATCGAAAAGCGTCCCGGCGCGTACAAACCGGGCGACGATTAACTCCTGATTGACGACACCGGCTCGGTCCAGTCCCCGTATCGACCGACTTCCGGGTCTGACCAGCAGCGTATGGCCGTCTCTATGACACTCCGGAAACCGACACGAAACCTCCCCACAGCGTCGCTCACCCGACGAACGACGACAGCGTGGCGTCGCGGCCGTCCCGGAGGAACCGCCGGACCTGCCCCTCGTCCCAGCCCAGCGGCGAGACGACGCTCTCACAGGCCCGGACCAGCCGGTCGGCGTAGAACTCCGTGTCGTACCCGCCGCCGGCGCAGGCGCCGTCGTCAACCTCGAACGCCAGTCGGACGCGTTCGGGACCGGAGCGATCGTCGTCGGCGACCACGTACGTGACGGACTGGCCGGGGTGGCGTTCGAGCCCCAGGTCGGCGGCCCGCTCCAGCGCGGCCCTCGCGCGGGTCGCCCCCTCGTACTCGTCGGCGCGTTTCGAGACGCGCTGGCGGATGGCGAGGTCCGCGGGCGGGACCGAACCGCGCCGGAGCGTCCGCAGGTGGGTCCGCAGGCGCTCGACGACTGCCGCGGCGTCGCGCTCGCGGTCGAACGTCGCGACCAGGTCCCGCTGTGCGGCGGCGACGAACTCGGCGGAACTGCGCTGTCGGGCCTCGATACCGCGGAACTTGTAGCGGTCGTCCGCCGTGGCGCCGGACGCCGCGACGGACTCGTCGGCCCATCGCCCGAAGTACCGCGTCAGTGCGGCCCCGCTGGCTCGCTTGCGGGGACAGAAGGCCACCCAGTCGAACCGACCCTCGTGTTCGAGTGCGATCCCCACCTCGTCGGTGACCTCGGCGGCCACCTCACCGACCGGTCGCTGGTCGCGGTCGGGGTCGGCCGTCACCCAGAGGCTGTCGACGATGCCGTGGACGACCCGCCAGCCCGCCGCCTCGACGGCCTCCTTCGCGGTGAGCATGAGTTCCCGCGCGACGGCGTTGATGGCCTCGTGGACCTCGATGCGGCCGAACTTGGCGTGGCGGTACCCCTGGTAGCCGAAACACGACACCAACACCCACTTGACCGCGTCTATCTTCGCGTCGAGGCGCCGGCGCTCGGTCGGCGTGCAGTCGTCCGCACGGTGCTGGTCCTTCCACGCCGAGCGGTCGTCCAACAACGGCCCGAGCACGTCCCCGAGGAAGCCGTCGCGCTCACAGAGGCTGTAGCCGAGTTCGGGCACGTCGGTGGTGTCGTGACAGTCACAGCCGACGGTATCGGGCGAGACGCCGTACTCGCGGATGACGTTCGGGTACAGCGAGGCGAAGTCGAGTTCGTGGACGTCCCCGTGGACGCCGGCCTCGGGCTGGAACGTGAACCCCCCGCGGTCGGCGGCGTGGAGCCGGTCGACCGACTTCCAGTCCTCCGTCTGGCGTTTCTGCCAGGGCGCGGGCACGCCGCGGCCGCGCGCCTCGCGCACCTCGATGGCGGTCAGGACGCCGCCGATGCTGTCCCGGGCGAGTTCCTGGAGGGGTTTGCCCGCGCGGGCGACGAGATAGCGCAGACCCGCAAAGCCCGCCTCGTCGAGGAGGAAGCTACTCCGACGGTCGACGACGACCCGCCCGGGGACGTCGTAGCGGGCCGGCGAGTGACCGACGCGGCCGTAGCTGGTGTACGTGCTCGCGCCGGCGAGTGTCCGGTAGCCCGGTCGTCGGCCGAGGTCGACGCCGCGTTCGGCGAGCAGCGGGACGAGTTCGGCCGACGAGAGGACGAGGACGTCCGGGTCAGCCGCGTCGAGGACTCGCTCGACGCGGCGACAGGCCCCGCGCTCGCTCCCGCCCGCGGGGTCGCCGTCGACGGCCAGCGCCGAGAGGTCCCCCTCGGCCAGCGCGGCGTCCGGGACCGACAGGTCGACCCGCTCGAACCGGCGGTCCGGGAGCGGGTCGGCGCCCGTGTCCAGGCAGTAGCGGAACTGCGGGTCCAGGTCCACGTCGTACAGCGAGAGCGTCCCCGGCGGGTGGGCGTCCAGTTCGCGGGCGCGTACCTCGCGGGCGAGCTGGCGACACTCGCCGAGGCGGTCGAGTTCGACCCGGAGCATCGGCGACGGCTCGTCGGCCCGCAGGTCCCTGCGGCGGGCGACCCGTTCGAGGGCGGCGACCTTCGGGTCGGGCGCGAGTTCGTCGGCCAGCCAGTCGAGATAGCGCGTCCGGTCCTCGCGCGCGGCGACGAGGACGGCCGGCCGGTAGTCGGGGTCGGGCGTCGCGGTCGCGCCCCTGTCGGTCGCCGTCCAGCGGACCGGCACCCCGTCCTCGCGGACGTCGATCTTGAACGTCACGGCTCGTCCCGTCCGTCCGGCGGGTCCTCGGCGAGTCGCCCGAGTTCCCGCTCGTGGGCCAGCAGGACGGCGACGACGAACGCGCGCCAGGCGTCGGGGGGGTTCTGCTGGCTCGCCGCGTCGGCGTGGCCGCGCGCCCGCTCGAACAGGCGGTCGAAGTCGGCCTGCTGGCGGCGGCGCAGCGACCGCCGGAACGGCCGGTACTCCCGTTCCAGGCGGTCGAAGCGGTCGCGCAGCGTTGGGTTCGTCCGGCCCATCTCAGACCCCCGGTACCGCCGCCGGCGCCACCGGCCGCTCGACGCCCCGGCAGCCGACCGCGCCACAGCGGTCGACCCAGTAGGGGACGGTCGTCTGGAAGCCCGTGGCGTCCCAGTAGCCGTCGACCCGGACGCCGTCGCCGTCGACGCGCAGACCCATCCGGGTCGCGGTCGCGTCGAGGACGCGGTCGGCCGCCCGGCGCACGTCCGCGGCGTAGGGGTCGGCGTCGGCGGTCACCAGCACCGGCACGTCGACGGCGGTCGAGACGGCGTCGAGCAGTTCGAGGACGGCCGCGACCATCGCGTCGGCCTCGTGGTCGGGCACGTCCGGGTCGGCGTAGGGCGCGGCCAGTGCTGGCGCAACGACCAGCGACGCGGTCGCCCTGAGTGTGCCCGGCAGCGACCGGACGAGTTCGTAGTGCTGGTAGCCGGTGAACGCCCGCGCGACCGCGAGCGACCGGCAGGCGCGCCGCCCGAGGTGGTCGTAGAGGGCGGCCGGTGCGCCACGGTTACGCGCGTCGACCCAGCAGGCCGGCCCGCGCTCGTCGGCGAGGTGCTCGACGACGACGCGGTACAGCGCGGCCGGCGCGTCGCTCGCGTCGAGGTACGTGACCTCCGGGTCGAGCGTCGGTAATTGGTCGGTCATGTCTCTCGCTCTCGACGCCGGCCAGTTATACCTCCGTCGTCCCCCCGGAGCGGAAGTGAAACGGCCACTTCAACCCTCGCCGGAGCGCGAAAGTGAGCGCGGCGAGCGAGAGTTTGATACGCCGGGGGTCCCAACGGGCGGCCGTGGTCGTCGACGGACTGTTCGGGTTGCCCCGATGGCTGCTGGTCGGCCTCGGGCTGGGAGCGGTCTGCAGCGTCCTCGCAGCCGTGCTGTTCCTCGCCGCCGACCGGCTCTTTCCCGCCGCACGGGCCGAGACGCAGGGGCGCGACGGCGAGGGGCGCCGCCGTGAGGAACTCCGGGCGTACCTGGACGCCATCGACGAGCGGTACGCCGAGGACCACCCCGTCGAGGGCCAGCACGTCGCCTTCTACCTGCCCGAGCGGGACGTGGCCATCACCTTCGACGCCAGGGCCTACTACCGCATCGAACACTCGGGGACCTACGCCGTCCTCGTCGAGCACGAGATGCCGGGCCTCCACCTCGGCAGGCGACTCCCGTTCGAGACGCCCGAAGTCGGGTCAGGCCCCCGGACGGACCGGCGCCGGCACGACCCCACGGCCGCGGCCTTCGCCGAACTGGGGATCAGGGCCGGGGCCGACAGCGAGGAGGTCAGGGCCGCCTACCGCCGGCGGGTCAAGGAGGTCCACCCCGACCAGGGCGGCGACGAGGACGAGTTCAAGCGCGTCCGCGAGGCCTACACGACCGCGAAGAAACACGCGGGCTGAGAGGGGCCGGACCCGCGACGCGGCGAGGGACACCGGACGATGGACACAAGACTGGGAAGCAGACGCCGACAGACGCCGGCGAGCGGAGCGGGCGCACCGCAGGCCGGGACGGGGGCGGCGAGCGCCGGGAGTTATCACGTTCGAAAGAGGACCGCTCGGGCGGTCGAAACCGCCGGAGATGGCCCGGATACGCCGGGATCAGCCCCCCGTCAATTTTAAATACCCCTCTACCGAAGGGGCGACTGTTCAGATGCCAAAGGTAGAGCTCACAGTCCCCGAGCATCTCGACATGCAGATCGCCCAGCTCGTCGAGAAAGGCGAGTTCCTCAACCGCGAGGAGGCCATCGAGGACCTGCTGTCGACGGGAATGAAAGCGTACAAGACGAGCGGTCCGGTCGAGGACGACGAGGAACCGGGGTTCGAGGACGACGGGATGATGGGTCACGACGACGAGTACGTCTTCTAGGGTCTCTCGGAATTGTTAAACGGGCGTCTCACGTAGCCCCCGGGTATGCACAAGGACGAACTGCTCGAACTCCACGAGCAGATGGTGACGATCAAAGACTACTTCGCCGGCCTGGAGGACGTCGACTCCGAACTGTTCGACCCCTACGAGGAGCTCGACGTCACGCCCGACGACGTCCACAAGTCCAAAAGCGAGCACAAACACGCGGTGTTCGTCCTCGGGAACGCGCTCGCGACGGCAATGTCCGAAGACGAGTTCTCCGACGCCGGCCGCGTCGGCAAGCGCATGAAGGAACTCGCCGAGGACGCCGAGCGGAAACTCTGAGCCGGCCCGCACGGTTCTGATGGCCGAGACCGTCCTCTACGGGGGGAATTGAGGCGTCCACGAAGAACACCCACGCTCTACTGTGACGTGGAAGCAAAACGACATCAAACACGACCCAAAGAACAACCGTGTTCGGCTCTCGAAGGGTGCGAACCACAAGGAACACCCAAAAGCGCGGGAGTACATCCTTGTCGAGTACGAAACCCGGCCCGGCGTCACCCTCGAGAACCTGCAACAGGTCAGGGCCGTCTACGACAAGGCGAACGGTCGGTGGGAACTTCACCTCGTCTGCAAAGACGAGGTTGAAACGCCCGACGCCCCCGGCAACGAGACAGCGGGCGTTGACCTCGGTATCTGTAACTTCGCGGCAGTCGCGTACAGTACCGAGGAAGCCGACCTGTACCCCGGCAACCGCCTGAAACAAGACGGCTACTCCTTCCCGAAAGAAATCGCTAAATGCGACGGCTCTGGTAGTGACCGAGCCACCCGCTTGCACCACAAGTGGTCGGAACGTCGCACCCATTTTTTCCACAGTCTCGCCAAACACATCGTCCAGCGGTGTGTGGAGAGAGGTGTTGGTCGCATCAACGTCGGTGACTTGGAGGGTGTCCGCGAGGACGAGAACGGCGACTCGAAGAATTGGGGTCGGCACGGCAGCCTTGACCTGCACGGATGGGCGTTCGACCGTTTCACAAATATTCTCGAATACAAGGCGAAAGTCGAGGGTATTGATATTATCAGACAAAAATACATGAGGTTAGAATCTGTGTGTTGATGTAATGACTCTGGAGAATGTTTCGACCGACCACCTCCGCCAGGTGCTGGCGGAGGTTGACGATGCAGCCGCGACAGAGCGGCTTACGGCTGCAATCACATACAAAGGGATCGATGAGGTAACACAGAAAGACGCAGCCGAGCTGTACGGATATTCTGAAAGATGGGCATCGAAGTGGTTCAAC
>PXRP01000003.1 GCA_003021655.1 Halobacteriales archaeon QS_4_69_31
GAGGAGTTCTTCGACGAGTCCACGATGAGCGTCCACCTGCGCGTGGGGCTGGAACCGATGGCAAAGCGCGGGTCCGTCGGCGAGATGACCTACGGGCGGATCCGCGAGACCCCCGTCACCGAGGAAGAACTGACCTCGCTTGCCGCCGACATCGACGACAGCGCCCGGATCTCGCCGGACGGGTTCGTCGAACTCGACGAGCCGGGCATGACGATCGTCCAGTTCCGGGACCTGCGGATCGCCGTCGCGCGGCCGCCGTTCGCCGACGCCATGGAGATCACCGCCGTCAGGCCGGTCGTCAAGACCGAACTCGACGACTACGCCTACGCCGACGAACTCCGGGAGCGACTGGCCGAGCGCCAGCGGGGCGTCCTCATCTCGGGGTCGCCCGGGGCCGGCAAGTCCACGCTCGCCCAGGCCGTCGCGGGCTATCTCGCCGACGAGGGGTTCGCGGTCAAGACCATGGAGAAACCCCGCGACCTCCAGGTCGACGAGCGGGTCACCCAGTACACCGAACTCGGCGGCCGGATGGCAAAGACCGCCGACTCGCTGTTGATGGTCCGGCCCGACTACACCATCTACGACGAGGTGCGCAAGACCGACGACTTCGAGGTGTTCGCGGACATGCGCCTGGCCGGGGTCGGGATGGTCGGCGTCGTCCACGCCACCCGCGGGATCGACGCCCTCCAGCGGCTCATCGGCCGCGTCGAACTCGGGCTCATCCCGCAGGTCGCCGACACCGTCGTCTACGTCGAGGCCGGCCAGATAGAGACCGTCTACGACGTCAAGACCGAGGTCAAGGTCCCCCAGGGCCTCATGGAGGAGGACCTGGCCCGGCCGGTGATCACTGTCGCGGACTTCGAGACCGGCCGCCCAGTCTACGAGATATACACCTTCAACCGCCAGGTCGTCACCGTCCCGCTCGAAGACGAAAGCGGCCGCGAGAGCGGCACCGAGCGCATCGCCAAACAGGAGGTCGAACGCGAGATCCGCGCCATCGCCAGGGGCCACGTCGAGGTCGAGATCCGCGACCCCGACACCGCCGTCGTCTGGGTCGAGGACGACGACATCTCGCAGGTCATCGGCAAAGGGGGCGGGCGCATCTCCGATGTCGAGAACCGTCTGGGCATCGACATCGACGTCCGGACGTTCAGCGACCGCCCGGAGGGGCACGGCCACGCCGGCGGTGACGCCGGCGAGGACTCGGGCGCGAGCGGGGCCGGTGGCGCGGGCGCCGGCGAGATCGTCACCCCCGATATCACCTCCCGGCACGTCCTCATCCCCATGGAAGGCTACGAGGGCGAGACCGTCGAGGTCCGGGCCGACGGCGAGTACCTCTTCACCGCGACCGTCTCACGCGGCGGCGAAGTGCAGGTCTCGCGAGGGTCTGCCATCGCGGAGGAACTCGAACGGGCCGTCGACCGCGGCCGGGCGATCACCGTCGTCCCGTCCTAAAATATACCCACGCGAGCGCCGGGGGCGCTGGGGTCGGTAGCGTTCGACGCTGGGTGGCACGCCTACACCGGGAGCGCGCTCGGTCCGGGCGGGTTCGCCCGCGTCGGGCGCCGCCGCGAACTCGCGGCCGGCGAGCGCGAGACCCGCCACTGGCACGTCGACTACCTGCTGGGCGCGCCCACGACAGCGACTGACCGGGTCGGTGTGCCGGCACCTCCGAGTCGCGAACGACGGCGTCTCTACAGCCGTTCGTCGAGCGTCTCGGCGGTGCGTTCGCCGACGCCGCCGACGGACGTGAGTTCCGCGCGGGAGGCGTTGCGGACGTTCTCGACGGAGCCGAATCGCCGGAGCAGTCGCCTGCGCGTCTCGGGGCCGACGCCGGGGACATCGTCGAGCACCGTCGAGACGTCGTCCCGGAGCGTCCGGTGGTACTGGACGGCGAAGCGGTGGGCCTCGTCGCGCACCCGCTGGAGGAGGTGGAGGTGCGGGGCGTCGTCGGGCCAGTCGAACACCCCCGTCGGGGTGACGACCAGCTCCTCGTCCTTGGCGAGCGCGACGGCCGGCACGTCCCACCCGACCGCGGCCAGCGCGTCGCGGGCCGCGCCGAGCTGGCCGTCGCCGCCGTCGACCAGGAGCAGGTCCGGGTCCGGCCGCTCGTCCGCTGTCACGTCGCCGGCCGGAGCGCCCGCGTCGTCGGTCGCGCCGGTCGAGTCCCCGCCCGCGGCGTCGGACTGACCCCCGGTCGTGCCGGCCGGGTCGCCGCCGTCGCCGGCGACCGCACGCTCGGCCCGC
The DNA here is from genome assembly GCA_003021655.1 of Halobacteriales archaeon QS_4_69_31. Lineage (GTDB taxonomy): Archaea > Halobacteriota > Halobacteria > Halobacteriales > Haloarculaceae > QS-4-69-31. The sequence goes on from PXRP01000003.1 coordinate 2,248, forward strand.
CAGCGGACGAGCGCGCGCATGTTCGCGTGGTCGTCGTTCTCGTCGGGGAGTTTCTTCCGGCGGTAGCCGCTCTTTTCGGGGTCGCCGTCGACGAAGACGACGTTGCTGCCGACGGCGTCCGCGCCCTGCGCGTGGCTGACGTCGAACCCCTCGATCCGTCTCGCGGCGCCGTCGAGCCCGAACGCGTCGGCCAGCGCCGCGCCCGCGTCGTCGCGGCGCTCGCGCTGTCGGGCGTTTTTCAGCGCCAGCTCGACCAGCGTCGCCTCCCGGCCGGCGCCGGGAACCCGGAGGGCGACGCCCTCGCGGTCGAGCCAGCGCTCGACGTCCGCGTCGTCGGGGTGGTCCGAACAGAGGACCGCGTCGGGGAACGCCCGCTCGGCGTAGAACTGCGCGATGAAGGCCGCGATGACGCGCCCGGGGCTCTCGCCGGCCGGCGCGTCGAGCGTGTGGCGGTCGCGGTCGACGAGCTTGCCGTCCTCGCTGTGGAGGCGCGCGACGGTGGCCGTCTCGCCCGCGACGTCGACGCCGAGGACGTCGACGCTCCGCTCGCGGTCGGGGTCGGCGTGACGGCCGTCGGCGGCGACGGCGCCGCCCCCCTCGCCGTGGACCGCTTCGACGGACTCGAGTCGGTCTCTGAGGTTCGCCGCCCGCTCGAAGGACTGGTCGGCGGCGGCCGCCTCCATCTCGCGGCGCAGCGGGTCGGCCAGTACCCCCGTTTCGCCCTCGAAGAAGCGCTCGACGGCCTCGACGTCCGCGAGGTAGGCCTCCCGGTCGACGTCGGTCTCTGGGACGCAGGGGCCGCTACAGAGGCCGATGTCGTAGTCCAGGCACGGCCGGTCGCGGGCGGCGAACTTGTGGTCGGAACAGCCCCGCAGGCCGTAGGTCTCCCGGGCGGCCTTGACGACCGTCTCCAGGCGGCCCTTGTCGGTGAAGGGGCCGAAGACCGTCGCGCCCTCCTCGGGGTCGCGGGTGGTCTCGATGCGGGGGAACTCGTGGTCGGTCAGCTGGACCAGCGGGTAGGACTTGTCGTCTTTCAGGCGGACGTTATAGCGGGGCCGGTGGCGCTTGATGAGGTTCGCCTCCAGCAGGAGCGCCTGGGTCTCCGTGTCGGTGACCGCGACATCGACGGCGTCGGCCTCGGCGACCATCCGGCGGATGCGCTCGCTACGGGGGTCCGTGTAGGAGCGGACCCGGTCCCGGATGTCGACGGCCTTCCCGACGTAGAGGACCCGCTCGCCGTCGAGGAACTGGTAGACGCCGGGCTCGGCCGGCAGGTCGGCTGCCCGCTCGCGGACGGCGGCGGCGTCCATCGCCGCGCTATAGTGGGTCGTCGGGTTTCACTGTGTCGGCCGCCGGGCCGTCGCCGGTCCCGGGCCCGCCCGGTGGCTCCCGGCCCGCCTCGAAGAGCTCCCCTTCGAGGGCCGTGACCGCCTCCGGGAGTGTGTCCTTCTCGTCGCCGGCCGGGACCGTGATGTCCGGCTCGTCGCCCGCCGTCGCGACCACGAGCACGCGGTCCCGCGTCAGCAGGTAGACCGCGAGGACGAACACGCCAAACAGCACGAGCACCGCGCCGATGGCCCGTGCGATGTCGTCGAGGCTGGCGATGAGCACCAGAAACTGCTGTAGCAGCCCGAAGAGACTCCCGAGGCCGATCTTCCCCGCGGCACCGCCGGTGTCGGCGAAGGCGTCGGTCGGGACGAACGTCTCGAAGTCGACGGCGAACCCGACCGCGAGCAGGACCACGCCGTAGAGCAGGACGCGGACCGCCTGGAGGACGAGACCCGTCTCCCCCTCGTAGCCGGCGCGGACGTCGCTGACGTTGGGCAGGTCGACCTGGCGGTAGTTCTCGCCGTCGGACCCGGGCGTGAACGCGAGCAGGCGGTGGCTCGTCACGACGACGCGGTTGTCGTCGAGCGAGACCGTCCGGCGGACCGACTCGCCGTCGAACAGCAGGTCCTCGACCGACCCCGCCCACGCCCGCCCCTCGCGACCCAGGATCCGGGTGCGGAGCTGGCCGAGCAGTCCGTCCATGCCCGCCCGTCGGCGCGAGAACCGTTTGAATGTACCTCCCCGATTATCGTTCGCTGGAACGACTGTCGCTCCCCAACGGGCGACCCAGTCCGCGACGAGCCCGGACCTGCTACCGACCGGACCCCCCACCGGCCGGACCTGCCGGCGGTCGGACCCGCCGCGGGCTGGACCTGCCGACAGTCGGTGCGTCGGGGCGGAGCGCGGGCGAACCGCGGCGGTCGAGCGCCGGGCCGACGAACCACGGCGTTCAAGCGCCGGGCCGACGATAGGGGTGACATGGCCGACGACGAGGGCACGGACGCGAGCGGGGAGGGCGGCGGGGAGACGGTGCGGTGCTGGCTGGTCGACCGGCAGTCACGCCACGAGAACCTGGTGACGCTCGTGTACGCCACGCCCGACGGAACGCGCCACCTCACCGAGCAACTCTCCTTCCAGTTGCTGCGCCGGCGGGAGGTCACGGCCGCCAGGGAGGTGCCGGCCGGGAAACTCGAAGAGACGCCGGGCGAGGAGACCCGCGAACGGTACGCGACCCAGGCCCGGGCGATGGCCGAGCGCCACGACCCCGACGAGCCGGTCTGAACGGCGCGGCGTCGACGGATTCCGGGGTCGGACGGTTCACGACGCGACTCCGACGGACCTGGAGGTCGCGCGACGAACGTCGGGGATCGGACGGGTCGCGGCGTAGTCGGGGACCGCGACGACCGGGGCCGGGCGGGTTGGGGACCGACTGCGGCGGGGGAGGATGGGGGACAGCGAGCGGTCGGGGTCGAGTCGACCTATGAAGACATATAGGGGCGGGGGCGAAAAGCACTGCTTATGCCAGCTATCGAACTTGACGGCGTCACGAAGCGGTTCGGTGACGTCACCGCCCTCCGGGGGGTCGACATGGCGGTCGACGAGGGCGAAGTGTTCGGGTTTCTCGGCCCCAACGGGGCCGGGAAGACGACGACGATCGACATCCTGCTCGATTACGTCCGACCGACCGCCGGGTCGGCACGCGTCTTCGGCCACGACGTCCGCGAGGACCCGCGGGCGGTCCGCGAGCGGACGGGCGTCCTCCCCGAGGGGTTCGACGTCTACGAGCGGCTGACCGGCCGCCAGCACCTCGCGTTCGTCCGCGAGTCCAAGGCGGCCGGCGACGACGTCGATGCGGTCTTCGAGCGCGTCGGGCTCGAACCCGACGCGGCCGACCGGAAGACCGGCGGCTACTCCCGCGGGATGAAACAGCGGCTCGTCCTCGGGATGGCGCTGGTCGGCGACCCGGACCTGCTCATCCTGGACGAGCCCTCGACCGGGCTCGACCCCAACGGCGCCCGGCGGATGCGCCAGATCGTCCGCGAGGAGGCCGAGGACGGGACGACGGTGTTTTTCTCCTCGCACATCCTCAGCCAGGTCGAGGCCGTCTGTGACCGCGTGGCCATCCTCCAGGACGGGGAGGTCGTGGCCACCGACACCGTCGAGGGACTGCGCTCGGCGGTCGACGTCGGGTCGGTCCTGACGGTGTCGCTGGCGGCGCCCGTCGACGGCGTCGCCGAGGCCGCCGAGCGCGTCGACGGCGTCGAGAGCGCGCGCAGCGACGGGGCCACCGTCACGGTCACCGGCGCCGGCGACGAGAAGATGGCGGTCCTCACAGCCATCGAGGACGCCGGCGGCGACGTCGAGGACTTCAGCGTCGAGGAGGCGTCGCTGGACGAACTGTTCGCGGCCTACACCGACCGCACGGGGGACGAACAATGAGCGACGCCGGCGGGGACCGGTCGGGGGTCGCGGTGCTCGACGAGGCGATGCGCGAGCAGTTCACCTGGTACGTCGTCGCCAAAAAGGAGTTCAACGACGCCGTCCGGTCGAAGGGGCTGTGGGCGCTCTCGGCGGTGTTCACGCTGCTTTTCGTCCTGCCCGCGGGGCGGATCTGGTGGAACCAGCGGTCGAGCGACCAGCAACTGGGCCAGCAGGCGCTGGACATCGGGATGCAGTTTTTCATCTCGCGGTTCTACCTGGACACCGTCACGCTGCTGGTGACGATCGTCGTGCTCTTCGTCGGCTACGCGGCGGTCACCAAGGAGAAAGAGAGCGGGTCGCTGAAACTGTTGCTGTCGTTGCCGTTTACCCGCCGCGACGTCATCGTCGGGAAGGTCCTCGGGCGGTCGGCGGTGGCCGCCGTCCCGGCAGCCATCGGCTTCGGCCTGACGGCCGTGTTCTTCGCGCTGACGCCCTTTACGTTTAAGGCCGGCGTGTTCCTGTGGTTCGTCCTGTTCTCGCTCACGCTGGTGGTGGTCATCGCCGCCATCGCGGTCAGCATCTCCGGGGCGGTCTCGCGGAACCTCTACTCGCTGGCGGGGAGCGTCTTCGTCTACGTCTACTTCAACTTCGCCTGGAACTCGCTGGCCAACGGGGTCGGGAACCTCCTCAGCAACAACCTCGGCATCGGCGGGCCGGCCCGGTGGCACATCGTCCTGTTCCTGAAGCTGTTCAACCCGATGCAGGCGTTCAAGACGCTGACCAACTCGGTGCTGAGTGAGCGGGCCAACGCCGCCCAGACGGCCCGGTTCGGGATGTTCCGGCAGGGCGAGACGGAGATGCAGACCATCTGTGCCGACGTCCTCAAGGGGCAACCGCGGACCGTCCAGGGGATGCTCGGCAACCAGACCGTCTGCCAGGGCGGGGGTTCGGGCGTCCCGTTTTACTTCTCGGACGCGGCCGTGTTCGTCTACCTCCTCGCGTGGATCGCCGTCGCCGCCGGCATCAGCTACTACACCTTCGACCGGGTGGACCTCTGAGCCGGGAGCCGGCGGCTCGGGCCGGCCGATAGCGTTTAGCGCCCCGAGTCCCTCGACCCCGCCATGGACGTCGCGCTGGTCACCGTCGGCGACGAGTTGCTCGCGGGCGACACGGAGAACACGAACGCGACCTGGCTGGCCCGCCAGCTCACCGAACGGGGCGCGACTGTCGCGCGGATGGGTACCGTCCCCGACGAGCGGGCGGTCATCGCCCGCTGGGTCCGCGAGTTCGCCGACGAGTTCGACGCGGTCGTCGTCACCGGCGGCCTCGGCGACACGCCCGACGACGTGACCCTCGAAGCGGTCGCCGACGCCTTCGACCGCGAGATGGCCGTCCAGGCGGCGGTCCGCGAGCGCATCGAGCGGAAGGCCCGCCGCTACCGCGAGGACAACCCCGAACGGTACGAACAGCACGACTTCGACCTGGACCTCTCGGAGACGGCCGCCCTCCCGGAGGACGCGCGCCCGCTCCAGACCGAGGCGAGTTTCAACCCCGGCTGTGTCGTCGAGAACGTCTACGTCTTCCCCGGCTTCCCCGGGGAGTTGCGCGTGATGTTCGACGCCGTGGCCGACGAGTTCGGCGGCGACGTCGTCTCCGAGTCGGTCGCGACTGCGACCCCGGAAGGGGCGCTGAAAGACGTCCTCGCCGGCGTCCGCGAGGAGTTCGACGTGGCCGTCGGGAGCTACCCCGCCCGGCGGGGCGAACCCGGGCGGGTGAAGGTGACCGGCACTGACTCCGAGGAAGTAATGCGGGCCATCGACTGGGTCGACGAACGCGTCGCCGACGCCGACGGGCAGTGATCGGTAGCGGGTCGGTTTCGGGTTCTCACCCCTCGTTTCACCCGGTCGATAGGTGCCCGTACTCGATGCGGTCGACGTACTCGCCGTCGGCACAGACGAGGGATCTCTCGCCCCTGTCGGTCTCGCCGACGACGCCGACGGCCTCGCCACGCGGAAAGATGGCCCGGGCGTGCGCGCCGACCCGCCCGGCGGGAACGCGGCGGTGGGTCGCCCGTTCGCACACCCCGGAGTCGGGTCCCCGGTGAGTGTTCGGTCTCTCCCGGGACCCAGTCGAGTCGCTTCGAACACGCACCGGTCTCAGACACGGAGGACCGCAACGAGACCCGCGGCGAGTCCCGCGGCGGCGAGACACGCGGCGAGTGTCCCGAGCGCGTAGATACTCGCCCGGAACCGGTCTCCCGTCTCCCACATCCGGACGGATTGCACCGAGAACGAGGAATACGTGGTGAACGACCCACACGCACCGGTCCCGACGAAGAGCGCGACCTCGCCATCGAACCCCGCAAACGCGACGACTCCGAGCACGAAACTGCCCACCACGTTTACGACGAGCGTCGAGAACGGGAACCGGTCGTGAGACAGTAGCTGGCCGACGATATAGCGTAATACTGCACCGATCGCCCCACCGGTGCCGAGGAGATGGGCCGGTTCCATCAGTCCTCCGCCTCCGGTGCCGGTGGCGTGATGTCGGTGGCCACGCGGGCCGCTTTCCGACCGACGACGACGGCCCCGAAGCCCGAGGCGTAGCTCCCGACGACGTAGCCGGTCGCCAGCGTCGGGGAGGCGGTGAGCGCGTCGACGATGAACGTGCTGTAGGTGGTGAAAGAGGCGATGAACCCGGTCGCCATGAGGGTTCTGCCGGCTCCCGAGACCGTGCCACTGAAGACGTTTTCGTAGACGAGGAAGCCGAGTCCGAAACACCCGACCACGTTGACCGTCAGTGTCGCCGCCAGCGAATCGGGAACCCCGAGTTCGACGGCGTATCTGAGGTTCGAGCCGGCGAAGCCACCGATACCGACCGCTACGACCGCTTCCACATGTTCGACGGGATGTGTCCGGGGCATGGCTGATGTGCGGTAGGAGTCATCAGCCCAATAGGCGGTTGGGACAGGCGGACTCCATCGCCCGAACGGGCCCACGAGGGGGCGTTGGTCCGGATTGGTGCCGGTGGCTACCTCAACGTTGCGATCGCCGGCGAGTCCCCCCTCGATACCTCTCCCGTACCGTGCACACGGTCCCCTCTACCGTCCACGCGAGCGGTGCGAGGCGCGAACGAATGAGCGTCGGTACCGAGCGATGATGCCGCGAGCAGCGAGCGTCCGGCTTTTTCGCCCACGTTTTTGCCGGCGGGGTGCCCGCAGGGAGCGACGCGACCGAGGACACCCCGCCGGGAAAACGGTGGTTCAGAAGAACGTCAGCAGGCCCAACTCGATGGCGTAGTGTGCGGCGACGGCGAGCCAGGCCTCGAAGACGAGCGTGCCCAGCGCCGAGAGGGCGGCGAACTCGCTGACGTCCATCTCCGCGACGCCGGCGGGGACGGTCAACATCCCCCGCGTGAACAGGAACGCGTTGCTGACGGGGACGGCGGGGCGGCCCCACCGGAGGAACCAGCGGTCGAAGCGGTCGAGTTTCGACTCCTCGACCCGGAACCACGGCTTCTGGAGGAGCCACTCGCGCCCGCCCCGCTTCGCGAGCGCGAACAGTGCCACCTGGCCGACCGTCGCGCCGGCGACCGCGACGGCGAAGATGAGCGCGACCGTCCCCCACTCGTAGCCCCCGTCGGTGCGAGCGAGCGTCGTGATGGCAAAGGGGACCAGCGCCTCGCTGGGCGCGAAGTACATCAACATTGCGCCCTCCAGGACGAAGATGCAAAACAGCGCGTAGATGCCGTAGTCGTCGATGAGCCGCCTGGCGAGTTCCTCGTCGCCGAACAGGAAGAGATAGACGCCGGCCAGCGCGAGCGCGAAGAACGTCCCCGCCACGACCAGCAAGCCGTAGTCCTCGGCGAACACGCGCAGGCGCGACTCTCCGGACGACTCCAGGGAGGCCATTCGTTCGTACAGTGCCGTGTCGCCACCAAGTGTCTTTCCGTCCGCGGTAGTCGCGGGTCTCTCCGGGGACGACACGCCAGCGGTGCGCTCTTTACCCTGACCCGACGACACAGGGGTATGGACCTCACACAGCGTCCCCGTCGGCTCCGGAGCGACGGGGTCCGGTCGCTCGTCAGCGAGACCAGACTCGACCCGACGGACCTCGTCGCGCCCGTCTTCGTCGACGCGACGACCGACGAGCGGGTCCCCATCGAGTCGATGCCCGGCCACGAGCGGGTCCCCGTCGACCAGGCGGTCGACCGCGTCGAGGAGGTGCTGGCGACCGGCGTCGAGGCCGTCATCGTCTTCGGCGTCCCGGAGTCGAAAGACCCCGAGGGGGCACGGGCCTGGGCCGAGGACGGCGTCGTCCAGCGGGCGGTCCGGGCGGTCACCGACGAGACCGACGCCTACGTCGTCACGGACGTCTGTTTCTGCGAGTACACCGACCACGGCCACTGTGGCATCCTCGAACACGGCGCCCGCGAGGACCCCCACATGACAGTCGACAACGACCGGACGCTGGACAGACTGCGCCGGACGGCCGTCTCGCACGCCGAGGCCGGCGCCGACATGGTCGCGCCCTCCAGCATGACCGACGGGATGGTCGGGACCGTCCGCGCGGGACTCGACGAGGCGGGCTTCGACTCGCTGCCGGTGATGAGCTACGCCGCCAAGTACGAGTCGTCGTTCTACGGGCCCTTCCGCGACGCGGCCGACGGCGCGCCCGCCTTCGGCGACCGCCGCCACTACCAGATGGACCCCGCGAACGCCCGCGAGGCCACCCGCGAGGTCGCCCTCGACGTCGAACAGGGCGCCGACGTCCTGATGGTCAAGCCGGCGCTGCCCTACCTCGACGTCGTCCGGGCGGTCCGGGAGTCGTTCGACCGCCCCGTCGCCGCCTACAACGTCTCCGGCGAGTACGCCATGCTCCACGCCGCCGCCGAGAAGGGGTGGCTCGACCTCGACGCGGTGGCCCACGAGTCGCTGCTCTCTATCAAGCGCGCCGGCGCCGACCTCATCCTGACCTACTTCGCCGAGAACGTCGCACAGCAACTCTGACCCGACGAACTCCCCACCTCTGCGTTCTCCGCACCTGCTACCGCTCTGTGGCGCCGACCCCGGTCTACCGTCGGTTGCGCCGACCCCGGTCTACCGTCGGTTGCGCCGACCCCGGTCTACCGCTCGAGTGCGCCGGTCCCGGGCCGGTCGACCGCCGCGAGGTCGGCCGTGGCTCCCGCCAGGGGGAGCCCCTCGACCGGGTCCTCCGCGAGCAGGAGCGACCCGTCGAGGTCGGCGTAGTCGAACAGGGGTGCGAGGTGCCAGGCCGCCGCGATGGCGGCGCTGGACTCGACCATACAGCCGACCATCGCCTCGCAGTCGTGGGCGCGGGCGACCGAGGCGACCCGCCGGGTCTCCCGGAGGCTGCCACACTTCATCAGTTTCGCGACCACGATGTCGACGGCGCCGGCGACGCGGGGGACGTCAGCCGCGGTGACGACCGACTCGTCGGCGGCGACCGGGAGCGCCCCCTGCTCGCGGACGAACCGTAGGCCCTCGACGCCGGTCGCGGCGACGGGTTGTTCGACGAACTCGACGCCGTGGTCGGCCAGCCGGTCGGTCATCTCGACGGCCTCGGCGGGCGTCCAGGCGCCGTTGGCGTCGACGCGGACCCTGGCATCGGGCGCGCCCGCCCGGACCGCCGCCAGCCGGTCGGCGTCGCGCCCGTCGCCGGCGCCGACCTTCACTTTCAGGACGTCGAACCCCTGCTCGGTGGCGGCCTCGGCCTTCTCGCGCATCCGCCCGGGGTCCGCGAGGCCGAGCGTGAACGAACTCGCGGGGACGCCGTCGGGGTCGAGCCCCCACAGCCGGTAGAGGGGCACCCCGAGGCGCTTCCCGGCCAGGTCCGCCAGCGCGGTGTCGACGGCCGCCCGCGCCGCGGGGTTGTCGCCAGCGCGCTCGCGCAGGCGGCGCGCGACCCGCTCGCGGGCCAGCGGGTCGCCGACGTCCTCGACGACCCCGAGCAACTCCGGGAGCAACGCCTCGACGGTGTCGGCCGTCTCGCCGTAGTACCGCGAGGGCGCGGCGGCCCCCAGGCCGACCCGGCCGTCGTCGCCCTCGACCCGGACGAGGACGTTCTCGGCGGTCTCGGTCGTCCCGCGGGCGATGGTAAAGGGGTCCGCGAGCGGCAGCGAGAGCCGCTCGAAGCCGGTGTTCACGCTATCACCGCGTCGAGGACAGGTTCGACGCCAAAGCGGACGGGGTCGGTCGCGGGCGCGTCGAGGGCCGCGCCGTAGGCCTCGACGGCCGCTTGCGCCCCGTCGTCGTCGAGGTGCTGGGTGTTCAGGGCGCCGGCGACGACCCCGCTCGGTTCGACCGGCGCGGCCACCCGCTCGTAGAGGTCGGCGTACGCCTCGGGCGGTGGGACGGCGACGTGTTCGTAGCCGTGGACGGCCTCGCGGCCGGCGACGTGACAGAGCACCAGCCGGTCGGGCATCGCCCCGTGGAGGATCGACGCCGTCACCCCCGAGTAGGCGGGGTGGGCGAGCGCCCCCTGTCCCTCGACGACGAGCAGGTCGTGGTCCCGCGCCCGCCGCTGGACCATGCACTCGACGGCGCCGGCGGCGAAGTCGGCCACGACGCGGTCGACGGCGATCCCCTCGCCGTCGACGAGGATTCCGGTCTGGCCCGTCGGGACGGGGGCGGCGTCGACGCCGCGCTCGCGGGCGGCCGCGACGAGTTCGAAGGTGGTGGTCATCTTGCCCGACGAGCAGTCGGTGCCGACCGTGAGCACCACGTCGGCGTCGACGTCGGCGGCGGTGCCGTCGCCGACGGTCAGGTCATCGGGCGGCCGCCGGAGGTCGCGGATCGTACAGCCGTGGTCGGCCGCGAGCGCCGCGAACTCCTCGTCGTCGGCGAGGAAGTAGTGGAGGCCGGCGACCACGTCACAGCCGCGCTCGAGCGCGCCGCGGACGTCGGGCCGCCAGGTCTCGTCGAAGCCGCCGCCGATGGGTGCGATCCCGACCACCAGCGCGTCGATGGCTCCCACATCGTCTATCGACGCGACGATGGGGGCGTCCTGGACGTCCGGGACGTGGTCGCGGACGCGCTCGCCCGCCCGGGTCCGGTCGAGCACCGCGACCACCTCGCTGTCGCTGTACCGGAGGATGCCCACGGCCGTCTTCGCCCTGTCGGGGAACTGCTCGTGGGCGAGGATGGCGACGCGCATACCCCGACTACCGGGGGCGGGCAGTTAACGACACGGGCCGGGCGGTCGGGACCCCACAGCGACCCGCTCGCCCCGAGAGGCGCGAGTCTGTCACGAAACCGTTCCCGGCGGTCCGGGTCATTCGACCAGACGGCGAATCGTCCGGGCAACCGAGCGGGGAGACTGACTGGAAACTACTCGTGAAAGCAACCTGTAACTGAAACATATGGATGCGGTCGCTCTGGTCGTCACCGTCCGTGTCTTCGTCGGATTCGGATACCTCGTCCTCCGGTCGTTGTGGCTCGACGGTCCCTGGCTCAACAGCGAACTGTTCCGCTAGTCCGCCCCTGCTCGGCCAGTCACCTTTTCCGCTCGGGGTCGCTCACTCCTGTTCGGCCAGCCACCTTTTTCCGCTCGGGGTCGCTCACTCCTGTTCGGCCAGCCACGCCAGCAGTCCCTTCTGTGCGTGGAGGCGGTTCTCGGCCTGGTCCCAGACGATGGCGTTGTCGCTTTCGAGGGCGTCGTCGGTCACCTCTTCGCCGCGGTGGGCGGGCAGGCAGTGCATCAGCGCGCGGTCGCCCAGGAGGTCGGTGGTGACCTGGAACCCCTCGAAGTCTGCGAGTTTCTCGGCGCGGTCGTCCTCCTGGCCCATGCTGACCCAGACGTCGGTGTAGACCACGTCGGCCCCGGCGACGGCCGCCGCGGGGTCGTGGGTGGTCTCGGGTGGGTTCCCGAACCCCTCCGCGCGGGCGAGGACGCCATCGTCGACGCCGTAGCCGGGCGGCGTGGCGACGGTCAGGTCGAGGCCGGCCATCGCGGCGCCGACGACGAACGACTGGCAGACGTTGTTGCCGTCGCCGACCCACGCGACCGACGGGTCCTCGAAGTGCTCGCGGATGGTCAGGAGGTCCGCCAGCGTCTGACAGGGGTGGGCGTCGTCGGTCAGGCCGTTGATGACCGGCACGTCGGCCCACGTCGCCAGGTCGACGACGTCCGCGTGGTCGAACACCCGCGCCATCACGAAGTCGGTGTACCGCCCGATGGCGCGTGCGGTGTCCTTGACCGGTTCGCCGTGTCCCAGGTGGATGTCGTCGGGCCCGAGGAAGATGGCGTGGCCACCGAGCTGTGTCATCCCCGTCTCGAAGGAGATGCGGGTTCGCGTGCTCGGCTTCTCGAACAGCATCGCCAGCGTCCGGTTCGCGAGCGGTTCGCCCGCCGGGTCGTCGCTCGCGTCGCCGTCCCCCGTGTTGCCGGCCTTGATCTCGGCCGCGCGGTCGAGTACGGTCGCCAGTTCCCCTGTCGTGAGGTCGTCGATGTCTACGATGTCGGTCATGTCTGAGTCTCGTATCAGTCGTCGAGCAGGCGCCCGGCCGCGCCCTCGAGGACGGCCACGGCGCGGTCGAACTCGGGCAACGAGAGGTGTTCGTCCGGCGCGTGGTCCAGGTCCGAGTCGCCCGGCCCGTAGGTGACCATCGGGCAGTCCCACGTGCCGGCGAAGACGTTCATGTCGCTGGTGCCGGTCTTCCGGAGCAGACGGGGGTCGCCGCCGGCCCTGCGGACCGCCCCCCTGAAGGCACGCGCGACCGGGCTGCGGGGCGTCTGCATCACCGGCTCGACCTGGTCGTCCCACCCGACGGTCCCGTTGGTCAGGTGGCCGTCGGCCAGTTCGCGCACCTCGTCGGTCGTGTACTCGGGCGGGACGCGCAACTGCACGTCCATCGTCGCCTCCACCGAGAGCCCGTCCGCGGAGGGGCCGCCCTCGAAGTCGACGGGCTTGCAGGTGACCCGCTCGAAGACGGGCACCCACTCGTCGTGGCCGAACTCCTCCTCGACGCGGTCCCACCAGTCCATCGCGTCCTGGATGGCGTTGTTCTCCGGGCGCGAGGAGTGGCCCGACTCCGAGGTGGCGACGTAGGTCCCCGCGAGCAGGCCGCGGTAGCCCAGCGTGATGCCGTCCCAGCCCGAGGGCTCGCCGTTGACGACGGCCGCCGGGGCGTCCCGCTCGGCGACGAGGTGGCGCGCGCCCCGGGAGTCGACCTCCTCGCCGACGACGCCGGCGAAGGAAGCCCCCGTTCGGACGGCCGCGACCGCCATCGCCGCCAGCGGCCCCTTCGCGTCGACGCTCCCGCGTCCCCACAACTCGGCGCCGTCGTCGGTCTCCTCGACTCTGACCGGGATGTCGCCCGGGACGGTGTCGACGTGTGAGGTCAACAGGACGCCGTCGTCGGCCGGCGCGCGGACGTTCCCCACCTCGTCGAGCCACACCTCGCGGTCGTGGGCCTCGAAGAACGCGGCCAGTCGCCGCGCGCATTCGCCTTCCCCGCCGGTCACCGACGGGGTCTCGACCAGGTCGACGAGCAGGTCCCGCGCCTGCTTGTCGGGTGCGGTGTCGTCGGCGCTCCCGTCGTCGGGGTCGGCCGTCTCGCTCATCCGACCACCTCCGCCATCGCCTCCACGACGGCGTCGGCGTGTGCCTCCGTGACAGTGAGCGGCGGGAGCAGGCGCACGACCGTCCGCCCGGCCGGCAGTGCCAGGATCCCGTGGTTCAAGGCGAGTTCCTTCAGCGCGCGGTTGGCGCCGCGGCCGACCTCGATGCCGACCATCAGCCCCTCGCCACGGACCTCGCGGACCGACTCGCCAAGTTCCTCGCGCAGGCGCTCCCGGAGGTACCCGCCCACGTCGGCGGCGTGGGTCGGGAGGTCCTCCGCGAGGATGGTCTCGACAGTCGCGCCCGCCGCCGCCGAGATGACCGGCCCGCCCGAGAACGTCGAGGCGTGGGAGCCGTAGTCCTCGGCGATCCACTCGCGACACAGCGTCGCGCCGACCGGGAAGCCGTTTCCGAGGCCCTTGGCCGTCGTGATCATGTCGGGCACGACCCCCGAGGCGTCGGCGGCCCACAGCGACCCCGTCCGGCCCATCCCCGTCTGGACCTCGTCGAATATCAGGGCCGCCCCCGCGTCCGCGGTCGCCTCGCGCGTGGCCGCCAGGAACTCCGTCGTCGCGGGGTTGATGCCGCCCTCGCCCTGGACGGGTTCGACGATGACCGCCGCGGTCTCCCCGTCGACAGCGCCGGTCATCGCCGCCGGGTCGTCGTAGGGGACGAACTCCACGTCGCCCATCAGCGGTTCGTAGGGCTTCTTGTACTTGCTCTTCCAGGTGGTCGCCAGCGAACCCATGGTGCGGCCGTGAAAGCCCTGCATCGTCGCGACGACCGTCGACTCGCCGGTGGCCGCGCGGGCGAACTTCAGCGCCGCCTCGTTGGCCTCGGTCCCCGAGTTACAGAGCCACGTGTAGTCGATGTCGCCGGGCGCCGTCTCGGCCAGCAACTCGTAGAGGGCCGTCCGCGTCGCGTTCGGGTAGGAGGCCTGCACGTAGGTCAGCTTCCCGAACTGCTCTGTGACGGCGTCGTGGACCGCCTCGTGGCCGTGGCCCAGCGGGACGCACGCGTAGCTCGCGCCCATGTCGAGGTACTCCGTCCCGTCGTCGCCGTAGACGTAGACGCCGTCGCCCTCCTCGATCTGGATGGGCTTCTCCGAGAAGACGAACCCGCTCATCGCTCTGCCTCCCTGCTCATTGCTCTGCCTCCCGTGTGTCCGTGCCGGTCCCGTTCTCGTTCGTGTCGTCGGCGCCCTTCTCGCTCGCGTCCTCGTCGCCGTTTGCGCCAGCCTCGCCGTCCCTGTCGCCGTTTGCGCCGGCCTCGCCGTCCCCGTCGCCGTTCGCCTCGCCGTCCAGCGCGGACGCGAAGACGTGTGTTCCGCCACCGTCCAGCGCCGACAGCACCGGCCGGTCGGCGTTGGCGTCGGCGACGACCACCTCGTCGGCGCCGCCGTCTATCGCCTCCTCGACGGCCATCACCTTCCGCTCCATGAACCCTTCGGCGGCCGCCTCCAGGTCGGCCCACTCGGCCGGCGTCTCGACGGACTCGATGAGCGTGTCGGGGTCGTCGGGGTCCGCGTAGATCCCTTCGACGTCGGTCAGGAGAACGAGCGTCGCGTCCAGCGCGCCCGCGACGTGGGCCGCCGAGCGGTCGGCGTCCGTGTTGACCGGGACCACCGCCTCCCCGTCCTTGCCCGCCATGGGCGGACTCGCCACGGGCGTGTACCCGTCGGCCAGCAGCGTCTCCAGCAGGTCGGCGTTGACCTGCTTTATCGTCCCGGAGTGGTCGCCCCGGCGGATCTTGCGCGTGCCGTCCTCGCGGACCCGGACCGCGGACTTCCGGGGGCCATAGAGGAGTCTCCCGTCGACGCCGTTGAGCCCGACCGCGTCGACCGACCGCGACTGGAGGCCCGCCACCAGTTGCGTGTTGAGGTGGCCAAAGACCATCTCGAAGACCTCCATGGTCTCGGCGTCGGTGAACCGCCCGACCACGCCCGAGGGCGTCTCGACGTACTCGGGTTCGACGCCCAGTCGCTCCAGGGTCTCGTCGACGGCGGTCGACCCGCCGTGGACGACCGCCACGTCCTCGCCGCGGTCGTTCGCGAGCGTCGCGACGTCAGAGAGCGCACCCGCGGGGTCGACCGCGCGGGCGCCGCCTACCTTGATGACTGTCGTCATGGTCAGGGTGCTCCGACCGGGTGTAGTCCCTTGAAGTCGAGGCCGGTCGTCTCCTCGATGCCCAGCGCGACGTTCGCGGCGTGGACGGCCTGGCCGGCCGACCCCTTCATCATGTTGTCGATGGCCGAGAACGCCACCAGGCGTCTGTTTTCGGGGTCGAGTTCGAACCCGACCTCGGCCCTGTTCGTCCCCGCGACCGCCTTGGGTTCGGGGTAGCGGTATACCCCGCCGCCGCCGGCAACGAGGTCGACGAACGGTTCGTCCTCGTAACTGCCGCGGTAGGCGCCCCAGAGGTCACCTTTCGGGACCGGTTCGCCGGGGAAGATGTGGCAGGTCGCGCTCGCGCCGCGGGTCATGTCGACCGCGTGGACGGTAAAGGAGACGTCCAGCCCGAGGAACTGCTCGATCTCGGCCTCGTGGCGGTGACCCGTCGGGGCGTAGGGGCGGACGACGCCCGACCGTTCCGGGTGCGAGGCGGCCTCGCCGCCGCCGGCGCCACCCTCCGAGGAGCCGACCTTCACGTCGACGACGACCTGCTCGTCGCCGGTCAGGACCCCGTCGTCGAAGAGGGGTTTGAGCCCGAGGATCGTCGCGGTGGCGTTGCACCCGCCCGACGCGACGATCTCGGCGCCCGGCAGTTCCTCGCGGGTCAGTTCGGGCAGCGCGTAGACGGCCTCGTCGAGCAGTTCCGGGCGGCTGTGGCCGTCGTACCACTCATCGTACTGTGACACGGTGTCCAGCCGGAAGTCCGCCGACAGGTCCACGACGGTGTCGGCGGCCTCGCGGAAGGCGTCGATCCGCTCCATCGAGACGCCGTGGGGCGTCGCGGCGAAGAGGACGTCCACGCTCTCTAACTCCGCGGGCGAGGAAAAGCGCAGGTCCAGCCCGCGGAGGTTCGGGTGGGCGTGGCCGACGGTCCTGTTCTCCTTGGAACGGCTGGTCGCCTGGACCACCTCGAACTCGGGGTGGCCCGCGAGCAGGCGCAGGAGTTCGCCGCCGGTGAATCCGCTGCCCCCGACGACCGATGCGGTGTAGCTCATGTCCGTAGTCGGTCCCCTCAGGTCCTTACCTCTGCGGTTTCGCTCCGGGCGCCGGCCCTGGCCTCCAGCCAGTCGACGACCCGCGCGGGCACGTCCACGTCGGTCACCTCGTTCAGCGCCTTGAACTCGACGGTGTGGTTGACCTCGTGGACGGTGAGGTCCGACGGCTCCCCGCTCTCGACCCCCGTCTCCATCAGGTCGATCCCGAGCAGGCCGCCGCCGACGGCGTCGCTTGCGGTCTCAACCAGGTTGCGCATCTCGTCGGTGGTCTCGGCCTCGGCTGTCTCGGCGCCCTTGGCGGCGTTGGTCAGCCAGTGGTCCGACGAGCGGACCATGCCAGCGATGGGCTCGCCGTCGACCGCGACGACCCGCATGTCACGCCCCGGCTTGTCGACGAACTCCTGGACGTAGAAGACCTTGTGCTCGTAGTGGCCCAGCGTCTCCTTGTGTTCGAGGATCGCCTCGGCGGCCGACCGCGATTCGATCTTGGCCATCAGCCGTCCCCACGAGCCGATCACCGGCTTGAGGACACAGGGGTAGCCGAACGCCTCGATGCTCTCGAGGGCGGCGTCTTTCGTGAAGGCCACGTCGGTGTTCGGCGTCGGGACGCCCGCCTTCTGCAGGGCGAGGCTGTTTTTCACCTTGTTGGCGCACACCTCGGCGGTCTCGGCGCCGTTGACCACCGGGATCCCGTAGGCCTCGGCGAACTGCGTGGCGTACAGCGAGCGGCTGGTCGCCAGACACCGGTCGACCAGGATGTCCACGTCGACCAGCGCCTCGGGCGGGTCCGCGATGTTGAACCGCTGTTTGCGGACGTCGACCTTCGTTATCTCGTGGTCGCGGTCGCGCAGTTCGTTCAGCAGGAGCTTCTCGTCGCGGCGGATCCGCGAGTAGAGGATGCCGACGTTCACTCTCACTCACCCCAGTCCTCTTCGAGCTCGGGGGCCGTCTCGAGGACTGGAGGCTCGGTGTCGACGACTTCCAGCTCCGCGCCGCAGGTCGCACAGTCGACGATCTCTCCTATCTCGATGCCGTCGTGCAGGGACACGTCCGCCCCGCACTCGACGCATTCTGTCATCGTACCCGCTACTCACACTGGGACGTACTTAAACCCTTCGAACTTATCAGATGATAGAAACGACACGTAATCGACTCTAAGCGCATCGAGGGCGCGAATTATTCGACAGCCGCATCACGATATAACTATTCTGGTACGTGCCCCGGACGGGGCTGGTCGCGGTCGCGGGCCGCCGGCCCCGCCCGCGGGGCGGCCGCTCCGGGGTCGGTGGTCGGTCGCGCGCTGCCGGTCGGTGGGTGTCTCAGGCATAGCGTCGTACCTCCGTGTCGAGTCTGTCGGCGGCCGAGGCGAGGGCGTCCCGCCGGTCTCCGAGGGTCGCCCGGTCGTCGGCCAGGCGGTCGCGGGCCCGCTCGCGACTCGCGGCCAGGGCCGCTGGTGCGGGGCCGCCCCGCGAGTCCCGCATCGCCACGCTCTCGGCGGGGTCCAGCGCCGCTTCGAGCGCCTCGCGGTCGACGTAGGCGGTCAGGGGCTCGCCCAGGACCGCCTCGGCGGCGGCCTCCAGTGTCGCGATGTCGGGCCCGCCCGCCCGGGCGGCCGCCGCGCCCGCGCCGTCACCGTCCGCCGCGCCCGCGCCGTCGCCCTCCCGCGCGGCCCGCGCGACGACCTCGTGGGCGGTCCGGAAGGGGACCCCCGCCATCGCCAGGCGGTCGGCGACGCCGGTCGCCGTCGAGAAGCCTGCCCCCGCCGCCGCGGCGAGGACGTCCTCGTTCCACTCGGCGGTCGCCACCGCGCCGGCCGCGACTTCCAGCGCCTCGGGGACGGCGTCGACCGCGGTCCAGGCGTGGGGCGTCGCCTCCTGCAGGTCGATGTTGTACGAGCGGGGCAACCCCTTCAGCGTCGTCACGAGCCCCTGGAGCGCCCCCGCCGCCTCGCCCGCCGTCGCGCGGACGAGTTCCAGCGTGTCGGGATTTTTCTTCTGGGGCATGATCGACGACGTCGAGGCGTAGTCGTCGCTGACCTCGACGTAGTCCCGGCCGGCGTAGACGACCATGTCCTCGGCCAGCCCCGACAGCGTCGTCGCCAGCACCGCCAGCGCGCTCACCGTCTCGACGAGGAAGTCCCGCGTCGAGACCGCGTCCATCGAGTTCTCGACGACGCCCGCAAAGCCCAGCAGCGCGGCCGTCCGCTCGCGGTCGACGTCGAAGGGCGTCCCGCCGAAGGCCGCCGCGCCCAGCGGCGACCGGTTCGTCCGGTCGTAGGCCGCCAGCAACCGCTCCGTGTCGCGGGCCAGTGCCCCCTCGTGGGAGGCGACCCAGTGGCCGACTGTCACGGGCTGGGCGTACTGCAGGTGGGTGAAGCCGGGCAACAGCGTCTCGGCCTCGGCGTCGGCCACGTCCAGCAACGCCTCGCGGGCCCCGACGACGGCTTCGAGCGCGTCCAGCAGGTCCCCGCGCAGGCGGTAGCGGATGCAGGTCGCCACCTCGTCGTTGCGCGAGCGGGCGGTGTGCATCCGGCCGCCCTCCGGGCCGACGCGCTCGATGACCGCCGTCTCGATGGCCTCGTGGGCGTCCTCGGCCGCGGGGAGCGCCCCGTGGCCTGCCGCCTCGATCTCGTCCAGCGCAGTCAGGATCGCCGCGGCGTCGTCCTCGTCGACGATCCCCTGCTCGGCGAGCATCACCGTGTGCGCGCGGTCGACGGCCAGGTCCGCCGCGAAGATGCGCTCGTCCGCGGCCAGCGAGGACATGAACCCGCGTGCCGGCCCGCCCGAAAAGCGGTCCCCGCGGACCGCCGTCCCGCCGGTCGCGCCAGCGCGGGCGTTCCCGTCGGCCTCCGCGGTGCTCGTACCGCGCGCGCCGCTCGTCTCGCCGGCGTCCGCGCCGCTCTCGCCGGCGTCCGCGCCGCTCCCGCCGCTGTCCGCGCCGCTCGTCTCGCCGGCGTCCGCGCCGCTCTCGCCGCTGTCGGCGCCGGGGGGCGAGCCGTCGTCGGTGCTGTCCTCGCCGTCGGTCATCTCACTCCTCCGCGTCGTCGGTCTCGGCCGATTCCGTCTCGCCGCCGTCGGTGGCGGCCGCGGCCTCCCTGGCGGCGACGCTGGCGGCCACGCGGTTGGCAAGCCGCGACTGGAAACCGTGGTACTTCGCGACGCCGGTGGCGTCGTTCTGTTCGATGTCGTCGGTGACGGCCGCCTCGTTGAACGAGGCCGCCGACTCGCTGTAGACGGCGTAGTCGCTCTCGCGGCCGACCGGGCGGGCCTGGCCGCCGTCGAGTTTGACCGTCACTGTCCCCGTCACTTTCGTCTGGGTCTGCTCGATGAAGGCCTCCAGGGCCGTCGTCAGCGGCGCGTCGACCAGCCCCTGGTACCCCTTCTGGGCCCACTGCTGGTCGACCTGCTGTTTGAACGCGCGCTCCTCCTGGGTGAGCACGAGCCCCTCCAGGGCCTCGTGGGCGTTCAGCAGGACCGTCGCCGCCGGGTGCTCGTAGTTCTCGCGTACCTTCAGCCCGAGCATCCGGTCTTCCATGATATCCGAGCGCCCGACGCCGTGGGCGCCCGCCCGCTCGTTGAGTTCCGCGATCAGGTCGACGGCGTCCACCTCCTCGCCGTCGACGGCGACGGCCTCGCCTTCCTCGAACGTGACCTCGACGGTCTCTGTCTCGGCGTTGCCCGGCGGCCGGGTCCAGTCGTATATCTCCTCGCCGGGGACGTGCGCGGGGTCTTCGAGCTCCGACCCCTCGACCGACCGGCTCCAGAGGTTCGTGTCGACGCTCCAGCGGCCGCCGTCGCCGCCCTCGACGGGGAGGCCCTTCTCGGCGGCGTACTCGTTTTCCCACTTTCGGGTGAGTCCGAGTTCCCGCACGGGCGCGATTACGTCCAACTCGGAGGTGCGCCAGACCGCCTCGAACCGGAGCTGGTCGTTGCCCTTGCCGGTACAGCCGTGGGCCAGCGCCGTACAGCCCTGCTCCTGGGCGACCTCGAGGATGGCGTTGGCGATGACCGGCCGGGCCAGCGCCGTCCCGAGGGGGTAGCCCTGGTAAGTGCCGTTGGCCTTGACCGACTGGAGACAGAGGTCGGCGAACTCGGCTCTCGCGTCGACGACGTAGTGGTCGATGCCGAGCGCCTCGGCGGTCTCGGCGGCCTCGTCGAACTCCTTTTTCGGCTGGCCGACGTCGACGGTGACGCCGACCACGTCGTCGTAGCCGTACTCTTCTTTGAGAAGCGGGACGCAGACTGTCGTATCGAGCCCACCCGAGAAGGCGAGCGCGACGGTTCCTGTCGGGTCCTGTGTCATGGTGTGTTCGTGGGCCGGGTGAGGTGTCCGCCCGGAACCCGGCGGTGGCGGCGGTCGGAGACGGGACGTGACGATGGGGAGTGAGTGAGTGCGGGCCTAACGGCCCGGTCGTCGCCGTCGGACGAGAAGTGGCGAGACGGACCCGCGACTCGTGGCCGCGCCCGAGCCGAACGCGTGGGTCCGCGTCATGTATCCCAGGCTGACTGGAGTTCACTACTAAAAGCTTCCGAACCGCCCGCGAACGCCGGGTAAGGACCGTGAACGATCCCGGTCAGGACTCCAGGTCGTCGCGACTGGCCGCGTCGCTCCCGCCGGCGTCGTCACCGTTCCCGGTCCCGTCGCCAGCGTCGCTACTGTCGTTTCCGTCACTCGCGTCGCTTCCGTCGCTCCCGTCGCCGGCGGCCGAGTCACCCTGCCCGGGGTTGCCGTCGCTCTCGTTGCCGTCGTTCTCGGGCGGTCCCTGACCGGGGTTGTCGTCGTTTCCGGCGTCGCTCTCGTCGGGTGGTCCCTGCCCGGGGTCGTCGCTCTCGTTACTGGCGTCGGACGGACCGGCGTCCTCGGGCGGACCGCCGCCCCCGGCGAACGCGGGCGGGCCGGCGTCGCCGGGGCCGAGGCCCTGTCCGGCGCGTTTCCCGGCGATGCTTCTGGCGATTTCGGAGACCTCGGGGCCGGTCAGGTTCGCCGCGTCGGCCCTGAGCTGCCGGATCGCGGTCACGTTGACGCCGTTGGCCGCGAGCGTCTCGGCGGGCAGGGCGGCGGCGGCCTGGCCGGTCCGGTTGGCCAGCCGCTGGAGCGCGCGCTGCTCGGCGTGGAGCTGTGCCATGCGCGCCCGATACTCCCCCGTCGAGAGCGACCCGTTCTCGTAGGCGGCCCGGAGCTGTGTTTCTCTCGCCTCGAGTTCGTCGAGGCGCTGCTGGAGTGACTCGACTTCCGCCCCGATGACCTGCGCCCGGGAGGCGTTCGACCCGGCGACGGCGACCCGCCGCTCGAAGGCCCGCTCCGATAACTCGCCCCGGACGGCGGCCCGCTCGACGCCCACGACGCCCGCGAGGCGCGCTCCCGGCGCGACCGACTCGTTTGCCGTCCCGTTCGCCGCTCCGGCCGCCGCGGCCCCGTCGGTGGGACCGGCGCCGAGCGCCGCCGGGACCGCGCCGACGACGCCCGCGACGACCACGACGACCGCGACGACGGACGCTGATTCGACCATCCTGTCCCGTCGTTGGCTCCCTGTCCTCATATAAAACTGACTTCCCGAACCCGGATCAACCCGGATTAACCCGGTTTGTCGATCCCGCTCGTCACTCCGCACCCTTGCGGTTTGCCACGGTTCCCGCGTCCGCTCTCCCGTGAACGGACGAAAGGGTTAATTTGGACCACCGCGCGTCCGGTCCCGAACGTGGCACGCGCCCACCTGGTCCGAGCGCAGCACACACCCGCCTGGTCCCGAGCGTGGCACACGCTCGCTCGGAACGTGGACACACGCCCACCAGGAGTCCCGGTCGCGCGCCGTCCTCGCCACGACTCCGAGGGGCCCGGTCCGGGGCCCGTCTCCGCCGCGGCCCGGTCCTCGACATCCGTCGATGTTCCCGTCACGTCCCCGGGTTTCGTCTGGCCCCCTCCCTCGTGCCAGACTAGCAATCATTAAGGTCCCTTACTCAAACACTCTTGGTGTATGCCGGAATGCCAGAACTGCGGTTCCTTCGTGACGGCCGATTACGCACGGGTTTTCACGCCCAACGGGATCGAGTCGCCGCGTGTCTGTCCGCAGTGCGAGGACAAGATACGTGACGGTGCCGACGTTCGCGAAGCCCGGTCCACGCGACGGAGCTAGTTCTGTACCGTTCTCTGACCCAGGGGGGACATCCCGGCGTGGCTGCCCCCGCCGGGGCCCCACTTTCCTGCCACCCGCCAGCCCCGGCCACGCCGCCCGGGCGTTCGTCCGGTCGGCAGCCGGTCGGCCGCCCACCGCTCCGGTCGCCTGTCCGCCACCTGTCCGACCGCTCCGTCGTGAAGCGGACTACCCGTCGGCGGACGCGTCCTCGCGTGCCCGGTCGACGATGTCGCGCGCCTCCGCGAAGACCGCGTCTGCGCGCCCCTCGTCGCGGGCCTGGGCGGTGACCCGCACCAGCGGTTGCGTGCCGCTGGCCCTGAGGAGGAACCACGCGTCACCCAGGTCGACGCGGACCCCGTCCAGCGTCGACACGTCGTCGTACTCGTCGGTGACTCGCCCGGTGACACGCTCCATGACCGCCGCCTTGGCGTCGGTCTCGACGCTGTCCCGGCGGATGGGGTAGTCGTCGACCTCGCGTGCGCGCTCGGCGAGCGGGCGCTCGCTCGCGAGCGCGACGAGCCGGCAGGCCGCCAGCGGCCCGTCGGGACACAGCGTCTCGTCGGGCCAGATCCACGCGCCGCTGGGCTCGCCGCCGAACGCGACGCCCGGTTCGCTCGCCCGCGCGGCGACGGAGACGTCACCTACCCTGGTCCGGGTCACCGACACGTCGGCCCCGGCCAGGTAGTCGTCGACGGCGAGGCTCGTGTCCACCGGCGCGGCGACGCTGTCGCCCGGTTCGGCCGCGTCCATCGCCAGGATGGCCAGCAGGACGTCCCCCGAGAGGAACTCGCCGTCGGCCGTCACAGCGCGGGTCCGGTCGGCGTCGCCGTCGTGGGCGATGCCCAGGTCGGCGTCGCTCTCGCGGACCAGCGCCGACAGCGACGTGCAGTTCCCGGCGGTGGGTTCGCTGGGTCGCCCCGGGAACGAGCCGTCGGGCTGGGCGTTGAGCGTCTCGACCGCACAGCCGAGCGCCTGGAGCGCCTCGACCGTGACGCCGCCGGCGCCGTTGCCGACGTCGACGACCACCGACAGCGGCTCCGCCAGGTCGAGGGCCTCGACCAGCGCCGCGACGTGTCCCGCGGTGGCGTCGCGGCTGACGCGGTCGCCGAGCCCGTCCCACGGTTCGAGGGCGGCCGCACCGTCGCGGACCCGCTCGGCGACGGTCTCGCGCATCTCGGCGTCGTAGGCCTGCCCGGACGGTTGCCAGAGCTTGATCCCGTTGTCCGCGGGGGGGTTGTGCGAGGCGGTGACCGCGACGCCGGCGTCGGCGTCCCGCGGCGCGACGGCACGCGCCACCGTCGGCGTCGCGGCCAGCCCCAGGTCGACCACGTCGGTCCCGGACTCCCGGAGGCCGGCCGCCAGCGCGTCGACCAGCAGGCGCCCGCTCTCGCGCGCGTCGCGCCCGACGACGACGCGGTCGGCGTCGACGCCCAGCGCCCGGCCGACCGACAGCGCCAGGTCCGCCGTCACCTCATCGCCGACCGGCCCGCGGATGCCGCTCGTTCCGAACATACCTGGCCGGTCTCGCGTCAAGGATAAAAACACGGCGTCGCGGGACCCACGGCGAAAAAACGACGCGTCGAGAGCGTCCAGCGTGACTCGACTGGTCTGTAGGCTGTTCCTCGTTCGACCGAAACACTCAGTCAGCGGCGTGGCGCAGAGCCTGCCCGCAGTCCGAACACTGCCAGCCCTCGCCCTCGTAGACGACGGAGCCGGAACAGTCAGGACACTGATATGATTCGAAAACCGATCGGGGTTGTGCTGCCATCGGCGGAAAAAATGGACATGCGTTGTTAAGTCTTGCTATGGTGGTATTTCCATAATATAAGGTATTTAACCGCCGGGGGGCCCGCGGGGCCGGACAGTAGCGTTTTGGGGGGCGGGGGCGACAACCCGGCCATGGACGAGAGCGAGCGCGAGGCGGCGAAACGGCGGGCCGGTGAGAGCGCGGCCGCGACTGTCGCGGACGGGTCGGCCGTCGGGCTGGGCAGCGGGTCGACGGCGGCCCACGCGGTCCGCGCGCTCGGGCGCGAAGTCGACGACGGGCTCGACGTCGAGGGGGTCCCCACTTCGTTCCAGGCCCGGGAGGTGGCCATCGAGGCGGGGGTCCCGCTGACGACGCTCGACGAGACGGGCGGGCGCGTCGACGTGGCGATAGACGGAGCCGACCAGTTCGCCGACGGCGACCTCGTCAAGGGCGGCGGCGGGGCACACGCCCGCGAGAAGGTCGTCGACACGGCCGCCGACCGGTTCGTGGTGGTCGCGGACCCGACCAAGGAGGCCGACGCCCTCGCCCACCCGGTCCCGGTCGAGGTACTCCCGGACGCGCGGACGACGGTCGCGAGGGCCGTCACGGAGCTGGGGGGTGACCCGCAGCTCCGGCGGGCCGACCACAAGAGCGGGCCGGTCGTGACCGACAACGGCAGCCTCGTGCTCGACTGCGCGTTCGGGCCGGTCGCCGACCCGACGGGGCTGGCCGCCGACCTGGCGGGGCTGGCCGGCGTCGTCGAACACGGGCTGTTCGTCGGCGTGGCCGACGCTATCCACGTCGGAACTGAAAACGGCGTCACGGTCGTCGAACCGTGACGCGAGAATCCGGCGGTTTCCCCCGCGTCTAGAGGTCGCGTGGCTGGACCGTCTTGCGGTCGTTCGCCTGTGCGCGTCGCGCCGCGTTGTCGAGGAGTTCGTCGACTTCCTCGTCGAGGGCGTCGTAGAAGTCGCGGGAGACGTTCATGTCGTCGAGCGCTTCCTTGACCGAGTTCTTGACAATGAGGTCTGCCATACAGGCCCCCATTCAAAAGGACACGTTATAAACTTTCCCAAATACCCGTTCGCTCGCGTCCGCTGACGGGCGTCTGCGGCCCGCTCGACCGGAGTCCCCCCCGCCGGACGCGGGGGTTTAAGTATTTTGTGGAGGGGGGACGGTAAAGTGAATCCGCGACCGAGGGGGTGTATGCGCGAACTCCTGGAGGCCGTCGCCGCGGGCGAGGTCTCGCCCGCGGAGGCACAGGCCCGGCTGGCCGGCTACGCGACCGGCGAGGCCGGACGGTTCGACGCCGCCCGCGAGGGCCGGAGCGGCGTCCCCGAGGCGGTGCTGGCGACCGGCAAGACCCCCGCGGAGGTCGCCGCGCTCGCGGCGACGGCCGTCGAGACCGCCGGCCGTGCCATCGTCACCCGGACCGACGCCGCCGACCGCGAGGCCGTCACCGACCGACTCGCCGGCGACCACCCCGATGCCGACGTGACCGTCCACGACCGGGCGGGCGTGCTCGTCGCCCGCGCGCCCTCGTTCGACCCGCCGGCCCTCGACGCGGCGGTGGGCGTCGTCACCGCGGGGACCTCAGACGCGGTCCCGGCGGGCGAGGCGGCGGTCATCGCCCGCGAGATGGGCGCGACCGTCACCCGCGTCGACGACGTCGGCGTCGCCTCGCTCGCGCGCACGGTCGATTCGCTGGCGACGCTCCGCGAGCAGGATGTCCTCGTCGTGGCCGCCGGCCGCGAGGGCGCGCTCCCGACGGTGCTCGCGGGACTGGTCGACGTCCCCATCGTCGGCCTCCCCGTCTCGACGGGCTACGGCCACGGCGGCGCGGGCGAGGCGGCGCTCTCGGGGATGCTCCAGTCCTGCACCGCGCTGTCGGTCGTCAACGTCGACGCCGGTTTCACCGCGGGGGCACATGCCGGACTGATCGCCAGACGGCTCGACGAAGCGCGGGGCGAGTGAGTCGTGTCGCGCCGGCCGCTCCCCGCCGGGCCGGACCTCCCCAACTGTGTGGGTATATTTACTATCCCCCACCCACGTGTAGCCTCGGGTACCGGCCACAAGCCGGCCGAAAACACATGCCAGCGTGCAATCACTGTGGCGCGCACGTCTCCGACCAGTTCGCCCGCGTCTTCGCGGACGAGCACGGCCAGGTCCACGCCTGCCCGAGTTGCTCTGCGAACGCTGGTATCGCGGAAGTCGCCCGCGAGCGCGCCCCCGAAATCTAGTACCGCCCGATGACCGAACCGCCGCGCCCGGGCGCCGCGCCGGACGCGGACCACTTCGTGTACGTCCTCCGTTGCGGGGACGGGTCCTTTTATACGGGCTACACCACGGACGTCCAGCGCCGCGTCCGCGAACACGAGCGCGGCGACGGCGCGAAGTACACCCAGGGGCGCGGTCCCCTGGCGGTCGTCCACGTCGAGGGTTTCGAGAGCCGGTCGGCCGCGATGCGCCGCGAGCACGAGGTCAAGGACCTCTCGCGGGCCGAGAAGGAACGGCTCGTCGGCACAGCGGGGACGGAGTGACCGCACCTTTTTGCTGACGGGGGCGCACCCCCCGGTATGGGACGCGACGCTGACGCCGAGGCGATCGCCTTCGGGACCGACGGGTGGCGAGCCACGCTCGACGAGTTCACGGCCGAGCGTGTGCGCATGGTGGGCCAGGCCGTTGCGAGCTATCTGCGCGACGAGGGCGCGACGGCGCCGGTCGCCGTCGGCTACGACGCCCGGGAGACCTCGCGGGGGTTCGCCGAGGAGCTCGCGCGCGTACTCGCGGCCAACGGCTTCGACGTGGTCGTCCCCGAGCGGGACGTGCCGACGCCGGTCGTCGGCTGGACCGTCCGCGACCGGGACCTGGCGGGGGCGCTCATGCTCACCGCCTCGCACAACCCCCCCGAGTACAACGGCGTGAAGTTCATCCCCGCCGGGGGTGCGCCCGCGTTGCCCGACGTGACCGACGACGTCGTCGAGCGCCTCGCCCGGCCCGACCCCCTCGACGAGAGCGAGTGGGGGACCGTCACCGAGGAGGACATGGTCGAGCCGTTCTTCGAGCACGCGATGGAGACGGTCGCGGCCGACCTGGACGGCGTTCCCGTCGTCTACGACGCGATGCACGGCAGCGGCCGCGGGGTCACCGACGCGCTGCTCGCGCGGGCCGGCGCGGATGTCGAGCGCCTGCGCTGTCGCGAGGACTCCACCTTCGGCGGCTCCTCGCCCGAACCGACCGCCGAACACCTCGGCGCGCTGGCCGAGCGGGTCGCCGCCTCCGACGCGGTCCTGGGGCTCGCCAACGACGGCGACGCCGACCGCCTGACCGTCGTCACGCCCGAGCGCGGCGTGCTCGACCCGAACCTCTTTTTCGCCGCCACCTACGACGCCCTGCTCGCCGGCGAGGCGCTGCGCGACCCCGCCTCGTTCACCCGGAGCGGCGACGTCGTCCGGACGGTCTCGACGAGTTCGATCGTCGACCGCGTCGCCGAGGCCGACGGCCGGTCCGTCCACGAGACGGCCGTCGGCTTCAAGTGGGTCGCCGAGGCCATGGGCGAGCACGACGCGCTGATGGGCGGCGAGGAGAGCGGCGGCTTCGGCCTGACGAGCCACCTCCGGAACAAGGACGGCGTCCTGCTGGCGCTGGTCGCCGTCGCCGTCGCCGCCCGCCAGCCCTACGACGACCGGGTCGACGAACTGCTGGCCGAGTACGGCGAGATCCACCAGGACCGGGTCAGCGTCGACTGCCCCGAAGAGCGCAAGGAGCCGGTGCTGGATGCCCTGGAGGGGGCGCTCCCGGAGTCGCTGGCCGGCGCGGCCGTCGAGAGCGTCTCGACCGTCGACGGCTTCAAGGTCTTTCTCGACGACGGCTCGTGGCTGCTGGTGCGCCCCAGCGGCACCGAACCGAAACTGCGGGTCTACGCCGAGGCCGGCTCGACCGACCGGGTCGAGGAACTGCTCGCGGCCGGCCGCGACCTGGCCGAACCGCTCGTCTGAAGCGTCTCGGGCCGGCACCGGACCCGACGCGCTTGCGGGGTCTCGGACGGGGTCTCAGACAGACACGTCGGAGTCGGCGTCGGCCGCGACGTCGGCCCCGCGGGTTTCGACGGCCTCGACGAGCAGTTCGGCGATGTCGACGATATCGATGTCGTCCTCGAAGCCGCCGGTCTTGCGGCCGTCCTCGAACATGGTCGTACACATCGGGCAGGCAACGACGAACTTCTCGATGGCGCCGCCCGCAGCGGTGTCTTCGACGGCCTCCCGGAGGCGCTGTTCGCTCGGTTTGGGGTCGTCGTCGAAGTCGGTCCAGAGGCCGCCCCCGCCCCCGCCACAGCAAAACGAGTCGTTGCGGTTGCGCGGCATCTCGACCAGTTCACAGCCGGTCGCGCGGACGAGTTCGCGGGGCGCCTCGTACTCGTCGTTGTACCGCCCGAGGTGACAGGGGTCGTGGTAGGTGACGGTGTAGTCGAGTTCGTCACCGCACAGGCCGAGTCGCCCCTCCGCGACGAGGTCCTCGACGACCTGTGTCCAGTGAAAGACCGGCGCGCCGTCCCACGATTCCTCGGGCACCTCCATCATCGGGTCGTCGGCGAACTCGGCGAACTCGACCTCGGGGTACTCGTTCTCGAAGGTGTTGAACGAGTGGGGGTCGGTACAGACGACCCGCTCGAACTCGCAGTCCTCGAAGGTCTCGACGAGCCGGCCGGCCTGCTCGACGAAGAGGAACTCCTCGCCGACCCGGCGGACGTCGTTGCCGTCGTAGACCTCGTCCTCGTAGAGGATGCCGTAGTCGACGCCGGCTTCCTCGAACAGGCGCGCCAGCGCCCGCGCGACCGTCCTGTTGCGGTCGTCGTAACTCGGGTAGTCGCCGACGTACCAGAGGTACTCGACGCTGGTCTCGCGGGCGTCCGCGACGTCGAACGACAGGGGGTCGGTCCACTCGCCGCGGGCCCGCTGGGGCTCGCCGAAGGTGTTGCCCTGTCGCATCACGTTCCCGAAGACGTCCTGGAGGTGGCGGTCGACGTCGCCCTGGTCGACGAGCTGGCGGTTCATCCGCGTGAACGAAGTGAGGTGTTCGATCTCGACCGGGCAGGCGTCCATGCAGGCCATACACGACAGGCAGGACTCCATCGTCTCGGCGTCGACGACGCTGGTCCCGCCGTCGGCGACAATGGGTACCTCCTCCCCGCCCGCGTCGCGGGCCTCGCGGTAGCTCTTGAGGTCGAGGATCACGTCCCGGGGGTCGAGCGGTCGGCCGGCGGCCGTGGCGGGACAGACCGACGAACAGCGCCCGCACTTGGTGCAGGCGTCCTGGTCGAGCAACTCCTTCCAGGTGAAATCGGCGATGGACTCGGCGCTGGTCTCTTCCAGGTCCGCGGGGACGCCCGGCAGCCGTCGCCCGGCGTCGTCGTCGCTGGCCACCACGTTCGCGAACGACGAGAGCATGTGGAAGGGCTTGCCCAGCGGGACCGCCGCGACGAACGCCAGCGCGAGGACGGCGTGGGCCCACCAGGCCACGGGGTAGGCCGCCCGCGCCAGTCCGGGAGTCATCCCCGCCCCCTCCAGAACGAGCGCGACGAACCAGCCGACGAAACTCACCGTCTCGAACGACGGGTAGTTCTGGCCGAGGATCCGGACGCCCTCGGTGAGATAGCCACCGACCCCGAGCAGGAACAGCGTCCAGACGAACAGGTCGTCTTCGAGGCTAGTGTGGCGGCCCCAGAGGCGGCCCTCGCGGGCGGCGTAGCGCCGGTAGATGGCCACGCCCAGTCCGACGACGAACAACAGCCCCATCGCGTCGACGACCAGCGAGTACGAGAGATAGAAGTCGCCGACGAAAAACGACTCGCCCGTCAGCGGCCTGTAAATATCCATGTCGATACCGAGGATGGTGGTCGCGATGAGCAGCGTGAGAAAGCCCCAGACGACGAGCGCGTGCATGACCCCGGCGACGACGTCCCGGTCGCGCAGCGAGGCGTTGGTCAGCGTGTTACGCGCCGCCGCGAGGACGCGACCGGGCAGGTCGGCGAGTCGGTCCTGGGGGTCCTCGCGCCCGCGGGCGTAGCGCCTGACCCGCCGGTAGGACCCCAGCAGGAAGACCGCGACCGCCACCGCCGCCAGGTAGTAGAACGCGGCCTTCCCGACGGGTCCGATCCCCCAGAACGTCGGCCGGGTCACCTGCCCCGACTGTGCCAGGACCGCCATACTCTAGTGGCACACCACCGGCCGGTTAAGTCTTGTCACGGTCCCACACGGGGCCGGCGACGCGTCCCGGCCGGCCGGACGTGTCTCTCGGCCGACAGGGTTAAACGGCCACGGCCCGGGAGTGTGTGCCGGGATGGACGAGAAGACAGAACAGCTCCGTGACATCTTCATGGACGTCTCCGACGAGGAGACGGTCACGGAGACCCAGGCCGAGACGCGGGGGTCGCTCGCCGCGACCGACGACGAGGCCGTCGCGGAACAACTCCGGGAAACCATCGAGACACTCCGGGAGCGCGAGTCCTTCGAGACCGCCCTGGACGCGGAGACCTACGCCGACATCGTCCGTGCCTTCTACGACGACGCGGACGACGGCGCGGTCGCCGACCGGCTGGGACTCCCCGCCGAGACAGTCTTCGCCGCCCGGCTCGACCTCCACCTGCTCCGGGACGCGGATACCGACGCGCCCTTCGACCTGGGCGTCCTCCGCCAGCACCGCGACGCCGACGCGGAGGCGCTGGCCGCCGGTCTGGGCGTCGACGCCGACACGGTCTCTCACTACCGCCGGGTCGTCGCCGCCGAGGACGCCGCCCGCGCCGCCAACTTCCGCTACCGGCGCGAGTTCGAGGAACTCCTGACCGACGCCGACCTCTCGGACCAGCTCACAGA
This sequence comes from Halobacteriales archaeon QS_4_69_31, assembly GCA_003021655.1. Classification (GTDB taxonomy): domain Archaea; phylum Halobacteriota; class Halobacteria; order Halobacteriales; family Haloarculaceae; genus QS-4-69-31. Next base: position 33,498 of record PXRP01000003.1, read on the forward strand.
GAGCATGCAGGACGACGGCCTCCGGGAGGCCGCCGAGGACATCGAGACCGACGTCTCCTTCTGAGACGCTGCCCGGCCGGGCTCGCCGTCGAAGCCCCGGTTTCGTCCCCGCGGCCTGCGGGCCCGGAGACGCCGGCCGTCGAGAGTACGACAGTTTAAATCCCGGAGGGCGCAAAGGGGGCACGAATGGACGTCGCGGACATCCCGGGCGTGCCCGAGTGGCTGCCCGAGCACCTGCGCGGCGAGGGCATCGAGTCGCTGTACCCGCCCCAGGCCGAGGCCGTCGAGGCCGGCGTCACCGAGGGCGAGAACCTCGTCGCCAGCGTCCCCACGGCGAGTGGCAAGACGCTGGTCGCGACGCTGGCGATGCTGTCGGCCGTCGAGCGCGTCGGGGACGGCGGCCGGACCGGCGAGGAGCCCCCTCGCGGGAAGGCGCTCTACATCGTCCCCCTGCGGGCGCTGGCCAGCGAGAAACGCGAGGAGTTCGAGCAGTTCGAGGCCTACGGGCTGGACGTGGGCGTCTCGACGGGCAACTACGAGTCCGAGGGGGGGTGGCTCGCCTCGAAGGACATCGTCGTCGCCACCAGCGAGAAGGTCGACTCGCTGGTGCGCAACGACGCGCCGTGGCTCGACGAGTTGACCTGCGTCGTCGCCGACGAGGTCCACCTCGTCGACGACAGCGAGCGGGGGCCCACGCTGGAGGTGACGCTGGCGAAACTCCGGCGGCTCAACCCTGACCTCCAGACCGTCGCCCTCTCGGCGACCATCGGCAACGCCGAGGGACTGGCCGAGTGGCTCGACGCCGCGCTCGTCGACTCGGACTGGCGCCCCATCGAACTGCGGAAGGGCGTCCACTACGGCCAGGCGGTCCACCTGGAGGACGGCAGCCAGTCGGAACTGCCCGTGCGCGGCTCGGAGAAACCGACCGCCGCCATCGTCCGGGACACGCTGGCGGACGACGGCTCGACGCTCGTGTTCGTCAATTCGCGGCGCAACGCCGAGGCCGAGGCTCGTCGCCTCGCCTCGACCGTCGAGTCCCACCTCACGCCCGAGGAGCGGGACCGTCTCGCGGCCGTCGCCGACGAGATCCGCGACGTGAGCGACACGGAGACCAGCGACGACCTCGCGGACGCGGTCGAGCAGGGCGCCGCGTTCCACCACGCCGGCTGTGCGAGCGACCACCGCTCGCTCGTCGAGGACGCCTTCCGGGACCGCCTGGTGAAGGTCGTCTCCGCGACGCCGACGCTGGCCGCGGGGGTCAACACCCCCTCGCGCCGGGTCGTCGTGCGGGACTGGCGGCGCTACGACGGCACCGCCGGCGGCATGCAACCGCTCTCGGTGCTGGAGGTCCACCAGATGATGGGGCGGGCGGGCCGGCCGGGCCGGGACCCCTACGGCGAGGCGCTGCTGGTCGCGTCGAGCCACGACGAACTCGACGAACTCTTCGAGCGGTACGTCTGGGCCGACCCCGAGCCCGTCGAGTCGACACTGGCCGCTGAACCCGCGTTGCGGACCCACATCCTGGCGACGGTCGCCTCCGGGTTCGCCAACTCCCGGGCGGGGTTGCTGGAGTTCCTCGAACAAACGCTGTATGCCGTCCAGACGCCCGAGCGCGGCCGCCTGGAGCGGGTCACCGACGACGTGACCGAGTATCTCGTGGCCAACGACTTCTTGGAGCGCGACGGCGACGACGGCCTCACGGCCACCTCGCTTGGCCACACCGTCTCGCGGCTGTACCTCGACCCGATGAGCGCCGCGGAGATCATCGACGGCCTGCGCGACGCCGAGGACCCCTCGGCGCTGGGGCTGTACCACCTCGTCGCGCGCACGCCGGACATGTACGAACTCTACCTGCGCTCGGGCGAGGACGAGGAGTACACGATGCTGGCCTACGAGCGCGAGGAGGCGTTCCTGGGCGCGATGCCCAGCGAGTTCGACCCCGCGTTCGAGGACTGGCTCGCGGCGCTGAAGACCGCGCGCCTGCTCGAAGACTGGGCCAGCGAGGTCGACGAGGGCGAGATAACCGACCGCTACGGCGTCGGGCCCGGCGACGTCCGCGGGAAAGTCGAGACGGCCCAGTGGCTGCTGGGCGCGGCCGAGTCGCTGGCGGGCGAACTCGGGCTCGGCGTCGCGCCGGCCATCCGCGAGGCCCGCGTGCGGGCCGAACACGGCGTCCGCGAGGAACTGACCGACCTCGCGAGCGTCCGCGGCGTCGGGCGCAAGCGCGCGCGACGGCTGTACGAGGGCGGCATCGCGGACCGCGCCGACCTCCGGGACGCCGACAAGTCAGTCGTGCTGGGGGCGCTGCGCGGCCGCCGGAAGACCGCCGAGACGGTCCTGGAGAACGCCGGCCACCGGAACCCGTCGATGGAGGGCGTCGACGCCGACGCCGCGGCCCGGCCGGACGACGACGGGGCCGACGCCGGCGAGGGCGGCGGCGCGGACGGGGACAGCGAAGGGGAAGACCAGTCGAGCCTGGGTGACTTCTGATGGAACTCCTCGAGTGTGTCGTGACGGTCGAGGACGTGGACGCGTTCGTCGAGCGCCTGGGGGCTATCGGCGACGACCACGGCGTCACCGTCCAGGCGTTCGACGCCCGGTACGTCGTCGACCGGACGCACCTCGCGCGCGCCGTCGAACTGGCCGACCGCGCCATCGCGCGCGGCGAGAACGTCGCCCGCGACCGGGCGGTCGAGGTGCTCTGTTACGCGGCCGGCCGCCGCCAGATCGACCGCGCCCTGGAGATGGGCGTCTCCGCGGGGGAGCGTCCGGCCGTCGTCCTCGTGGACGCGCCCGGAACTGGCTCGACGGACGCCACGGCGGCCGAACGGGCGGCCGTCGAGGCGGTCGAGTCGACGCCCGCTCTCCGCCCGGTGGAGACGCTCGGGGAGTTCGACCCCGGGCGCGTCCGGGCGTTTTTCGACGTGAGCGAGGCGGAACTGGCGACGGTCGACGGCGACCTGGCGGCGCTGGTCCACGAACGGGTGGCCCTGCTCGATGTCGAGAAGTAGCGGCGACAGAGATTACTCGCGGGGGCGCGAGCGGTCGGTATGGACCCGACGGAAGCCCAGACCGCCTGTTTCGAAGCGGGGATCAAGTTCGGCTCGCTGTACCACCAGTTCGCGGGGACGCCGGTCAGCCCCGACAGCGCCGCCAGCCTGGAGCGCGCCATCGAGGAGGCCATCGAGAACCAGCCCCACTGCGAGTCGGTGACCGTCGAGATACTGACCGCGGAACTCGAGGCGGCGCTGGCCGACGCGACGGCCGACTACACCGAGTTGACGGGGCGGTTCCTCGACGTGGAACTGGTCGTCGACGACGAGGGGACCGAGGTCGTCGCAACCATGGCGATGGAGGACGGCTACCCGCTGATGGCCGTCGATTCCGTGCGGTCCTGAGGGCGGACAGACGCCCCGGTCCGTCCGGCTTCCCGGACGGGACCCCACGACAGGCACCTCGAGGAGGGGTCGGCCGGACGGTGAGGTGAACTACCGGGACAGATTAGTAAGAGGGTCGAGAACCGCCGGGTATGTCGCTCAGTGCCCTGGATTCGGTCGACGACGCCATCAAGGCGACAAAGCGGTTCCTGTTGCCCTTCGACCGCGCGCGCTGGTTCCGTCTCGCGGTAATCATGCTCTTCGTGGCCGGCGCGGGCGTGAGTTTTCCGAACGTCCCGACCGGCTTCGGCGGCGGCCCGGACGTGGGCTCGCCCGGTCCCGGTCCCGGTCCCGGCCCCGGGCCCGGTCCGGCGCCGGGCTCGCTCAACCCGGAGCTGACGGGGACGCTGCTCGCGCTCATCGTCGGCCTGTTCGTCCTGGTCGTCGCGCTGGTACTCCTGTGGGCGGTCGCGGGCGCGGTGATGGAGTTCGTCTTCGTCGAGTCGCTCCGCACCGAGCACGTCAGGCTGTGGACCTACTTCAAGTCGAACTTGCGGCGCGGCGCCCGGCTGTTCGTCTTCCGCGCAGTCATCTGGCTGGTGACGGTCGGGCTCGTCGCCGCGGTAGTCGGCGGGCTGTTCTTCCTGGCCCTCGGCGGCTCCACCCCCACCGCCCCCGACAGTGCCGTGATCGCGTTGCTGGGGCTGCTGGCGGTGGCCGTCCCCGTCCTGCTGCTCGCCGTCGCGGTCGTCGGTACGTTCCTGGGGTTCACCAACATGTTCGTCGTCCCGGTAATGCTCGTCGAGGAACGCGGCGTCATCTCGGCCTGGCGGCGCTTCTGGGGGACGCTCACTGCCGACTGGAAGGAGTACCTCGTCTATCTCGTGGTCAGCATCCTGCTGGGCATCGGCGTCGGTATCGCGTCGGGCTTTCTCACGCTCATCGTCGTCCTCGTCCTCGCGGTCCCCTTCGCGGTCGCCGGGCTCCCGCTTCTGTTTGCCTTCGACGCGAACGCGATAGTCGGCTCCGTCCTCCTCGTTCTCGGCCTCGTGTACGCGCTGCTCGTGTTCGTCAGTCTGTTGCTCGTCAAGGTCCCGTTCCAGACGTTCCTCCGGTACTACGCCCTGCTCGTCCTCGGGGACACCAACCCCGAGTTCGACGTGGTCCCCGACGCGCGGCGGGCGGTCCGGGCCGACGGGTCGGGCGACGGGCCGGCCGGCGGTCCGGCCGGGGGCGGCCCCGGTGGCACCGGCGGCCCCGACTCCGGAGCGGGCGGCCCCGGGACGGGCGCCCCCGGACGCGGGACCGGCCGGGACGGGCGTCAGACGGGCGGGAGCGGCGGTGGCGCCGGTCCCGGCACCGACGCCGCCGGCGACCCGGAGGACGCGACCGACGACGGATGGAACGTCGACCGCGACGAACGGTAGTAGCCCGCCCCGGAGAGCGCACGACGGGCGGCGGTCCCCGGTCCTACCGCCGGAGCGCGGCGAGAGTGATCGGCCTGAAACGGGATCTCGTCGGTTTCGTCGGCGCTTCACGGGATCTTCACTTTCACTTTCAGGCGCGCGTTTAAACCGACAGGGACCGAACGGACGGGTATGAGTCAGGCGACACTCGACGACGACGAACTCTTCGAGGACGCGGCCAGCGAGATGCGCGAGGACGTCGAAGCGAGCCTCGAAAAGGCGCGCGCGGCCCTCCCGGACGCCGACGAGATCTGGGCGGTCGAGGCGGACAACACCCTGGGCGTGCTGAACGCGCTCCGGTCGGCGCTGGACGTCGGGGACGCCGAGGACCACCTCAGGGACGCCAAGAAGTGGTACACGATGGGCGAGCGCGCCGACGCCTTCGAGGACGGCGACGACCTTGCCGAGGAGATCGAGGCGGTCGCGGAACTGCTGGGCGACGTCGAGACGGCCCACGAACAGGTCAGCGACCTCGCGAGCACTGTCCCGCAACTCCGGAGCACCCTCGAGGAGTTCGCCGACGACGGAGGCGCGGACGCCGAGGCCGACGCCGACGCGGACGAGGCGGAGGCCTGAACGCGCGGTCGCGGTTCACTCGCCGTCGTCGGGGCAGTCCCGGTTCTCGACGCGGTCGAGGAGTGACGCCAGTTTCTCGGCGGCCCGGTCGCGGAGCCACGCGCCCAGTTCCGGGTCGCTCCGGCTCGGGTCGCCCACGACGCCGTTGTCGGTGAACTCGGCGGAGTCGTAGGCGAGGTTGGTGCCGGCGTGCCACTCGCCCCAGCCGTCGGCGGCGCCCGCGGCGACCTCGGCCAGGCGGTCCTCGTGGACGAGGTCCGGCGCGACCGCGCGCACGAGCGACGTCTCGACGGGGCCGCCGTGGCCCATCGCGACCCCCTCCAGGTCGACCGGCGGGTCGTCGTCGGCGTCGAGCGAGACGGCGTCGAACCAGGTGAAAGGGACGGCGTAGGCGCCGTCGTGGCGCGTCACCCGGCCACACAGTTCCCGCAGGGCGGCGACGTTGCCGCCGTGGCCGTTGACGACGACCACGCGGTCCCAGCCGTGCGAGGCCAGCGACACGACCGTCTCGCGGACGTAGTCCCGGAAGGTGTCCTCGCTGACCCAGAGCGTCCCCGCGAAGTGGCGGTGTTCCTCGGCGACGCCCACCGGGATGGGGGGCGCGACGACGACGTCGCCGTCGTAGGCGTCGGCGCCGGCCGCGGCGACCGTCTCGGCGGCCAGCGCGTCCGTCCCGAGGGGGGCGTGCGGGCCGTGCTGTTCGGTGCTGCCGACGGGCACGAGCGCGAGGGACGTCTCGACGGCCGCGGCGTCGGTCCAGGTCGACTCGGCGAGGTGCATGGGCGGGGTGTGAGGGCGCCGGAATAAGGCTCCGTCGGTGTCAGGCCTCGTCGCTCTCGTCGACGAGGGTCGTCTCCTGTCGCGGGGTGGTGGCGTCGGGGTCGGCGGACTGCTCGGTCAGGGCGGCGGGTGACCCGTTTCGGGTGGCGATGACCGGTCGGCCGCGCCCGGCGAACAGGCGGTCCATCAGGTGGCCGGTGACGTAGCCATACCCCAGGTGGCCGACTAACGACGCGACCACGTAGACGGTGAGCGAGACGCCCGAGTAGCCCGGATAGTACGCCAGCACGAAGCCGGTCCACATGACGGCGCCGAAGACGAGCCCCTTCTCGGCGTAGCGGCGGCCGGGCAGGTACGCCCCGAGCGTCGCGAGCAAGAGCGGGAGCGTCGTCAACCCGCCGACGATGAAGATAGCGAGCCCCGCCACCAGGAGCTGGGGCTCGGTGAGGACGGCCCCGAGACCGAGCAGTCCCGCGGCGGTGGCGAACGCGGCGAGGTCGAACCCGCCGAGCTGTGCGGCCACGAACAGCGTCCCGAGGATGACGAGGTTCCCGCCGAGGCCGGCGACCGCTCCGATGACCCCGTCGACGAGGACGGTGACGGCCAGCTCTTCGGGGGACTCGACGTCGGTCCGGTCGTCGGTGTCGGTCGCGGTCCCCTGAGTGTCAGCCATTACCATACGGAACGGCGGGACGACATAAATATTACCCGACCGGGCGAGCGTGCGAGCGGTCGCGACCGCGAACGTGTCCGTCAGCTTCCATTCCAGGGAGGACGGTCCACAAACGATAAGACGGGCAGGTTCCATGGTTCAGAAAATGCCAGTATCTGGCGGCGGACTGGCGGCCGAGGTCGCACTCGCGGGCGCGGGCGGAATCCGTGCGCCAGCGGAGGTGTTCAACAGCATCTTCGTCGTCTTCCTGGGGCTCGGGACGCTCGTGGGGACGGTCGTCATCGCGTACACGCTGTACAACGCCTACAAGTACCGGTACCGGGAGGACAGGGACCCGGCGCCGGACCTCGACCGGCCGGAACTGGGCGAACTGCCCGAGAGCGGCGGCAAGGGCAAGAAGCTGTTCCTCTCGTTCGGCCTGAGCGCGGTCATCGTCCTCTCGCTTATCGTCTGGACCTACGGGACGCTCCTGTACGTCGAGAACAGGCCGGCCGAGGCCGCACAGGAGGGCACCGAGATACTCGACGTCCACGTCGAGGGCTACCAGTTCGGCTGGAACTTCACCTACCCCAACGGACACACCACCGGTACGCTCCGGGTTCCGGCGAACCGGATGGTCAACTTGACGGTGACATCCAGGGACGTGTTCCACAACTTCGGGATACCGGAGTTACGGGTCAAGTCCGACGCTATCCCGGGCCAGACCACCAACGCCTGGTTCGTCGCGGAGGAACCGACCGAGTACACCGCGAACTGCTATGAACTGTGCGGGCGGGGCCACTCCTACATGGACGCCGAGGTCGTCGTGATGGAACCCGAGGCCTTCGAGGAGTGGTACGCCAGCACCAACGGGACGGCGGCCAACGGGACGGCCAGCGAGAGCGGTGACGAGAGCCACTCCGACCTCGAGGAGGCTGCACGCCCATGAGCCACGAACACGACCACGGACACGACTTCCCCCCGATGAGTTCGGTAAAGCGGTGGTTCGTCACCACGAACCACAAGGACATCGGCATCCTCTACACCGTCACGGCCCTGTTTTTCCTGTTGCTGGGCGGAGCGCTGGCGATGCTGATGCGCGTCCAGCTGTGGTCGCCGCTCTGGAACGTCCTCGGTGAGGGGGCGTACAACCAGGCCGTCTCCGCACACGGCCTGTTGATGGTCTTCTGGTTCATCTCGCCGTTTGCCTTCGGCTTCGCGAACTACATCATCCCGCTGCAGATCGGGGCCGACGACCTCGCGTTCCCGCGCCTGAACGCGATGAGCTACTGGGCGTACCTGTTCTCGGGACTGCTCTTTATCGTCTCGTTCTTCCAGGGCGGGAGTTTCAGCGGCGGCTGGACGATGTACGCGCCGCTGAACGTGCCGACGTTCATGCCCAACGTCGGCGGGACGACGGTCGTCCTGGCGCTCATCATGTTCGTCGCCGCGGTGACGATGGGGTCGGTCAACTTCCTGACGACGATGTACCGGATGCGCGCCGAGGGCCTGCGCATGCGGGACCTGCCGATGTTCTCGATGTCGATCCTGCTGACGGTGTGGATGATGCTGTTTGCGTTCGCCGCCCTGCTGGCGGCGCTCATCATCCTCGGTGCCGACCACGTCTTCGGGACGACCTACTTCACCTCGGACGGGGGCACCCTGCTGTGGACCCACCTGTTCTGGTTCTTCGGCCACCCCGAGGTGTACATCGTCTTCTTCCCGGCGCTGGGTATCATGGCCGAGTGTTTCCAGACGTTCACCGGCCAGCGCCTCGTCGGGCGCAAGTGGTTCGTGCTCGCGATGGTGCTCGTGGCGCTGCAGTCATTCGTCGTCTGGATGCACCACATGTTCCTGACCGGGATCAACCTCGAGATCAAGACGCTGTTTATGGTGACGACCATCGGTATCTCGTTGCCCTTCGACCTGATGGTCTTCTCGCTGATCTACACGATGATCAAGGGACGCATCCGGTTCACGACGCCGTTTCTCTTCTCGCTGGGGGCGCTCATCCTCTTTATCGTCGGCGGCATCACGGGCGTGTTCCTGGGCGCCGTGGTGCTCGACTACGAGTTCCGGGGCACCTACTGGGTTGTCGCGCACTTCCACTACGTGATGGTCGGCGGCGCGACGGGGCTGTTCGCCGGGATCTACTACTGGTTCCCGAAGATGACCGGCCGGATGTACGACGAGTTCCTCGGGAAACTCCACTTCGCGACGTATTTCGTCGGGTTCAACCTGCTGTACTTCCCGATGTTCGTCGCCTGGGAGACGCCCCGCCGCGTCTTCGCGTACGCGCCCGGCCTGTCGTCGTGGCACCAGGTCGCCACCGTCGGCGGGTTCATCCTGGGGCTGTCCTTCCTCGTCATGTTCTACAACCTGTTCAAGAGCATAGCGACCGGCGAGGAGGTCGGCGACAACCCCTGGGAGTACTCGACGACCGCCGAGTGGGCGGTCTCGTCGCCGCCGCCCCTGGAGAACTTCCCGGGGGTCCCCAGCTACGAGGGCGGCAAACTGAGCTTCCGCGACGAACACGAGGCGGCCGCCGACGGCGGAGCCTCGACCGCCGCCGACGGCGGGACCGCCGACGCCAGCACCGCGACAGGGAGCGGCGGGGTGGCGACCGGCGGCGGCGCGCTCGCGACCGCCGAGTCGGCGCTGGCCAGCCAGGCGACCGCCGAACCCGAACACGCCGACCACGCAAGCTACTGGCCGGTCGTCGTCTGTTTCGCCGGTTTCCTGGCCTTCCTCGGCATCTCGGGGGTCCGGAACGGCGGGTTCTACTACGGCCTGACCGCCGCGGGCGGTGTCCTCGCTGCCGTCGGGTTCGTCGGGATGGCACAGGAGTCGTTCCACGTGCCCGAACCGACCGTCGCCGAGCAGTGGCCCTTCGGGGGCGTCGAGAACATGAAACTCGGCATGTGGATGTTCCTCGGTTCGGACGTGGTGCTGTTTGGCGGCTTCATCGGCTCGTACCTGTTCCTGCGGGTCGCCAACGGCTGGCAGCACTGGCACCACCTCATCCCCGAGGACCACGTCGTCCTGCCGGGGCTGCTCAACACGTACCTCCTGTTGACCAGCAGTTTCGCGGTCGTGCTCGCGCTGGTCGCGGCCCACAAGAGGTCCCGGCTGGGCGTCGTCGCGAGTCTGGGGCTGACGTGGGTGCTCGGCGTCGGCTTCCTGGCCAACAAGGCCATCGAGTGGCTCCACCTGTTCCACATCCACTCGGAGGCGTTCCCGAACGGGTGGGAGGTCGGGACGAACGTCGCCTCGTCGACGTTCTACCTGACGACGGGCCTGCACGGCGCACACGTCATCGTCGGCCTGATAATGATCCTGTACATGATCCCGCGGGCCTGGAAGGGCGCCTACCTCGACGACGATTCCAGTCTGGAGTACTTCGGGCTGTACTGGCACTTCGTCGACATCGTGTGGCTGTTCCTGTTCCCGCTGTTCTACATCCTCTGAGGCGAGACAATGGCCAGAACAAAACTCTACGCCGGTATATACGTGGTCCTGTTCGTCCTGGCGACCGTCCAGGCGCTCGTCGAGGGCGTCGAGAGCATCGACTACTGGACGGCGTTCGGGATCATCATCGTCCTGTCGTTCGCGAAGGCCATCGTCGTCGCCGCCTACTACCAGCACCTGCGCTGGGAACCGCGGTCGGTCTCGTACCTGATGGTCGGCGGCCTGTTCGTCGCTCTCGCGCTGACGACCGCCGCCGCCTACTCGATCCTCTGACGCTGGCGCTGACGCTGACACTGCCGTTTTGACCGCCGCTCCCGCTGAGACTGCCGCTGCCGCTGGCGCCCCCGCTGACTCGGCGGCGGCCGCCCCAGTCCCGCACCGGCCTCGATCGTGGCGTTCCGGGTCTGGGCGACTCGCCGGCCGGAACGGATCGCCACAGTTACCTCCCCCGGTCGTCTGTCCACACAGCATGTCGGAGGCCGAGACGGAGGACTCGCGAGGGGAGACCGACGGGAGCGGACTCGTCGACACGTGGCCGCGCCGGGTCGCGGTCGGCGTCGTCGCGCTCCTGGCGCTGCTCGCGGTCCTGTACGCGCTCGGGGTCGTCGGCGCGCCGTCGGCCGGTCTGGTCGACCGCGGCGACTGGGGAACCGTCACCGACGAGCGCACCGAGGTCGTCACGACGGTCTGGGTGGACAACCCCAACCCGGTCGGCGTCGCGCTGGGGGACAGCCTGACCGCCGACTACGTGGTCGTGATGAACGACGTGCGCCTCGCCGAGGGGGAGAGATCGGACATCGCGGTCCCGGCGGGCAACAGCACCCACCGGCTGCGGACGGACCTGCTGAACGACCGGCTGGCCGCCTGGTGGGTCGGGTTCGTCCGCGCCGACGAGACCATCGAGTTGCGCGTCGACGGGACGCTCACCGTCCGGGCGCTGGTGGCGTTCGACCACGACGTGAGGCCGGTCAACCGGACGATCCTCAACGACTCGACGCCGGTCATCGACGCCCTCTCGTCGTCGGCCAACCGCACCGCCGGGACGTACACGGAGACGGTCGGGACCGACCAGGTCGACACCGGGGCCGACGGCGTCGACCTCGGTGACGCGGACGAGGTCACCGTCGGCTACGAGGTGCGACGCGGCTCGGCCGAGTGGGCGTCGGTCACCGAGGCCGAGACGACCATCCGGTTCCGCTTCGAGGTGCACAACCCCGGTGACGTGCCCGTCCCGGCCGCGCCCGACGGCGTCGGCGTCACGGTCGACACCAACGGCGTCCGCCTGTTCGAGGGCGAGACCGGCGACCTCACACTCGGGAGCGTCGACGCGGATACGGTGATAGAGCCCGGCGAAGCCCGCGAGGTGACCTTCACCGTCACCATGGACAACGAGCGGGTCGACGAGTGGTTCACCAGCCACGTCCGGACGGACGCCGGCCCCGGCCAGGAGGCGACGACCGTCAGCACGGGGTTCCAGGTGGTCTTCGAGGACCCCGCGACCGGGATGACCTTCCGACTTCCCCCGGACTCGCCCGTGACCTACGACTGCCAGTTCGCGACACAGATCCTCGTCGATGACCAGCCCGCCGAGACGACCTGCGGCGAGGCGGTCGCGCCGGCACCCTGAGCGACGCCGCGGGGACCGCGAGTCACCGACGTTTTGCCGCTGGAGGCGAACATCCGGGTATGCGCGTCTATCGAGGGCGGGCCGACACCATCGCGGACGACCGCGCGGTCTCGGGTCGGGTCGTCGAGCGGGTCGCCGCGTCCCGCGAGCCGGCGGTCCGGGTCTGGCAGCCCCACCGGCAGGTCGCGTTCGGGCGGCGCGACACAAGGGCCGACGGGTACGACCGCGCCCGCGAGTCCGCCCGCGAGCGGGGCTTCCCGCCCGTCGAGCGCGACGTCGGCGGGCGCGCGGTCGCGTACACGGGGTCGACAGTCGCGTTCGCCCGCGTCCTCCCCATCGACGACCCGCGGTCGGGACTGGGCGACCGCTACGACGCCGCGATCGCGGCCCTGCTGGACGCGCTCGCGGAACTGGCCGTCGACGCGACCGAGGGGGAACCGCCCGATGCCTTCTGTCCCGGGACCCACTCGCTCCAGGCGACCGCCGGGGGGCGGGCGCGGAAACTGGCGGGACTGGCCCAGCGCGTCCACGACGACGCGGCCGTCGTCGCGGGGGTCGTCCTGGTCGCCGACCACGGGGCGGTCGCCGAGGTGTTGGAGCCGGTCTACGACGCGCTCGGCGTGGTGTTCGACCCCGGGACCGTCGGGAGCGTCGCGCTGGCCGGCGGCAGCGACGACCCGGCCGTCGTCGCGGCGGCCATCGAGGACGCTCTGGTCGGCGACCGCGAGGCCACCGTCGAGACGGTAGAGCCGGACGCGGCCTGACCAGCGTCGTCCCGCGGACGGGGCGTCGCGCTCCGGGGGATTTAGGGTCTCGGACGCGAGAAGTGGGATATGCTCGTACGGAACGCGACGCTCGCTGACGGCCGCCAGCGGGACGTCCGCGTCCGCGGGGAGACCATCGCGGCCGTGGGAGTCGGTCTGGACCCACGAGAGGGCGAGCGGGTGGTCGATGGGACCGGCAAGCGCCTGCTCCCCGGGATGGTCGACGTCCACGTCCACTTCCGCGAGCCCGGCGACCCGCACAAGGAGACCTGGGCGACGGGGTCGCGCAGTGCGGCGGCCGGCGGCGTGACGACCGTCGCCGACCAGCCCAACACCGCGCCGCCGACCGTCGACGGGCGGGCCTTCGACGAGACGTTCGAGTTTGCGATGGACTCGCTGGTCGATTTCGGGATCAACGGCGGCGTCACCGCCGACTGGGACCCCGACTCGCTGTTCGAGCGCGACCTCTTCGCGCTCGGCGAGGTCTTCCTGGCCGACTCGACCGGCAACATGGGGGTCGAGGAGGGCCCGTTCGTCGAGGCGCTGGACGCGGCCGCCGAGGCGGGCGTGCGGGTGACCGTCCACGCCGAGGACGCCGACGAGTTCAACGTCAGCGCGCGGGAGCGCGACGACGCCGACGCCTGGAGCGCCTACCGGGCCGCCCGCGCCGAAGTGTCGGCGGTCCGCCAGGCCTGTGGCCTCGCCGCGGAGCGGGGCACGCGGATCCACGTCGCACACACCTCCACGCCGCGGGGCATCGACGTCGCGGCCGAGGCGGGGATGACCTGCGAGGTGACGCCCCACCACATGCTCCTCTCGCGGCGGGACGTCCACGACCTGGGCACGCACGGCCGGATGAACCCCCCGCTCCGCCGCGAGAAGCGCCGCCAGCGCGTCTACCGCCGCGTCGTCGAGGGGCCCGTCGACGTGGTGGCGACCGACCACGCCCCCCACACCCGCGCGGAGAAAGACGCCCCCATCTGGGACGCCCCGTCGGGCGTCCCGGGCGTCGAGACCGCGCTGCCGCTGTTGCTCGCCGAGGCCCGCGCCGGCAACCTCACCTACGAGCGCGTCCGGGACCTGACCGCCGCGAACCCCGCCCGGATCTTCGACATCCCCCGGAAGGGACGGATCGAGGAGGGCGCCGACGCCGACCTCGTGCTGGTCGACCCGGCGACGACCCACCCTATCCGCGGCGAGGACCTCCATACGGCCTGTGACTGGACGCCCTTCGAGGGGTGGGCGGGCGTCTTCCCCGAACTCACGATGGTCCGGGGCACCGTCGTCTACGAGCGCGACCCCGAGGACCGCCCCGGCGGCGACTCCGAACGGTTCGCCGAACCCGTCGGCGAGAACGTCAGGACCGCCTCCCGGACCGACCGCCCCACCGACGCCCGCGGGAGCGGCCCCGCCGGGAGGGGCACCGCCGACCCCCACGAGGGTGACGCGGCCGCCGGACCCAGCGGGCGCGAAACGACCGAACCCGGTGACGGCGACGCGACCGGCGAAAGCGACGAAAGCGGCGCGACCGGCGAAAACGACCCGGCCGGCGAGGACGGCGCGACCGACGGGGCGGACGACGACGGGGCGGACGACGCCATCGACCGCGCTATCCGCGAACTCGTGGAGAAAGACCTCGTGTCCGACGACGACCGCGCCTGACCGCGCGGGACTCGCCGGGCGGGCCCGATAAGGCAGTGTGTCGGGAAAAGATTTTCCGGCTACTGTATCCAGAGACAGCGTGAAAGCCCCGAGCCCTCTCATCCGACTCGCTAAACATAACACCACTCCCGATAACCACCTGTTACCTTTCCGGGTCGGTTCCCTACGGCGCGGGAATGAGCGACCTGCTCTCGATCGAGGGACTGCGGACGCACTTCGAGACAGAACGGGGGACGGTCAAGGCAGTCGACGGCATCGACCTGGATGTCGGGGCGGGCGAGACGGTCGGCCTCGTCGGCGAGTCCGGGTCGGGCAAGTCCGTGACAGCGCTCTCGACGATGGGGCTGGTCGACGACCCCGGCCGCGTCGTCGACGGGACCGTCCGGTTCGGCGCGGTCGGGACAGTCCGGCGTCTCGCACGGCGGTACCCACGGGGCGTCTCGACGGCGGCCACGGCCTCGCGCGACGGTGACGGGAACGCGTTCGTCTACCTGACCGACGCGACCGTCGACAGGGCGGCGCTCCCGCCCGGCCTCGACGTCGACCCGAGCCGCGGGGACACGGCCCTCGCCCGGGAGGTCGTCCGTGCCGCGCCGGCCCGCGCGCTCCCGGAGACCGGCGACGGACTGGTCACCGTCTCGGAGGGGTACGTCGACCTGACGGCCGCGCCCGAGGCCGCGATGCGCGACGTCCGGGGCGGCGATGTCGGGATGATCTTCCAGGACCCGATGACATCGCTCAACCCCGCGATCACCGTCGGCGAACAGATCGCCGAGAGCCTCCGCCTGCACCGCTACGGCCACAAGCGCGCCGACTCGTGGCTGAACGCCGTCCGGGAGATTATCCCCCGGCCGGGCGGGGGCATGAGCGACCGGGTGCGGGCCGACACGGTCGCCCTGCTCGACGAGGTGGGGATCCCCGAACCGGCCACGCGAATCGACGACTACCCACACGAGTTCTCCGGCGGGATGCGCCAGCGCGTCCTCGTCGCCATCGCGCTGGCCTGCCGGCCGACGCTGCTGGTCGCCGACGAACCGACGACGGCTCTGGACGTGACGATCCAGGCCCAGATCCTCGACCTCGTCGATGAGTTGCAGACCGACCTCGGGATGGCGGTCCTCTTTATCACCCACGACCTGGGCGTCGTCGCGGAGGTCTGTGACCGCGTGGCCGTCATGTACGCCGGCGAGATCGCCGAGGAAGGCCCCGTCGGGGAGATCTTCCACAACCCCTCTCACCCCTACACCTACACGCTCTTGGAGTCGATCCCCCGCGAGACGGCCGACAGACTGCGGCCCATCGAGGGGTCGGTCCCGAGCCTCGTCGACATGCCATCGGGATGTCACTTCGCCCCGCGGTGTCCGTGGGTCCGGCCCGACTGCCGGGAGGGCGAGATCCCCTACCTCCAGCACGGCCCCGAGGACGTCGACCACCGGTCGAAGTGCGTCCTCGAGTCGTTCGACACGGCCGCCTACGCGGCCGGGGAGGGCGTCTCGGCGGCCGCCTCCACCCGGACCGACCAGCGACTACTCGAGGTCCGGGAGCTGACGAAACACTTCTCGCAGGCGGAGGACCTCCTAGACGAGTTCCTCGGCCGGGTCGAGGGCGCGGTGCGGGCCGTCGACGGCGTCTCCTTCGACGTCTACGAGGGCGAGACGCTGGGGCTGGTCGGCGAGTCCGGCTGTGGGAAGTCGACGACCGGCCGGACGCTGTTGCGCCTGCTCGAACCGACAGACGGGACGGTCGTGTTCGCCGGCGACGACCTCGCGGCCCTCGACAGGGGACAGCTCCGCCGGAAGCGCCGGGACATGCAGATGATATTCCAGGACCCGCTGTCGAGTCTCGACCCGCGGATGACCGTCGGCGCGACGGTAGCCGAACCGCTGAAGGTCCACGACCTGCCGGCCGAACCGCCAGCGGACTCGCGCCGCCAGCAGCGCCGGGACCGCGTGCTGGAGCTGATGGACGCGGTCGGGCTC
Organism: Halobacteriales archaeon QS_4_69_31; assembly: GCA_003021655.1. Taxonomy (GTDB): domain Archaea; phylum Halobacteriota; class Halobacteria; order Halobacteriales; family Haloarculaceae; genus QS-4-69-31. Next base: position 49,849 of record PXRP01000003.1, read on the forward strand.
GAAACCGACCAGTTCGACCGCTACCCGCACGAACTCTCGGGCGGGCAGCGCCAGCGGGTCGGCATCGCGCGGGCGCTGGCGGTCGACCCCGACTTCATCGTCTGTGACGAACCCGTCTCGGCGCTCGACGTCTCCGTCCAGGCCCAGATCATCAACCTCCTGGAGGACCTCCAGGCGGAGTTCGGTCTCACCTACCTGTTCATCGCCCACGACCTGAGCGTCGTCCGGCACATCTGTGACCGCGTGGCGGTCATGTACCTCGGCGAGGTCGTCGAGGTCGCCGCGACCGACGACCTGTTCGCCGACCCGAAACACCCCTACACGCGCGCGCTCCTGTCTGCCATCCCGGAACCGGACCCGTCGGTCACGACCGACCGCGTCCTCCTGAAAGGTGACGTCCCCAGCCCCGTCGACCCGCCCTCTGGCTGTCGCTTCCGGACGCGCTGTCCGGCGGTCATCCCGCCCGAAGGCCTCGACGTCGAACAGGAGACCTACCGCGAGGTGATGGACTACCGCCAGCGCGTCGCCGACCGCGAGATCAACCTCGAAGCCACGTGGGCGAGCGCCGCCGACCGCCCGGCGGCCCTCGACAGCGCGCCACCCGACGGCGCCGACGCCCCCGCCGGCGACCGGCCGGCCCCTCTCCCGGCGTTCGTCGAGACGCTGTTCGAGGAATTCTTCGAGACGACCCTCCGGGGGGAAACCAGGGCGGTCGTCGAGCGGTCGTTCGAACACCTCGCCGACGGCGAGTGGGCGGCCGCCGAGCGCGTCCTCCGCGAGCGGTTCGAGAGCGTCTGTGAACGCCGCCAGCCGGTCCTCGGGGACCACCCCCACCCGGCCGCCTGCCACAAGTACGACCAGCCCGGCGACGCCGACGCGCCCGACTGACACCCGGGTAAGCCGGTCCTTCGAGGGAGTACGGGCCTTATACGGCGGCGTGAATGATCTCCGGGCCTCATATAGCTGCCACGACCAGTCGGGGGCATGTCTCGGGACTCGATCGATAGACGGACGTTTCTGAAAGTGACGGGTGCGACGGCGGCGACGGTGACGGTCGCGGGCTGTGGCGGCGGCGGGACCGAAACGACCGAACCCGGCGACGGCGACGGCGACGGCGGTGACGGCGGTGACGGCAGCGACGGCGACGGCACCGGTGACGGCGGTGGCGGGGACGGCGACGGCGATGGCGATGGTGGTGACGGCGACGGGTCTGGCCTGAGCGGGACGCTCGTGTACGCCCGGGGTGACCACCCCGAGAACTACGACCCCCAGCAGACGACGAGCGGCGAGGTGGCGAAGGTCACGAACCAGATCTTCGACACGCTCATTCAGTTCACGCCCGGCAGCGGCGGCCAGCTCGAGGACGGGCTGGCGACCGACTACTCGCTGGAGGGGACGACGGCCACCCTCGAACTCCGGGAGGACGTCACCTTCCACAGCGGCGAGGAGTTCACGGCCGCGGACTTCAAGGCGACCTACCAGCGGTTCACCCAGTCGGGGTTCGACTACTACCTCGGCGACGAGAACCGGTCGGGGTACGGCCCGTTCACGCTGGGCAACTGGATCGACAGCGTCGACGCCAGCGAGGACTACTCGCTGACCATCGAACTCCAGCAGCAGTACGCCCCCTTCCTGCGTAACCTGGCGATGTTCGCGGCCGCAGTCCTCTCGAAGGCCCAGATCGAGAAGATGGGCGCCAACCCCGACGACCAGGTGTCGCTGGGTACCGAACCCGTCGGGACCGGCCCCTTCGCGTTCGAGCAACTCGACAACCCCAACAGCCGGATCCTCCTGACGGCCAACGAGGAGTTCTGGGGACCGGGCCCCAACGTCGCCGAGGTCGTCTTCAAGACTATCCAGGAGAACAGCACGCGCGTCCAGGACGTCATCAACGGCGACTCACACATCACCGACAACCTGGACGCCGACGGCTTCCAGCAGGCACAGAACAGCGACTCGGCGACCCTGCTGCGCAAGAACGGCATCAACGTCGGCTACATGGCGATGAACATGGCCCGCCGCGAGGAGTTCCGCGACCGGCGGGTCCGGCGTGCGGTCTCGCTGGCGGTCAACACCGAGGCCATCGTCAACCAGATCTACCAGGGGTTCGCCAGCCAGGCCGACCAGCCCCTCCCGCCGGACGTGCTCGGCCACAACGAGGACATCGAACCGTACCCCCAGGACAAGGACCAGGCCCGGACGCTCCTTGAGGAGGCAGGCTACGGCGACGGCTTCGGGTTCGAACTCGCGACGTTCTCGAACCCCCGCGGCTACAACCCCAGCCCCATCCAGACCGCCAACCAGGTCCAGTCCGATCTGGAGGACGTCGGGCTGTCGGTCGAGATAAACCAGTTCTCCACGTTCAGCCCGTACCTCGAGTACACCGACCAGGGCAGACACGACGCCTGTTTCCTGGGGTGGTACACCGACAACGCCGACCCGGACAACTTCCTGTACGTCCTGCTGGACCCGAAGGTGCCGATGGACGCCGTCCCCGACGACCAGGACTGGGTGAGTTTCGACACCGAGGGGTACAGCACGCTCAACGTCTCCGGGTGGGCCAACACCGACTTCATGGAGACCGTCCGCGAGGCCCAGCGCACCTACGACGAGGGCCAGCGCGAGTCGATGTACATGGAGGCCAACCAGCTCGCCCACGACGAGGCCCCCTGGGTCTTCCTCGACTACGCCGAGACGCTGCGTGCCGTCAACGAGGCGGTCGTCGAGGACTCCTACACCGTCAGTTCGGTCGGGGGGCCCTACCTGAACACCGTCGAGATCCAGTAGCGGGCCCGGTATGGCCTCGCTCCGGTTCGTCCTCAAGCGCCTCCTCCTGCTCGTCCCGGTGCTGTTCGGAGTGGCGACGGTCGTGTTCGGCATCCTCCATCTGGCGCCGGGCGACCCGGCGCGGATCATCGCGGGCCAGCGCGCCTCGGCCGAACAGGTGGCGCAGGTCCGGCGCGAACTGGGGCTGACCCGGCCGCTGTGGGTCCAGTACCTGGACTTTATCTGGGAGGCCGCCCGGTTCGACTTCGGCCGCTCGTACAGCATCAGCCAGGGCAACCCCGTCCGGCAGGTGCTGGCCGACCGCTTGCCCGTCACCGTCGAACTGGCCCTCTACGGCCAGCTGGCGGGCATCTTCATCGGCATCCCGCTGGGCGTGCTCTCGGCGATCAAACAGGACACCGCGACCGACCACCTCACCCGCGTCGGGGCGCTGTCGGGCATCTCGGTCCCCATCTTCTGGTCGGGCCCGCTGCTCATTCTCCTGTTCGCGACGTTCCTGGGCGTCCTCCCGACCAGCGGCCGGATCGACTCGACGCTGTTTCTCCCGACGACCTGGACGCTCCTGGGCCGTGAGCTCCCCCTCACCGGGATGATCACCGTCGACGCGCTCCTGCTCGGGCGGTTCGACGCCTTCGTCTCGGCGGTCCGGCACCTGCTGATGCCGGCGCTCGTCATCGGCATCTACGCGACGGCGCTCATCTCACGGATGATGCGCTCGTCGATGCTGGAGGTCGTCCGCCAGGACTACATGCGGACCGCCCGCGCGAAAGGCCAGGGCGCGAAGATCACCGTGACGAAACACGGCTTCCGGAACGCCCTCATCCCCGTGGTCACCATCATCGGCATCCAGTTCGGGACGCTGCTGGGCGGGGCCGTCCTCACCGAGACGGTCTTCGGGATCAACGGTATGGGCCTGACCATCGTCCGCGCCATCGGTGCCTCCGACTACCCCGTCGTCCAGGGGACGGTCCTCACGTTCGCGTTGCTGTTCACGCTCGTCACGCTCGTCGTCGACATCACCTACGGCTACCTCGACCCACGGATCCAGCAATGAGTACCGACACCCACGCCGACGACGGACCGGGCGACGCGGCAGACGACCGGCGGGAGACGCGGGGTCTGCTTGAGCGGGTGCGCGCATCGCCGTTTCTCTCGGACCTGCTGTCGAACCGGCTGGCGGTCGCCGGCCTCCTGGTCATCCTCACGGTCGTCGTGGTGGCGGTGTACGCCCGTGTCACGATGGACCTGACCGAACTCACCAGGTCCAGGCTCGGGACGGACGTCCCCGACAGGGCGCCGCCGGGGTGGGTCGGGCCGGCGGCGTGGAACCAGTACCTCTTCGGGACCGACGCGGCCGCCCGTGACATCTACAAGCGGTGCCTGTACGGGGCCTGGCTCGCGATGAAGTTCGGGACGATCACGGTGGGCGTCTCGACGGTCGTCGGCGTGAGCCTGGGCATCGTCGCCGCCTACTACGGCGACGTCACCGACAACGTGGTCATGCGGACGATGGACGTGCTGCTGGCGTTTCCGCCGCTGTTGCTGGCGCTGGCGCTCGTGGCCATCTTCCCGCGGGAACTGGGACTGTGGCGGGCCGTCGCCGCGCTCACGCTGGTCTACACCCCGCGGTTCGCCCGCGTCGTCCGCGGGGCCGCGCTGAAGGTCCTCGAAGACGAGTACGTCAACGCGACGGTCGCGCTGGGCGCCTCTGACCCGCGGATCCTCGCGCGCCACGTCCTCCCGAACACGCTCGCGCCCGTCACCGTCCAGTCGACGCTGAACTTCGGGCTGGCGATCATCGACCTCGCGGCGCTGTCGTTTCTCGGCTTCGGCGCCCAGGCCGGCACGCCCTCCTGGGGGCTGATGCTCTCGCGGGGCGTCGACAACGGCCTGCTCACCGGCCGGTGGTGGCTCTCGTTTTTCCCCGGCCTCGTCCTTGCGGTCACGGTGCTGGGGTTCAATCTCCTCGGCGACGGCATGCGCGACGCCCTCGACCCGCGCATGCGGGAGGCCGTCGACTGATGGACAGGGCCAGGACCGGGACCGAGGCCGGCGCGGAAATCGGGAGGTGGGTCCACCCGCGCGCCCGCCTCGTCGGGGGCGCCGCGCTCGTCGGCGCGGTCGTCGGCGCGCTCGGCGTGGCCGCGGTCGCTCTCTGGACCGGCGACGTCCGGGCCGGGGAGTCGACCGGCTTCGCGCTGGGCGCGCTCGCGCTGGGCTGTGGCGTCCTCGGCTGGGCGGGGTCGGTTCTGGTCGGCCGCGGCGTCGAGGCCCGCTCGTCGCCGCCGCGCTCTGAGTAGCCGGTGCCTACCCGTCGAACCGTCTCTGTACCTTTTGAGCCGCCGCACCGACCGCCCCACGCATGAGAGACCAGGACCCCGCCGACCCCGAGGCCAACCCCTTCCACCGGGTCACCGACCACTGGGAAGCGGTCGTCGAGGACGTCCACGCGACCGCCCGGAAATACCGGGCAGAGGAGTGGACCGCCGTCGCGGTCCACCCCGGCGACGTGACCGTCCTGACGGGCGAGCCCCGCACTGCCGCCGAACTGACCGGCGGGTTCGACCCCGGACCGCGGCGGGTCGGCTTCGACGTGGTCGTCCCCGGCGACGAGTTCGAACGCCTCCGGGACGCCCTCGCCGACCGGACCGTCGGGAAATGCCGGGTCTTCGGCGCCGGCGGGTCCGGGGTCGTCTACCGCGTCGCGGTCGTCGAGACGGCCGACCGGGACGTCGCGGCGCTCGTCCCGCTGTACTACGACCGGACGGACCTGGAGGACCTCCTCGCTGTCGCCGACGAACACGGCCTCGCCACGCACGTCCGTCCGCTCCAGGACGACCAGGTGGTCACCATCGAACACGCCGACGTCGACCCGTTCGTCCCGGACGACGACGGCGCGTGACCGACCCGGCGTAGACGACGCATCACCGAGCCAATGTAGACGACGAGTACCCCACGGAAGCCCGGACCGCGGGCGCTCGGACCGAGGGTTGGACTCGGTCCGGTCGCCGCCCCGGCCGGACGAGACTCAGTCGTCGCCGGGGTCACCGGCGTCGGCGGCCGACGCCTCGAAGCGGTGGCCACAGTCGGGGCACTCGACCTCGTCGTGGCGGAGCGCCGCCGAGTGTTCGCGCACCTCGCGCATGACCTCGGAGATCCGGTCCTCGGCTTCGAGTTCCTCCTCGACGGAGAGTTCGACGCCCTCGACCTCCAGCAGGAACTTGGCGACCTCGGTGGCCTCGTACATCACGTCGTCGAGTTCCTCGGCGGTGAAGAAGTCACACATCGCCCCGTAGAGGAAGGTCGCGCCGGCGGTGCGGACCTTCTCCTCGAAGGAGGCACGGGCCTGGTTGACCGCCTGTGGGCTGTAGGTGTCGGTCATAAAGGGGACCAGTTCGGGCAGGTTCTCGCCGATCTTGGTCATCTCGACGCCGGTCTCGGTCCGGAAGTCCGCACACAGGCGCGCGATGGCCCATTCCCGGGCCGTGATGTAGGTCCGCTCGCGGAGGAACTCGTTGGCCCGGTCGTAGGTCCCGCCGTCTATCTTCTTGAACCGGTCGTACTTCCTGACGTCCGGCGGGACGTCCGACTCCGGCGGCGGCGCGTCGGACTCTGCCGCCGTGCTCGACGTATCCGGCGTGTCCGGTGTCGATTCGGCCACCTGATCCGCCCTCCCGGCGGCCGAGTCGGCCGCGCGCGGGTTCGCCTCCGGGTCGAGGTCTGAGTCGCGGTCCGTGTCTGCGTCGTGGCCCTCGTCGATCCCCGTCTCCGTGGCGTCGCTCGCGGGTCCGTCGGTCATTACCACCTACTGTGACCGGAGCGTGAAAAAGGATACTGCCCGGGACGGGAAGGGAGGGGACGACAGGGCGGGCGGCCACACTAGTCCTCGAGTTGACACGACGGGCGCGGCGTTGAACAACGGTTATTAACGTCGGGCGAAAAACTTACACAAGACATGGCGGACCTGGCGTATCTCGCAAGCACACTGGTGATGGGGTTGCTCGGCGTCGGCGTCGTGATGATGGTGGTACGGGGCAGGAAGTGGCACCACTACGTGCCACAGGCCGCGTACGGCATGGACGCTGGCGAGGGGCGACCCGTCTCGGGGCTGTCGCGGCTCGCCCGCGAAACGAGCACCTGGACGGCGGCGTACATCCTCCTCGTCGTGGGCGTCATCGGCGGCGCGGTCGTCACGCTGAGCGGGGCGGTCTCGGGGTCGGCGATGATCGCCGTCCTCGGGGTCGGCGTCGCGGTCTACCTGGTCGGCGGCGTCTACTTCGCCATGCGTGGCAACGGCCGGCCGAGCGCGCAGGCCGCCGCCGGGAGCGCGGTCATGCTCGGCTTCCTCTTCATCCTCGCCATCTCGCTCAAACTGCTACTCGGTCTGTAGATGGCCCACTCCGCACGACGACTGGCACCGACCGACTGGCCGACAGGCGTCCAGCTACTCGTGGCCGCCGTCGTCCTCGAGGCCGCCCTGCTCGCCGGCTACTTCTACTCGACGCCCGCGACCGTGACCCGCGTGCGGTACGTCCTCTACCCGTTCGTCTGGATCAACGTCGTGCTCGTGGCCGTCGCGCGGACGGCCCTGCCACGCGCCCCGCGGCGCCACCACCTCGTCGCCGCCGCCGTCGCCGCCGTCTACTTCGTCCTGCTGGCAAACTGGGCCGGACTGTTCGTCCTGACCTCCGGCGGCCACCACGGCGTCCTCGACAGCGTCCTCGGTGTCTCCATCGGGGCCGGCTCGCCGGGCTGGGCCCGCGTCAGGGTCGTCACCCGCGCCGTCGCGGTCTCGTTTATCCCCTACCGCGTGGTCGGCTACCTGGGGCTGGCCTACCTCGTCTACGCCGCCGTGCTCGACGTGACCGGCGCCGTCGTCTCGGGCGCGGTCGGCCTGCTGTCGTGTCTCAGCTGCTCGTTTCCCATCCTCGCGTCGCTGGTCACCGGCGTCTGGGGCGGCAGCGTCTCGCTGATGACGACCGTCTACGCCTACTCGACGGACCTGTCGACGCTGGCTTTCCTCCTCTCTGTCGCGCTGCTGTACTGGCGACCCGGCTTCTCCTCGCTGCGCTCGGGGACGGACGCGGATCCAGAGGCGGGCGGACCCGGCCCGAACGAATAGGGTCCCACCACGGTGCCGGCACACCGGTCGGCCACCTCCGATACTGCAGTGTCCAGAGAGGCACTGCGTGTTCAGAGAACCGCCGAGACAGCACGAGAGCCCGGAAGCGGCGGCTTTCGTGCTGTTTTCGTGACCACCCGGCACGATTGCCGACACACTGCCGGGACAGTCGACCGAACGGCTTAATCAGGCCCGCCGCCTACGTGGTGGTGGCAGAGGGAGCCCGGTTCCCGTGCCCCAGCGCGCCGGTCCGGCCCCGCCGGGCCGCGCAAGGGGCATGAGGAAAGTCCCCCCACCGTCCGGGCAGGTGACCGGGTGCAAACCCGGAGCGGGAGACCGCTGGCGCTGGAACAGAAACGAGACCCCTCTCCCCGACCGATGAGGCGCGCGAACCCCGAGCGAGGCACCCCGCCGAAGCGAGGGGGAGTCGACCCGCCGAGGGACGCGAGGCGACGCCAGTCGCCTCGACGCGAGCGGCGAAAGCCCCGGGAAGCGTGGCCGCGTCGGCGGCCACGGATACCGAGCGGGCACACGCCCGTGCGGAACGGGGCGGACGCCGCGAGCGGCGACGGGAGAGAACGGATGGAACGGCGAACCCTCACCGGTGCAAGCCCGTCCGGTCGAGGTAGCCCGGACGCACGGGCGGGCGCTCAGCCCAATGCCGGGTCGAAACAGAAGGGGGCTTACTCCCCTCAGCCACCACTCATCAGTTTCAAGGCCGTCCCGGCCGACGTGTCACGCGTGGACCAGGACCGACTCGCGGACGCCCTCGGACGGTTCGAGGGGTCTCCCGACGCCAGACGCGTCGTCGCGCGACAGGCCCGTGACCTGGCCGACGCCGGACTCTACGAGGCGGACTTCGGCGACTCGCTCACCGTCGAGACTGTCGTCTCGAACCTCCGGGACGCCCCCGACGAGCACACGCTGGTCGAACGGTGGAACTGGTGGGTCGGGTCGCTGGAGGTGTCCCACGGCGGCTACGACCGGTTCCGGGTGCGCCGACTCTAAAATACGCCGAGTCCGTGCTCCTCTCGCGCGTGTTCGAGGAGGTCGTCCGTCGTCTCGAACTCCTCACCACAGGTGCACGTGTGATACGTCGGAGCGGACTGGCGTGTCGCCATATTTCCCGATCCACACCGAAAGGTAATAATTGTTTATGCGGTATGCGTTGGCGTGGCACGACCGGGCGAGCCTGCCGGATCCCGGAGTCCGACAAGAGTAAACGGACCGCGCGTGTAGCGCGGGTGAATGACAGAGCGCGTCGCGGGCGAGGACCTGACGGACGCCGCAGCGCAGTTGCCGATGCCCCCGTCGCGGCCGGCCGGCGAGGGGTCGGTCCGCGTCGTGGGGACCGCCCACGTCTCACACGAGAGCGTCGCCGAGGTCGAGCGCGTCATCGAGGGGGACCGGCCGGACGTGGTCGCCGTGGAACTCGACGAGGGTCGCTACCGCCAGATGCAGGGCGAAGCGCCCGAGGACCTAGAGCCAAGCGACCTGCTCGGGGGCAACACCGTCTTCCAGTTTCTGGCCTACTGGATGCTCTCGTACGTCCAGACGCGGCTGGGCGACCGCTTCGACATCGACCCCGGCGCGGACATGATGGCGGCCGTCGAGACCGCCGAGGGCCTGGGGCTGGGCGTCGCGCTGGTCGACCGGGACATCCAGACGACGATCCAGCGGTTCTGGACGCGGCTGAGCGTCCCCGCGAAGCTCAAGCTCGTCGCGAACCTCACGCTCGCGGTCGGGCCGCCGTCGCTGGTCGGGCTCGGGGTCGGCGCGACGTTCGGCCTGTTCACCGGCTTCGCGGCGGTGACGCTGCTGGCCGGCTCGCTCGGCGTCGCCGGCGCCGACTTCGTCGCCGCCCTCGGCCCGGCGACCGTCGGGACCGTCGGCGGCCTCGTCGGCGGGACGGTCGCCGGCCTCGCGCTGTGGGCGGTGTTCGACCCGACGCTCCGACAGGCGCTGGGCGCGCTGGGGGTCCCGACCACGACGCCCGCTCGCATCGCCGCGGGCGCCGTCCTCGGCGCGGCGGTCGGGGTGGCGCTCGCGCGCACCGGCGGCCTCGCGCTCGGGCCGCTCTCGCTGTCGGCCGACCGGTTCGTCTCGCTCGGCGGGTTTGCCCTCCAGGCCGGGACGGGGATGGCCGCCGGCGCCTTCGCCCTCGGGTCGGTCGGCGCGCTCGCGGGGCTGGTCGTCGAGCGGTCGCTGCCCGAACACGAGGACATCGACGAGATCGACATCGACGAACTGACCGACGCGGACGTGGTGACGGCGATGATGGAGGAGTTCCGCCGCTTCTCGCCGGGCGGCGCCGAGGCGCTCATCGACGAGCGCGACGCCTACATCGCCCACCGGCTGGTCGCGCTCCGGGAGGCGGGCTACCGCGTCGTCGCCGTCGTCGGCGCCGGCCACCGCGCCGGTATCGAGGCCTACCTCGAGGACCCCGAGTCGCTCCCGCCCATGGAGTCACTCGTCGGCGAGGCCGAGTCCGGCGGCCTCTCGCGGGTGCTGTACAAGGCCGTCGGCTACGCCATCACGGTCGGGTTCCTCGCTTTCTTCGTGTTGCTGGCGCTGGGCGGGGCCCAGAAGACCTGGCTCCTTGAACTGTTCGCCGCGTGGTTCATCGTCAACGGCGTGCTCGCCGGCGGGATGGCCCGCCTCGCCGGCGCGCGCTGGCCGAGCGCGCTGGCCGGCGGCGGCGTCGCGTGGCTGACCAGCGTCAACCCCCTGCTCGCGCCCGGCTGGTTCGCCGGCTACGTCGAGTTGCGCTACCGCGCGGTCAGCGTCGCCGACATCGACACCCTGAACACCATCCTCGACGACGGGTCGGCGCCCGTCGGCGAGATCATCGCACGCATGCGGGAGGTCCCCCTGTTCCGGCTCATCCTCGTCGTCGCGCTGACGAACGTCGGCAGCATGATCGCCAGCCTGATCGTCTTCCCGGCCATCCTGCCGTGGCTCTCGACCGACATCGGCGGCGTCAGCGCCATCGGCGGCCACCTGGTCGAGGGCGCCCGCACCGGGGCCGACATCCTCCTGGAGGCGGTCCGATGAGCCGCTCGGGCGCGACGCCGACCGGCGGCCGCGGCCGCGGCCGCGGCGGCGGCGCCATCAGGTTCAGCCGGCGGGAACTGCGCGACCTGGCGGCGGCCTGGCTGGCGCTCGGAGTCGCCTTCACGGTCTTTCTGGAGCCGGGGATCGCGTCCGGTCTCCTGGGTGGCGGGGTCGACCCCGGGGCGGTGGCGACCGTCTTCGGCGGGTCGCTGCTGACCGTCGGCGTCGGCTTCCTGTTGCACGAACTGGCCCACAAGGTCGTCGCCGTCCGCTTCGGCCAGGTCGCGGCCTTCCAGGCCGACTACGGCATGCTCTTCCTGGCGGTCATGGCCGGGTTCGCGGGCTTCCTGTTCGCCGCGCCGGGCGCCGTCGTCCACCGCGGCCGGATCACGGCCCGCGAGAACGGCCTCATCGCCGTCGCCGGCCCGGTCACGAACCTTCTGCTGGCCGCAATCTTCCTGCCGGTGGCTCTCTTTGGCCCCGGCCTCGTCGGCGCCATCGGCGGCCAGGGCCTGAGCATCAACCTCCTGCTCGCGGGCTTCAACATGATACCGTTCGGCCCGCTCGACGGCCGGAAGGTCCTCGACTGGAGCAAGGTCGTCTACCTCGCCGTCGCCGTCCCCAGCATCGGACTCGCGCTCGCCGTGTTCGTGCTCTGAGCGCGCGGCCCGGGACCGCTTCGCGCTCGCCGTGTTCGTGTTCTGCGTTCTGGCGGGCTCGGACCCCCCTCGCTCCCCCTCGCGTGCGGTATTTACCTGTTCACCGCCGGACTGCGGGGTCAGAGCCACCGGCGGAGCGACGCGAGTCGCTGTCGCGTCCGTCCGAGTGCGGTCGAGACGCGGCCGTAGGCGGCGTGCATCGGGTCGACGACGGTCGCGGGCAGGACGTGCGTCCAGCGGACGAACCGGGCGAACCACCCCACCGGATGACATCCTCCTCGGCGTGAACGCCGAGGTTTCCACGCGCTCGGGGCCGGGCGGTCCCGACACCAACGGTGGCAAGATTCCGCCCCATGGGCGTACTCCGGTTCGTGCTCGGTACGTGA
>PXRP01000004.1 GCA_003021655.1 Halobacteriales archaeon QS_4_69_31
CCACCGTGACGGGAATGTTGCCTCCGGGGAGACTTAGACAGGCTGAGACTCCCACGTCGGAGAGGAAACCTCGGCGTTTACGCCGAGGAGGATGTCATTCCCACGGATCGTCCCCGTACCGCAAACCGTCGAGTCACTCCCACGGGTCGTCCCTGTATCAGAAAGAGTCGAGACTACCTGCGGAATGACGGCTCCGCTACTGTTCGTCCTCTTTCAGTTCTTCGAGTTCGGCCTCGACCTCGCTGTCCGAGACTTCCTCGACGTCGGCCTCGCCGTTGCCCTCGCTGGCGGGGTCGGCGTCGGCGCTCTCGGCCTCGGTGGCCCCGGCGTCGGCGCTCTCGGCCTCGGCAGTCTCGGCGTCAGCCGGTTCGGCCTCAGCCGACTCGGCGCTCGACGACGTCGCCTCGCTTTTCCCCATGTCCTGTTTCAGGGTTTCGAGTTCGGCGTCGACGGAGCTGTCGGTACTGAGCTGTTCGAGTTCGCGGTCGATCTGGTCCTTGTCCGAGAGGACGTCGTCGAACGCGCCGGTCTCCTGGAGTTCGTCCATCGCCTGCGAGCGGGCCTCCATCTCCTCTGTCTCCTCCTCGGCGCGCTCGATGGCGCGGCTGACGTCCTCGAACTCGTCGCCAGCGCCGGTCATCGCCTCGGAGACTTTCGCGCTGGCCTCCGCGGCCTCGTAGCGGGCCTTCATCGTCTCTTTCTTCGTGCGGAACTCCTCGATGCGGCTCTGGAGGGTATTTTTCTTCTCGACGAGCTGGTCCTGCTGGCGCTGGAGTTCCGAGATCTGACCTTCGAGGTCCTCGATCTGGTTCATCTTCTGTTTTTTCTTCTCCAGGGCCTTGCGCGCGAGGTCGTCCCGGCCCTGGTTGACGGCCTCGCGGGCCTGCTCGTTGTGTTTCTCGACGTTCTCTTCGAGGCGGCGTTTCTGGATCTCGAGGCGTTTCTTCTGGGTCGTCAGGTCCGCGATCCCCTGTTTGACCTCCTGGAGCTGGTCCCGGAGTTGCTCGTAGGAGTAATCGAGCGTCTCCTGGGGATTCTCGGCCCGGTTCAGGACGGCGTTGATCTTAGACCGGATCACGTAGGACGCGCGCGAGAGTATTCCCATACCTCCGCGTTGTGGCCCCAGCCCTTAAAACATTCACTCGCTGACCGTTCGGCCCCGCGTCCGAAGCTTTGAGACGACGACGGCCGTCCGGCCGGACGTGACCAGAGTCGTGGTGCCCGGTCCCCGCGACGTGCGGGCGACCCTCGACGAACCGGCGACCGACGAGGGCTGGACGGCCGGCTCAGACGGCGATACAGACCGGTGTGTCGTCGCCTGTCCGCCCCACCCCCAGCACGGCGGCAGTCGCTCGGACAGGCGCCTGCGCGCCGTCTCGGCTGCCCTCACCGGGCGGGGAGTCGCCTGCCTCCGTATTGATTACGGGAGCTGGGACGAGGGAACCGGCGAACGGGCCGACGCCGCCCGCGCGCTCGACTGGGCCGGGAAGCGGTACGACGCCGTGGGTCCCTTCGGCTACAGTTTCGGCGGTGCCGTCGCGCTCCTGGTCGCCGCCGAGCGAGCGGACCTGCGTGCCGTCGCGGCGCTCGCGCCGGCGCCCGGCCTGCCCAACGGTGCCGACGCCGCGGGGGCGCTCGGGCGGGTGGAGGCGCCGACACTCGTAGTCTGTGGCGAGCGCGACGACACCGTCGACTGCGAGCGCGTGGCGACGGCGGCCCGGGCGGCCGGGAAGACGGTCGAACGCCTCCCCGCGGACCACCACTTCGTCGGCGGGACCGACGCCGTCGCGGACACTGTCGGCCCGTTTCTGGCCGAGCACACCTCCCCTGCGGGTCCCGAGTGAGGCGGTTACTCGCCTTTAAGCACGTCGGCGCGGTTGGCCTGGACGTCCATGTCGCGCGTGTCAGCCCCCGGCGGGACGTCGGACTCCTCGGGTTCGGCGGCCCCGGGGTCACAGAGCGCGGTGTAGAAGGCGTGTTCGGTGCGCTGGAACAGGTAGACGAACACGAGGACGAACACCACGCCCATGAGACTGTGGAGCGCGCCCGACCGGCGGCCCCAGCGGACGCCACACTCCCTGAGCGCGTTCAGGTCCCGACGCAGGTAGAGCCCGTGGACCGGGACCGCGACGACGTAGAGGGCCGCCGACCCCGCCAGCAGGAGGCCGGTCGTCGACCCGATCAGGACGACCTGCACGAGGAGGTCGTACCCCAGCAGGGCGTACATCGCCCGCGGGCTCGGGACGTCGAGGTCCGCCCGGTCGTCCTCGACGTCGTCGTGGGACCGGCCGGCGGCCCTGGCCGCCCCGCGGCGCCTGTGGTAGAGATACACCACGAGCAACAGCGGGTAGACGAAAAACCCCAGCACGAACAGGAAGGGGTAGACATACGCGGGCCGCCAGTCGCTGTCGTGTTTGGTGACCAGGTCGTAGGCGTCACGGACTACCGCGATGGTGACAAAGAGCCCCCCCAGCGCGAGCCAGAACTGGTTGACGACGAGCCCGACCGGGTACAGCGGGAGCGTCAGCCCGCCGAACAGGTAGACCGATGACGGCATCAGTTCCAACTCGTCGTCCGACCGGCTCGGCCGCCCGAAGATGACGTTGCTGACTGGCCCGGCCACGTTCGGGCGTTCGGCGACGACGTACTTAAACCGTTCCGCTCGACGGCGGGGAAAGCGTGCGTGCCGAAACGGTTTTGAGGTCCCACTCCGCACGGTTAGTATGCCGACCGAACCTGAGACAGAGTACGACGAGACACTGGGGGAGAAGTTCGTCTTCGTCACCGGGGGCGTCATGTCGGGTCTCGGAAAGGGAATCACGGCCGCCAGCACCGGCAGACTCCTCGCGAACGCCGGCTTCGATGTGACGGCGGTCAAGGTCGACCCGTACCTCAACGTCGACGCGGGGACGATGAACCCGTTCCAGCACGGCGAGGTGTACGTCCTCAAGGACGGCGGCGAGGTAGACCTCGACCTCGGGAACTACGAGCGCTTTCTCGATATCGACATGACCTCCGACCACAACGTGACGACGGGCAAGGTCTACCAGTCGGTCATCGAGAAAGAGCGGGCCGGCGACTACCTCGGCAAGACGGTCCAGGTGATCCCCCACATCACCGACGACATCAAGCGTCGGGTCCGGGAGGTCGCCGAGGGCAGCGACGTCTGTATCGTCGAGGTCGGCGGCACCGTCGGGGACATCGAGGGGATGCCCTACCTCGAGGCGCTCCGGCAGTTCGCCCACGAACAGGACGACGAGGACATCCTCTTCGTCCACGTGACGCTGGTCCCCTACTCGAAGAACGGCGAACAGAAGACCAAACCCACCCAGCACAGCGTCAAGGAACTCCGGAGCATCGGCCTCCAGCCGGACGTGCTCGTCGGCCGGTGTGACGACCCGCTTGAACCCAAGACCAAAGAGAAGATCGCGCTGTTCTGTGACGTGCCGACCGACGCCGTCTTCTCGAACCCGGACGTCGAGGACATCTACCAGGTCCCGCTGGTCGTCGAGGACGAGGGCCTCGACGAGTACGTCATGGGCGAACTCGCGCTCACGGAGCGGGTCCTGCCCGAAACGCGCCGTGACAACGGCTGGCGCGAACTCGTCACCCAGGAACAGACCGGCTCGGTCGACATCGCCCTCGTCGGCAAGTACGGCCTCGAGGACGCCTACATCTCCATCCACGAGGCGCTGAAACACGCCGGCCTCGCCCACAATGTCAACGTCGACACCGAGTGGATCCACTCGGAGGGACTCGCCGACGGCCACGACGGTGAACTCGACGGGGCCGACGCCGTCGTCGTCCCCGGGGGCTTTGGCTCGCGTGGCACCGAGGGGAAGATCGAGGCCATCCGGTACGCCCGCGAGAACGAGGTCCCCTACCTCGGGCTCTGTCTGGGTTTCCAGCTGGCCGTCGTCGAGTACGCGCGCGACGTCCTGGGGCTAGAGGGCGCGCACTCGGCCGAACTCGACGAGGAGACGCCCCATCCCGTCATCGACATCCTCCCCGAGCAGGAGGGCATCGACGACATGGGCGGGACGATGCGGCTGGGCGCACACGTCACCGAGATCGAGGAGGGAACCGTCGCAAACCGGATCTACGACGACACGACCGCGACCGAGCGCCACCGTCACCGCTACGAGGTCAACCCCGAGTACATCGGCGACCTGGAGGCCGCGGGACTGGTCTTCTCGGGGCAGTCGGGCCGCCGGATGGAGATCCTCGAGCTGCCCGACCACCCGTACTTCCTCGGGACGCAGTTCCACCCCGAGTTCCGCTCGCGGCCGACACGGGCGAGCCCGCCCTTCGTCGGCCTGCTCGGGGCGGCGCTCGAATCGACCGACTCCGACGCTCCGACCGGGGAGGTCGAACTCTGATGGTCGACGTCGACTCGTTCGTCGACGAGAAGGTCTCGGAGATAGCCGAGGCGGTCGGCGACGCCAACGCCGTCATCGCCCTCTCGGGCGGGGTCGACTCCTCGACGGCTGCCGCGCTGGCCTACGAGGCCGTCGGCGACCAGCTCACCCCCGTCTACGTCGACACCGGCCTGATGCGCAAGGGCGAGACAGACCAGGTCCGCGAGACGTTCGCGTACATGGACTCGTTGCGTGTCGTCGACGCCAGAGACCGCTTCCTGGACGCGCTCGCGGGCGCGACCGACCCCGAGGAGAAGCGCCACGCCATCGGCGAGCAGTTCATCCGCGAGTTCGAGACGGTCGCCCGCGAGGTCGACGCCGACTACCTCGTCCAGGGGACGATCTACCCCGACCGCATCGAGAGCGAGGGGACGATCAAATCCCACCACAACGTCGGCGGCCTCCCCGAACGCATCGACTTCGAGGGGATCGTCGAACCCATGCGGGACCTCTACAAGGACGAGGTCCGCGAGGTCGCCCGGGCGCTGGACCTGGAGGCGGTCGTCTCCGAGCGGATGCCGTTCCCCGGTCCCGGCCTCGCCGTCCGGATCATCGGCGAGGTGACCGAGGAGAAACTCGCGGTCACCCGCGAGGCCAACCACGTCGTCGAGGAGGAACTCGCCGACTACGAGCCCTGGCAGGCGCTGGCCGCCGTCATCGGCAAAGCGACGGGCGTCAAGGGCGACAACCGCGTCCACGGGTGGGTCGTCGCCGTCCGATCCGTCGAGAGCCGCGACGGCATGACGGCCCGCGCCCAGGAGATCGACTGGGAAACCCTCCAGCGCATCCAGTCGCGCATCACCGGCGAGAACGAGAACGTCTCACGCGTCCTCTACGACGTGACCCACAAGCCGCCCGCGACCATCGAGTACGAGTGACGACCTCGCAAGTCGAACTCCGAGTCCTACCGCGGATCTCCCTTCCCGGACGTGCGTGGACGCCCTCGTCTCTTTCGTGTCGGAGAGGGACTGCCGCTCGATTTTCCCCGGCCGGCGACCGTGAGAGCCAAACCCCCCGGGGCCGTCGGGGGAGACATGGACGCAGTGTTCGCAGGGGCAGACCCACACGGTCTCATCGACGAGTTACGCCGCAGTGGCGCGGACGTGACGACAATCGACGGTATCGCCGACCGGGCGGCACTCGACGAGGCGGGGATCGACGGGGCCGACCTGTACGTGCTGACCGACGCCGGCCAGGCTACCTCGATCCCGGTGGCGCGGGAACGGAACCCCGACGTGCGCGTCGTCGTCTACACGGGGGACTCCCTGCCGGAGTTCGTCAGCGGGCAGGAAGTGCTCGCGGTCGACCCGGCACTCCTTGACGCCAGCGCGGTCGCCGAGGAGATCGCCGACGGCGCGTGAGAAACGGGGGACGCGCCTGAGCACCTGGAGGCGACGCGAGTAGTCGAGCGACGGCGCGAATACTCGGGAAGCATCGCGAGTACCCAGGAGACGGCGCGGACGGACTGCCGAGCCCCTCCCGTCCCGTCAGAGCGTCGCCGCGACGGCTTCCAGGTGTCCTTTGCCGTTACGCTCGAAGGGGACGCCGTGGCCCATCCCGAGCACCTCGAAGCCGGGCGCGCGGTCGGCGAGCCTGCGGATGCTGGCCGCGACCTGGTCGGTGTCGGTACTGATGAACCACGGCGACGGCTCCAGTTCGCCGTCGGACTCGCGCACGAGGTCGCCGACGAAGGCCGCCTCCAGCGTCTCGCTGACGTAGGCGACGTGGCCGTCGGTGTGGCCGGGGGTCTCGTAGACGGTGAAACTCCCGACGGTGTCGCCGTCGGTGACGGGGTTGGTGTCGGCGGACGGCGCGCGCACCAGCGGCGCGGTCAGCAGTTGCAGGGCTCCCTTCCGCGTGCGCCACTCCGGCGTCTGGTCGCCGGCGACCAGTCCCGCGTCGCCCGCGCCGGCGTAGATCTCGACGTCGAGTCCGCCCAGCCGCGAGAGGGCCGCGACGTGGTCGACGTCGTAGTGGGTGAGCAGGACGCGGTCGAGGTCCGTCAGGGCGTAGTTGGCCTCGACCAGCGCCTCCAGGACGGCGCCGGCCCGCCAGGGCGGCCCCGCGTCGACCAGCGTCAGCGTCCCCCCGTCGTCGACGAGGTACGCGTTGACGCTCCCGAGGTCGACCCACCAGATCCCGTCGCGCAGTTCCGTGAGCATGCCGCGACGTATGAGCGCCCCCCTCAAAGTGGTAGCGGGCGAACTGTCAGACGAAACCGTCGGCTCAGCGTGTGATGACCGTCGCGTCAGTTACCGCTCGATTATTGTGCCGCCGGCGCCGACAGCGATGTCGGTGTCGCCGCGGACGACCGCCTTGAGGTTCTGGCCGGTCGGCGTCTCCTCGGCGTTCCAGGCCTCGCCGTCGTAGGCGTAGAGCGCGCCGCCGCCGCCGACGGTGTCGCCGTCCGAGTCGCCGTCCGTCACCTCGACATCGCGCAGGCTCGCGTCGCCGGTGTCCGCGCGCGTCCACTCGGTGCCGTCCCAGTGGTAGACGCTGCCGCCGCCGCCCGAGACCCAGACGTCGTCGGCGCCGTCGGAGTCGACGCCGTAGAAGTTGTAGTCGGCGCCCTCGATGCCGAGCGTGTCCCACGTCGAGCCGTCCTCCGTGGAGAAGACAGTCGTGTTGCCGTCGACGATGTGGCCCTTGCGGTCGTCGTAGAAGTCGACGGCGTTGATGTTCGACCCGCTTCCGGGCGTGACGTAGTCCCAGGAGCCCCCCTCGCCGTTCTCGAAGCTGAAGTACATCTTCCCGGAGTCGCCAGCGACGTAGACGTTGGCCTCGCCGGCCTCGCCCGTGACCGAGACGTCGTTGAAATTGTTAGTCACGTCCATCGGCGCCGAGTGGTCCTCCAGGTTGCCCGTCGTCACGTCGTACTCGCCGATGGCGCCCGACGAGCCGACGAACCAGAGCCGCTCGCCGTCGTCGGTCACGTCCGCGCCGTAGAGGCTGTTACCGTTGCCGGTCGGGCCGCCGTCGAGGGCCTTCCGCCACCCCTCTGTGGTCCGTTCGAGGACGACGCCGCCGCCGCCGACCGCGTACGCGCCCTCGGTCGTGTACTCGACGTCCCAGAGCGTGTTCCCGGTCGGCGACTCGACGCTCGTCCAGCCGCCCTCGCTCGCGGCCGCCGTCGGAACCGCCGCCGCGGCGAGCGCGGCGCCTGTTGTCTTCAGGACCGTGCGTCGTGTGGCAGTGCGTTCGGACA
Source organism: Halobacteriales archaeon QS_4_69_31 (assembly GCA_003021655.1). Lineage (GTDB taxonomy): Archaea > Halobacteriota > Halobacteria > Halobacteriales > Haloarculaceae > QS-4-69-31. Next base: position 7,624 of record PXRP01000004.1, read on the forward strand.
TTGCACCCGGACCCTCGGACTGTTGGTACTTAATGGGGTGAAGAATTAAACCCGATTTAACGCCGTTTAACGACCTTTGAGGACTCAAAGTCGGGATCTCGGCCTCGAACTCGACTGGAACTCACCGCCCGACGCTCCACCGTCTAAAGCGCGTTAATCGCCATGAACTTCCGAAAAGAATAAATACTAAAAGTGGGTCACCCCGGGATTTTGTGGTTCTCGGGGAGTCACTCGGACTCGCGGGTCCGCGGGTCACTCGCGCTGTGCGAGCCCGACGAGGTGGCCGGCCTCGGCCAGGACGAGTTCTTCCATCCCGAGTTCGACCGCGGCCTCGCTCCCGGGGAGACAGAAGACGGCGACACCCTCGCTGATCCCAGCCGTGGCGCGGGAACCCAGCGCGCGGGTGCCGACGTCCTCGTACGAGAGGATCCGGAACAGTTCGCCAAAGCCCGGGAGTTCCTTGTCGAAGAGGGGTTCGACGGCCTCGATGGTCACGTCGTCGGGCGTGACGCCCGTGCCGCCGGTGGTGACGACCACGTCGACGTCCTCGCGGGCGGTCAGTGCCAGCACCGCGCGCTGAACCCCGTCGAGGTCGTCCCCGACCAGTTCCCGCGTGACGACTTCGTGGGTCGACTCCTCGACGAGTGACTGGATCGCGTCCCCGCTCGGGTCGTCCTCGCGTGTGCGCGACGACGAGACTGTGACGACCGCCACGCCGAGCGTCCGGACGTCGACACCGTGGTGGTGGCTGTGGTCGTGACCGTGGCTCGCCTCCTCGTCGTTGTGATCGGACTCCCCGAGGGGGTCTACGCCCTCCGATTCAGCCGGTCCGGCAGTCTCCGGGTCGGCGGGTTCGGTGGCCTCCGATTCGGCGGGTTCGGTGGTCTCCGGCTCTGTCGATTCGACACCCTCCGTGTCTCCGGGTTCGCCGTCCAGTGACTCCGCCTGCTCGGCGGCTTCTTCGTCGGTCGGGTCCTCCGACTCGGTTTCGCCAGTCGCCGTCTCCCCGTCGTCGTCCTTGTCTTCCTCGTCGTCGGAGAGGCCCCGCCGCGTGTCACGGGACTGAAAATCGACCATACCCAGGGTAGCGGACGGGCATACAAAAATCAGGTGGGCGAGCCGTCAGCGTTTTGCGGTCGTCGGCCGACCGTCGAGACATGCAGGCAGTCCAGTACACGGACCACGGCGGTCGGGAGGTCGTCACGTACGACGAGACACCGGACCCGGTGGCCGGTCCTGGCGACGTCCTGGTCGACGTGCGGGCCGGTGCGTTGAACCACCTCGACGTCTGGACGCGCGAGGGATTGCCGGGGCTTGACCTGGAGATGCCCCATGTCCCGGGCAGCGACGCCGCGGGCGTCGTCGTCGAGACCGGCGAGGCCGTTGAACGGTTCGCGGCGGGCGACCGGGTCGCCGTCAACGCTGGGGGTTACTGCGGTCAGTGTGAGTTCTGTCGCCACGGTGAGCCCACGATGTGTGTCGACTACGAGATCCTCGGCGAGCACCGCCCCGGGGTCCACGCCGAACGGGTCGCGGTCCCCGAGGACAACCTCGTCGAGGTGCCTGTTGGCGTCGACTGGGAGACGGCCGCGGCGGCGCCGCTGGTCTTCGGGACCGCCTGGCGGATGGTCGTCACGCGAGCCGACCTCGCCCCCGGCGAGACGGTGCTCGTACTCGGCGCATCGGGCGGCGTCGGCCACGCGGCCGTCCAGATCGCTGACTTCGCGGGCGCGGAGGTGTTCGCGACTGCCAGCAGCGAGCGGAAACTCGACTACGCACGCGATATCGGCGCCGACCACGCCATCAACTACGAGACGGCGGACTTCGCCGACGCCGTCCGCGAGGAGACGGGCAAGCGCGGCGTCGACGTCGTCGTCGACCACGTCGGCGGCGACACCTGGAACGACTCGCTCCGGAGCCTGGCACACGGCGGCCGCCTCGTGACCTGTGGCGCGACCGCCGGTGGGCGCCCGCAGACGCCGATCCCGCGGGTCTTCGGCAACCAGCTCTCTATACTCGGGTCGACGATGGCCACTCCGGGTGAACTCGACGACGTCCTCGCGAAGGTCTGGGACGGCACCTTCGAGGTACGGGTCCGTGAAACCCTCCCGATGAGCGAGACCGTCCGCGGCCACGAACTGCTCGAAGACCGCGAGGGGTTCGGCAAGGTCGTGGTCGTCCCGGACAGCGAGTACGACGGATGAGCCAGGCGGCGCCACGCGGGAGCAGCGCCCATGGCTGAGGGAGCCGACGGCGGCGAGTCGCTGGGCTGGCGCGGCTGGGTCCTGGTCGCCGGGTTGGTCGTCGCGCTCGTCCTCGCGCCCTGGTCGCTGATCCTCCTCACCGAGTTCCAGGCGGGCGTCAGCGCCCTCGGACTCGGCTACCGGAACACCTACCTCGTGGTCCCGTTGCTCCCCGCGCTCGGACTGGGCCTGCTCGCCGTGTGGGCCGCGGTCGCGAACCGCCGGAACGACTGACCGGCCGGCGTGTTCGGTCTGGAACCCAGAAGAATCACAGCCACCCCGACCTGATCCGACCCGACCCGGGCCGTCCGGACTGACGAGTGGGCCTCCCCGGCCACTGTGGTGCCCGCGCCGACGCGGTGACGCAACTCCTCAGGCGGAAAGCTTTCCGACGAGACTCTTCCGCACGAGAGCCGGGGTCGCGGACGGTGAGGTGTTACTCGAAGTCCCGGCGCATCGCGATCTTGAACCAGGGACACAGGCGGAGCTGTCGGTACCAGCGGGGGTTCTCGTGGAGGCGCTCGTAGGGGACCCACATCAGGCCCGCGACTTCCTCGGGGTCGGGGTCGAGCGTCCGGTCGAGCAAGGTCGCCTTCAGGACGGCACAGACCTCGTGTTCGACGCCCTCGTCGTGGTAGTAACGCTTGTACTCGAAGCGGTCGGTCACCCGGAGGTTGTCGTACTGCTCGGGCGTGACGCCCAGTTCCTCTTCGAGGCGTTCGCGCGTGGCCTCGACCTGTGACTGGCCCTGGATGGGGTGGGAGGCGACGGTCCCGTCCCAGTAGGTGTCCCACAGGCGCTTCTGGGGGCTGCGTTGAGCCAGCAGGATGTTGTCCTCCTGGTCGAACAGCAATGAGGTGAAAGCCCGGTGGCGCCGCCCCTCGCCGGTGTGGGCCTCGAGCCTGTTGATCAGTTCCTCTTCGTTGTCCCCGGCGTCGACCGCCACGACGGCCTGCTCCGCGTTCTCGTGGTACTCGTCGGTCGAACCCGCCTCGTCGGCGGCCTCGTCGACGGCGGCCACGTCGTCCGTACTCATACTCACCCCATGGGAGAGACACCACATACCGTCTTCGAATGTCGGCTGTCACACCGGGCCGTCGGCGCCGTCACCGCTCCAGTGGGTCCCGACCGGCCCGACCCGTACCCGCGGGTCACCCGACGCGCTCGTCGAGAATGAGCCGCGTCTTCGTGCTGACGACCTCGTCGAGTTCGCGCGTCTGCGTGATGAGTTCGTTCACCCGGGGGGTGTCCTGTGCGTCGACGACGAAGACGATGTCCTCCTCGCCCGAGACCTGCCAGACGAAGTCGACCTCCGGCCACTCGACGACGCGGTCGCTGATGTCGTGGGTGTCGACGCTGACGTCGACGCCGACCTCGATCATCGCTTTGACGTTCCCGGTCCGCGTCGCCACGGTAAAGCGCTCGATGACCCCGTCCTCGACCAGCTGGTCGACGCGGTTGCGGACGGTCCCCTCGGAGGTGCCGACGCGGTCGGCGATCTCCGTGTACGGCGTCCGGGCGTCACGCCGCAGGATCTGGAGGATCTCCTCGTCGAGCTCGTCCATCGAATACGCACCCATACTCGAACCGGCCACTTGAGGATTTCGAATTTCGTAACTCAGCTTCGAAAGCAAGCCTTATGACCCGGGCTGGTATACGCATCTCGTAATGACGGACGCTTACGTCGCGCTCGAGGGAGGCCGCGTCATCGAGGCACGCAGTCGCTCTCCGGGCACAACGCGGGGCGAACTCGTGTTCACGACAGCATACACGGGGTACGAGGAGAGCCTGACCGACCCTTCCTACGAGGAGCAGATACTCACCTTCTCGTATCCGCTGATCGGCAACTACGGCGTGCGCGAGGAGCGCTTCGAGTCCGACCGGGTCCACCCGCGGGGCGTCGTTGCGCGCGACCTCACCGACGACGTCGCCGAGTGGCTCCGCGAGGGGGACGTGCCCGCGGTCGACCGCCTCGACACGCGGGACATCGTCACGGAGATCCGGGACACCGGCGCGATGAAGTGTGGTATCGCCGCCGGCGAGGACGCCACCGAGGCCGACGCGCTGGCCGAACTCGACCAGTGCGAGCACATGTCCGAGCACACGGACATCGGCGAACAGGTCTCGACGCCCGACGCTGTCACGTACAACGAAGCGGGAACGGGGCCGACAGTTGCGCTCATCGACTGTGGCGCGAAGGGCTCTATCATCGAGTCGCTGGTCGACCGCGACGCGGTCGTCCACCTGCTCCCCCACGACGTCACCGAATCGGACGTCGCGAGCTACGACCCCGACCTCCTCTTTATTTCGAACGGGCCGGGCGACCCGAAGAACTTCGAGCGCGCGAACGAACTCGTCGAGACGTTCGTCGGCGAGACACCCATCGCGGGCATCTGTCTGGGCCAGCAGGTCGTCGCGAACGCGCTCGGCGGCGAGACCGAGAAGATGGAGTTCGGCCACCGCGGCGTCAACCAGCCGGTGCGGGACCTCCGGACCGACCAGGTCGTCATGACCACCCAGAACCACGGCTACACCGTCGCCGACCCCGGCGCTGAACTCGAAGTCACGCAGGTCAACGTCAACGACGACACGCCCGAAGGCCTCGAGAACCACGACCTCGGCATCATCACGCGCCAGTACCACCCCGAGGCCAACCCCGGCCCGCACGACTCGCTGACCTTCTTCGACGACGTCCTCGAGATGGCCCGGCAGGACGGCCCCGTCGCTCCCGAGTGACCTGACGCCTTTCGCTTCCGAGTAACCTCCCATCGCCTCGCTCTCGGGTGACTTCCCACCGCTTCGCTCACGAGTGACTTCCCATCAAGTAGCTTCCGAATAAACTCCCGGTCGCGTTAAGTTAGAGGATGAGGCGTTCGATTTCAGAGTGTCTATGGCCAAAACCGAACGCCTCGACAGTGATATCGCGTGGATAGACTTGTCGTTT
>PXRP01000005.1 GCA_003021655.1 Halobacteriales archaeon QS_4_69_31
GGGGTCCGTTCCACCTGAGTGGATCTCGACGATGTCTTCCAATCCGCGTTCAGCGCGCTCGCGCTCAGCGAAGGCGGCTGCCATCTGGCTTCGTCCCGCATTGTGAACACAGACGAAGTCGAGCCGGATCTTGTCTATTGCTGCCATACTGCATACTAGTCAGGTCCGGACAAGAGGTCTGCTATGTCAATTATATAGCTATACATATCTCGCGGAACGAAGACTAAGTGGGGATCGCTACTTCACGACCGTTCACCTCGAGGGAGCAGTGACCGAGTGGAGAGTACGTCTCCTGTACTGACCGTTTACCGGGGAACAGCATCGAGAGAACGGGGACGATCCTATGACACCCTTACAGCAGCCAATACATAGCTCTATGGTCGAAAGACCAATGTTGTTCCTCACCGGACGACCGCGACGAACGGAGAGCGGATTCACCGTCGATTCGGCACCCCTTTCAGCGTCGACGGCCTGCCTAGGGTATGACCAGCCGTTCGCACTACGCTGGCGGGCAGATACCGGCGGAGGGAGAAAATGTCGGGAAAAGATAGATACTACAACCGTGCCAAACAGGAGGGGTACCGCGCCCGCTCGGCGTACAAACTCCAGCAACTCGACGAGACGGCCGGCCTGCTGGGAGAGGGCAACACCGTCGTCGACCTGGGGGCGGCGCCGGGCGGGTGGCTCCAGGTGGCCGCCGAGCGCGTCGGCGAGCGCGGGACCGTCGTCGGGGTCGACCGCCAGCGGATCGACCCGCTGGAGGACCACGAGACCGTCGAGTACGTCCGCGGGGACCTGACCGACGAGGACACCGTCGCCGAGGTCGTCGACCGCGTCGGCGAGGCCGACGCCGTCCTCTCGGATATGGCCCCGGACATGACCGGCGAGTACGACCTGGACCACGCCCGCTCGGTCCACCTCGTCCGCCAGGCCGCGACGGTCGCCCGGGCGGTGCTGGCGCCGGGCGGGGACTTCGCCGCGAAGGTCTTCGACGGGTCCGACCTGGCGGAACTAGAGGCGGACCTGGCGGCCGACTTCGAGTACGTCCGGCAGGTCCGACCGGACGCCTCCCGGGATTCCTCCTCGGAGCTGTACCTGGTCGCGAAGGGGTTTCTGACCGCGCCGGTCCGCGAGGGCGACCGGCGCGAGGTCGAGGTCGTCGACACCGGCAGCGAGGGCGACGGCGTCGCCAAGGTCGAGGGGTTCACGCTGTTCGTCTCCGGCGTCGACGAGGGCGAGACCGTCCGGGTCCGCGTCGACGAGGTCAAACCCGACTACGGGTTCGCCCAGCCAGTCGAATAACAGGCCGCGGTGTCAGCTACCAACGGCTGAAGCCGTTGGCTTGTCGGTGGACTCCCGTTCTGCCGACACGTACTGGTCGGACGCCACTTCAGTAGCGGTCACGGTCATCGTCCCCGACTTCAGGGCGTACTGACAGAACGCCCCTCCAGCGGGGGACTTCTGCCCTCGCTGGAGTGTCAGTGCGAGCTTCCGCGCAATATTCTTCGCCGCGTTGTAGTCGGCGTTTGCCGTGTACGAACAGTCCAGACACTCGAAGTGGTGCCCGTTGCGATTTTCATCGAGGGTCGTGCCACATTTCGAGCATTGCTGGCTCGTATAGGACGGCTCAACTGTTTCAACAACGATGCCAGCCAGTTCTGCCTTGTGCTTCGTTTGCTGGTGGAGTTCGCGGAACGCCCACTGCTGGAATTTCTTGCCGTCGCTGATACGGTCACGAATCTGCTCCAGATCCTCGAACGCGATATGCGTACAGTCGTGTTGGTGGGCGTCTTCGACAAGTGCCTTCGAGCATCGGTGCAGGTAGTCTTCACTCCAGCGTCCGAACCTGTCACCGATGCGCTGGTGGGTCAGATGGGCGCTTCGCGTTCCCGTTTGTTGGAAGCTGGCGCGGCGTTTCTCGAACTCGCGGCGGTTGTGGTTGAGGAAGTCAGCGTTGCCGACGAACGTACCTGTTGAAGTCACGGCGACGTGGTCGTCAACGTTGCAGTCCACGCCAAGCACTCTCGAATGCTCGGCTTTCTCAGGACTACTCGCGTTGGTCTCCCGTTCCATCGCTGCGTGCAGGTAGAACTCGTCGGTTTCGCTGTCGTAGTGGACGGTGCTAGTCGCAAATTCATAGTCGTCGTTCAGCAGGTACTTCCCGTGTGGTGTGCCGTCAGGGTCGTCGGGCAGGTCGTACTCGCATTCGACTCTCCCGTTGACGGTAGCGAGACTCACCTTGTCGCGGTAGTAGGTGGCGGCTCGCTTGTCGTAGACGACGCTGAACGTGTTGTACTCTGGCTTGCTGGTGTTGTCACCGTCTGCAAGCCGGTCAACACAGCTGTCGATGTCGTCGGTGGCTCGTTTGATGGCTTTCTGGACGAGGTTTGCGTGCAGGTAGTCGGTTTCGTCGCGGAGGTCGTCGTAGATGGCGTCTTCGGCTTCGCTCTTGGTTGTTACACAGTCCTCGTCAGGGTAGCGCCATGCCCACTCTGCCGTTCGGTTGGCACAGTATTGGAACAGGTCGTTGGTGGCGTGGAGGTCACTCTTGCGGTCGTCAGGCACGGCTAGCCGCACCCGAACCGTGCGAGTTACGTTCCACGCCATGCACGTCACAGTACTAGTTACTCTTTAATAATATTTATAACTACGTTGGGGAGTCGGCCCGGTTGTAGTCGGTGGTTTGTTTCACGGAGCGTAGGCGTTTCCTCCGCACGGCTAAAGCCGTGGGCTTCCACGCTGTTACCGCTGTGACGCCGCCGCCAGGACTCGAACCTGGGGCAACCTCGTTAACAGCGAGGTGCTCTACCATCTGAGCTACGGCGGCTCGCACCAGTCCGTAGCCGGAGTCGTATGAAAGGGGTTTCGTTTTCCCCCGGCGTCGCCACGCATTGCCCACCTCGTCGGGCGCCGCTCATAGTAACGCCTATGCCGTCGCGGCCCCCGGTTGCTGTCGTGTCACGGCACGCCGACAGTGAGACGACGCTGGCGGTCACCGACGTCCTCCCCGAGTACGCCGCCGCCTTTCCCTTCGAGCGGTTCAACGAGATGCAGACGGCGGCACTGCCCGCCCTGCTGGGCGGGGACGACGGCGAGGGACGGGACCCCTCGGGGGGTCGGGCGGAGTCCGACGACAACGTCGTCGTCAGCGCGCCCACCGCCAGCGGGAAGACCGCCCTCGCGGAGGTGGCCATCTGTCGCACCCTCGACCGGGGCGGGACCGCCCTCTTCCTGGCCCCGCTGCGTGCGCTCACCAACGAGAAAGAGAGCGAGTGGGAGCGCTTCGAGGATCTGGGGTACTCGGTGTACGTCGTCACCGGCGAGCGGGACCTGAACCCGCGCCGCGCCGAGCGGGCGGACATCCTCGTGATGACCCCCGAGAAGGCCGACTCGGCGACGCGCAAACACGACTCGCCCCGCTACTCGTTCGTCACGGACGTCGACTGCTGTGTCATCGACGAGGTCCACCTGCTGGACTCGGACAAGCGCGGCTCTGTCCTCGAGGTGACGGTCTCGCGGCTCCGTCGGCTCTGTGACCCCCGCGCAATCGCGCTGTCGGCGACGATGCCCAACGTCGAGGACGTCGCCGAGTGGCTCGACGCCCCCGAGGAGTGTACCTTCGCCTTCGGCGAGGAGTACCGGCCGGTGCCGCTCCACGCCGACGTGCGGACCTACAGCCACGGCGAGAACGCCTTCGCCGACAAGTACCGGCGGCTCTACCGGGCGCTCGACATCGCCGAACCCCACATCCGCGAGGAGGGCCAGGCGCTGGTGTTCGTCTCCTCGCGCCAGGACACCGTCCAGGCCGCCAAGAAGGCCCGGGACGAACTCGTCGAGCGCGACGTTCCCGTCGGTGCCCGCGGTGACTACGACTTCCACACGGACGCCTCGGAACTCTCGAACGACACGCTGCGCCAGTCGGTGCTCGACGGCGTCGGCTTCCACCACGCCGGGCTCTCGAAAGACGACAAGTCCCTCGTCGAGCAGTGGTTCAGGGAGGGAAAGATACAGTTGCTGTTCTCGACGTCGACGCTGGCGTGGGGGGTGAACCTCCCCGCGCGGTGTGTCGTCATCCGGGACACCAAACTCCACGACCCCCTGGAGGGGGAGGTGGACATGAGCCCGCTGGACGTCCTCCAGATGCTCGGGCGGGCGGGCCGGCCGGGCTACGACGACCAGGGGTACGCCTGGGTCGTCTGTGACCGCTCGGAGGCCGACAAGTACCGCCGCCTGCTGCGCGACGGCAAGGAGATCGAGTCCCGCCTCGCCGAGGACCTGGACGCCCACCTCAACGCCGAGATCGCCCTCGGGACGGTCTCGGACATCGAGGACGTGATGGACTGGCTCGAAACGACGTTCTACTACGTGCGCGCCAGGAGCGCCCCCGACGAGTACGCCTCCGAGAGCGACCTGCGCGAGCGGGTCAGCGAGACGCTGCGCTCGCTGGTCGAGCGGGGCTTCGTCGAGCGCGAGGAGATGACCCTCTCGACGACCGGGATGGGCCGGCTCGCCTCGAAGTTCTACCTCGGGCTGGAGACCGCCGGCGGCTTCGCGGACCTGGCGAGTCGGGCCGACGAGGGTGGTCTCGACGAGGACGCCGTCCTCCGGGCGGTCGCGACGGCCGCCGAGTTCGACAGCGTCAGCGCCCGCTCGGACGAGAAAGACGCCGTGGCCGCCGTCCTGGGATCGACGCCCGACCTCGACCCCGGGTCACGGAAGGTGCTGGCCATCCTCGAGTCGAGCATGCGCGGGACCACGCCCGCCGAACTCCAGAGCGACGCGTGGGTCATCCGCCAGAACGCCCTCCGCCTGCTGGCGGCGTTGCGGGCCTTTTTCGACCGGTTCGCCGGCGCCCGCGCCGCGAACCTCGCGCGGCGGGTCGAGGCCCGCATCGAGAACGGCATCAGCGACGACGCCGTCGGGCTGACGGCCATCGACGGCGTCGGGTCGGGACGCGCCAGCCAGCTCGCTGCCGCGGGGCTGACGACGCCGGCCGACGTCCGCGAGGCGGGCGTCGAGGGGCTCGTCGCCGCGGGCCTCTCGGAGGGCGTCGCCGAGCGCGTCGTCGACAGCGCCGGGGACCTCCCGAACGTCGTCGTCGAGTGGGGGTCGTTCCCCGACGCGGTCGCCCGCGGCGAGAACGCCATGCGGGAGGTCCGCGTGCGCAACGTCGGCGGCGACGCCCGCGCCGGCCTCCGCGTGACCGTCAACGGCGTCGAGATGACGACCAAGGACAGCTACCTCGGCGAGGCGACGCTCCCCGTGGGCGTCTTCGGCGGCGACGCCGACCGCCTGGAGTTCGCCGTCGAGGTCGCCTTCCCCGAACTCCCCGTCCACCCCACCGTCGAAACCCGCACCGTCCGCATCGAGTGACGGGTGGACTGGGCGCTCGTCGCGCACGCTCGTGGCCGGCCTCGGTCTCCCGTTCCAGCACGCGCTTCCCCGCGAGGGCGCGCGCTGGAGCCCTGTGACCCCGCGCCGGCCCCCGTCGACGACCCCCCCGCTCGAACAGGTCCGATTGCCGAAATCGGATCAGATCGCGTTATAAATTGTCTAATAGCATCTAATCGCGTCGTAAAACGTTAGAAAACCGAATGAAAGGAGCGGCCGGGACCGCTAATTAGGCTGGATTGGCGCGAATCGGGACAAATCTGTGCTAACCTTCGACCCTTTATATGGGGTGTGCAGTACATGCCAGAGACAGGTGACACTCGATGTCCAGTGCTTCCCCGTTCCGGCGCTCCGCGCCGGACGTTCCGCGCGTCCGTGGCGCACAGTGGATCCGAACGCTCCTCGTCGACCCGGCCCGCTTCGCCGGCTTCTGGTCGGCGGTGACCATCCCGTTCCTCCTGCTCGGGATGGTCGTCGCCGGCATGGCAGCCCAGCAGAGCAGTCTGTTCGCCGGGCTCGTGGTCGCGAACGTCGTCGCACTCCGCGTCGGTCACGGCTACAACCGCGAATGAGTCTGTCTTCGACCCACCCACACGCCACCACCACAACCACCACAGGCACCTCACCCACCACCTGAGCCACCAGCTGAGCCACCACCTGAGTCCGCCACTGCCCACGCGGCAGGAACCACCTGGACTCGGGGTCACCTGCCGTCCCCGCTGACACGGTCGACGTCACGACCGTAGCCCTCCCGTCCCACACGCTCCCATACCCTCTTGCGTTCCACACCCCACACGCTCCCGTACTCTCTCGTGCTCCACACTCCCGTACTCTCTCGTGCTCCACACTCCCGTACCCTTTGTGTTCTACACTCTCGGCCCCCCACACGCTCCCGTTCTACACGCTCTCGCCCCACGCTCGCAGTCCCCCGAGTAACTTTCTTGGCTTCGACGGTCCGATAGTCGGGTATGCAGCTGGACGCCGACACCGCGGCGGTGGTGGTCGTTGACATGCAGAACGGTTTCTGTCACCCCGACGGGAGTCTCTACGCGCCCGGCAGCGAGGAGGTCATCGGCCCCGTCGGTGACGCCGTCGAGACGGCGCGCGAGGCCGGGGCCGAGGTGGTCTGGACCCGGGACGTCCACCCGCCCGAACAGTTCGAGGACGCCCACTACTACGACGAGTTCGAGCGCTGGGGCGAACACGTCCTCGAAGGCTCCTGGGAGGCCGAAATCGTCGAGGAACTCGACCCGCGCGAGGAGGAGCTGGTCGTCGTCAAACACACCTACGACGCCTTCTACCGGACACAACTGGAGGGGTGGCTGGACGCCCACGGGGTCGACGACCTCCTCATCTGCGGGACGCTGGCGAACGTCTGTGTCCTGCATACCGCCTCCAGCGCCGGCCTCCGGGACTACCGCCCGGTGCTGGTCGAGGATGCCGTCGGCTGTATCGAGGACGGCCACCGCGAGTACGCGCTGGACCACGCCGACTTCCTGTTCGGCGAAGTGAGGCCGCTCGCGGGCGTCGAGTTCGTCTGAATGGGCCGCGACCCCGCGGACGCGGTCCGCCGGTTCGACCCCGGCGACGCCGACGCGGTCGTCGACCTCCACGAGCGGGCGCTCGACGCCGCGGGCACCGACCCCACGGACGTGCCCGGGACCCGGGACCTGCGCCGCGTCGAGGCCGCCTACCTCGACACCGGCGGCGAGTTCCTCGTCGGCGAGGCCGGCGGCGCCGTCGTTGCGATGGGCGGCCCCCCCGTCGACGGGCCCCTGGGCGAACTCTTCCGGATGACCGTCGACCCGGCCCACCAGCGAGAGGGCTACGGTTCCGCGATAATCGAGGGGTTGGAGGCCGCCGCGCGCGAGCGCGGAGTGAAACGAACGCGGCTGACCACCGGCGCCCGCCAGGAGAGCGCGCTCGGCTTCTACGCCCGCCACGGCTACGCCGAGACCGGCCGCGAGTCCCACGGCGAGCACGAACTGGTCGGCTTCGCGAAACGGCTCGACTGAGCACCACGTCCCGCTCGGATGTCCTCGGTCGCTTCGCTCGCTCACGGGTCACTCGGTTCCCCGTTCGCGCCTCGCGTCGCCCGGCGCGGACTAGCTGAACCGCTCGGTCAGTGCCGGGACGACCTCGAACAGGTCGTCGACGATGCCGTAGTCGGCGATGTCGAAGATGGGCGCGTTGGGGTCGTCGTTGATGGCGACGATGGTGTCGGCGCCTTTCATACCGGCGACGTGCTGGACGGCCCCGGAGATGCCGATGGCGATGTAGACGTCGGGGGTGACGACCTTGCCGGACTGGCCGACCTGGCGGTTCTTCGGGAGCCAACCGTTGTCGACCACGGGCCGCGAGGCCGAGACGGTGGCGCCCAACGCCTCCGCGAGGTCGTAGATGATGTCGAGGTTCTCCTCCTCGCCGATGCCGCGGCCGACCGAGACGAGCACGTCCGCCTCGGCGATGTCGACGTCGCCGCCGGCGACCTCCTCGAAGCCCGTGACGGTCGACCCGACCGCCGACTCGTCGACGGCCGCGTCGAACGCCTCGACCGGCGCGTCGCCGACGCCCTCGGCGGCGGGCCACTCGGCCGGACGGACGGTGACCAGCGCCCGCTCGCTGGCCACCTCGATGGTTGTCTCGACCTTCGAGCCGTACATCTCGCGCGTGACGACGAGGCTCTCGTCGACGGAGAGGTCGACCGCGTCGGTGACCAGCGGGTAGTCCAGCCGCGAGGCCAGCGCGGGCGCGTAATCGAGGCCGTTGACGGTGTGCGGGGCCAGCAGGACGCGGGGGGCCAGGTCGGCGGCCAGCGCTTCGAGTGCCTGGACGTAGACGTCGTGGTTGAACTCCTCGCCGAAGTTGACGGTATGGATGGCGTCGATACCGTCGCGGTTCAGGTCGTCTGCGTAGCGGTCGACGTTGCCGCTGACGACCGCGACGTGCAGGTCCGTCCCGTAGGCGTCGGCCAGGCGCCGGCCGGCGGTGACGAGTTCGAGACTCACGTCGCGCAACTCGCCGCGGCGGTGCTCGGCGACGGCCAGCACCGTCATTGGCCCACCCCCATCTCAGCGAGGACGTCGGCGAGTTCGCCCGCGGTCGTCTCGGCGTCACCCTCGAAGATCCGTGCCTCGCTCTGGCTTTCGGGTTCGGAGGTGCTCGTCCAGGTCAGCGGCGAGTCCAGCGTCGACTCGTCGAGCCCGAGGTCGGCCAGTCCCTTCACGTCCAGCGGTTTGTTCTGCGCCTGGCGGATCCCCCTGAGGCTGGCGTACCGCGGGTCGTTGATCCCGGTCTGGATGGTCAACACCGCGGGGAGCGTGACCTCGGTCAGTTCTTCGACGCCGCCCTCGAGTTCGCGGTGGACGCGGGCGACCCCCTCGCCCGCGTCGAGGTCGAGGTTGTTCACGACCGCGGCCCACTGGAAGCCCAGGCGCTCTGCCAGCGTCACGCCGGTCGCGGCGAAGCCGGCGTCGCCCGACTGGACGCCCGTCAACACGAGGTCGGGGTCTTCCTCCCGGGCGACCGCCTCGAGGAGCGTCGCCTTCGTCCGGGCATCGAACAGCGTCTGCTCTGCTATCGCGTCGTCCCAGACCCGGACGGCGCGGTCGGCGCCCTTGGCCAGCGCCTGGCGGATCGTCTCCTCGACGCGCTCGGGACCGACCGTGGCGGTGACGACCTCGACGTCCTCGCCCGCCTCCGCGAGCTGGACCGCCTCCTCGACGGCGTACTCGTCCCACTCGTTGATGTCGTGTGTCAGGTACCGCTCGTCGACGTGCAGCCCGTCGACCTCGAACTCGTCGTCGACTGTCGCCGCGTCCGTGACCGGTACGAGAACCTTCATACTGTGACACTGCAACGCGGCGCGGTTAAGCGTTTCCGGCAGACCGACGAGTTTCCACTCGTGTGAACGGGCAACGCGTGGTCGAGAAACCGCTCCCGCCCCCGATGACTGACCACCCTGCCGGCGTGACTCCCGTCCGCCCGCACACGCCCGGTACGACCGGGTTACGACTGTCGCCGGCAGCGATACTGTCGGCGTACCGTCGCCAGTGGACGTGGTACCGTCGGGATACTCGCCGTCGTCGGAGCCGAAGTCGGTGACGTCCTCGTCACAGGACGGAGACCGCTCACGCCTCGTCGTCGGAGCCGAGGTCGGTGACATCCTCGTCGGGGAATGAGATCAGGTTCTCGCGGCCGATTCGGAGTTTGTCGACGCGGTCGCTCTCGGCCATCGCCGAGAGGAGTTGCGAGACCTTGGCGTTGGACCAGCCGGTCTCCTTGACGATGTCGGCCTGTTTCATGCGCCCGCCGTTGCGCTCCAGCAGGCGTTCGACCCGCTCCTCGTCGCTGAGCAGTGCCTCGTCGATGTCGTCGGTCCCGTCGTTGACACCGCTTTCGGTCGCGGACGCGCCGTCCGACGCCGCCCCGTCGTCGGTCGTGGGCGACGTTCCCGGTGTCGTCCCCCCGTCGCCGCCGGACTCGGTGGCCGTACTGCCGGTCCCCTCGTCCTCCCGGCGCATGTAGACCGCGAGGACGGCCGCGCTCGCCCCGGCGACGAGCACGAGCAGGGCGACCGGGAACACCGAGGAGAAGAACCCGTCGGGCGTCTCCGTCGCCGGCGACGTCCCCGTGCCCGGTCCGCCCCCCGGTGTGGTGGGCGTCGCCGTCGGCGTCGCTGTCGAGGTCGGCGTCGCCACGGCACTGGAGTAGACGATCCAGGGTTCGCGGCCGACGAAGACCCGCGGGCCGACCCAGCGTGCGGCACCGCCGACGAAGCCGACCTCGGGCGCGTCCTCGATGCCGTAGCCCGAGGGCGGCGCGATCAACAGCGTCTCGTTTTCGAGCAACCACGGGAGCCAGGTGCCGTCGGTCGTGTTGAACGCGTCGCCGACGACCAGACGGCTCCCCTCGGTCCGGGCGAAGTTCGACCACGTGAACGTGACCGTCAGCCGCCCCTGGGCGCCGGTCCGTTCGTGGCTCCTGGTGACGTTCCGGAGTTCCATCTCGCGGCCGGTCTCGGCGCTCGCCTCCTCGGCGGCCCGCCGGAAGCTATCGAGCCCGAGCGGCGAGCTATCGTCCTCGAAATCCGCGGCGAGTTCGTCGAACCCCTCTGCGTCCTCCTCGTTGCGTATCGGGAACGTCGCGGTCACGCGCCAGCGGGCGTCGCCGTTCGGCCGGAGCTGGACGCGCATCGTGACCTCGGACGGACGCCTAGGGTCGTTGTCCGGGGTGGCGGTCGGCTCGGGCGTCACGACGGCCGCGTCGGACCCGCCGGTCGACAGCGGGCCCTGGCCAGTCAGCCCCGTCACCGGGGCAACCACCGCGAGACAGACAGCCAGCGCAAGGAGGGCACCGAGCGACCGCGAGGGCATATCCGCCACATCCCCGGCCGCGGGGAAAACCCTTTCCATTAAAACGTCTCAGCCTCGTATGAACGGTCTGGCGCCATCTCCGTGACCGATAGCAAGGAGAGTAGCTGGCTTTTTGTAACCGGACGTGGAAGTACGGAGAGATGCGTTACATCCGCCCTGTCCTCCTCGCTCTCGCGTTCGCGGTTCTCGCCGTGCCGCTTGTGGCACCCGGCACCGCGGCCCCGGCGGCGGCCGGCTCCGGCGGGTCGTCGGGCGTCACAGACGTGGTCGTCATCAGGGAGGTGCCGAACTCGACGAACTACCTCGACATCTCGCAGGGGGAGACCGTGCGGGGCGACCGCGGAGAGGGGTCGCTCGACGTCGCGGGTGCGGTCGCGATGGACGTCCAGCGACTGCGCGGCGAGTACAGCCGCCGCGCCTTCGACGCCGCGTACGCCGGGACGTCCAACGAGTCGACACGTGAGGCGTGGCTCCGCGCCGAGGTCGACCGTCTGGACGAGCGGATCACGACCCTCAAGGAGTACCAGCGCGACTCTATCCAGGCGTACAACGCCGGGACCCTCTCGACGAGCCGCTTCCTCCGGCGGCTGGTCACCGTCCACGTCGCCGCCCGACAGATCGACGCGCAGTTCACGCACCTGCGACAGAGCGCCGGCGTCTCGCTCCCGAACGACCTCGACGACCGGATGCGGACGCTCGAGTCCGAGGTCGTCCCGCTCAGAGGGGCCGTCCGGGGCCGGGCGGGCGAGGCCATCGCCGGCCAGCGGGCGCCGGTTTCGGTCTACGCGCTCACCTCCGAGAACGCGCTCGTCCTCTCGACGGCCGGTGACGACCGCTTCTATCGCGACGCCTACGTGCCGGACGACCGCGAACCCGCCGGCCCGGACAGGTTCGTCACCGAGGACGACTCCTCCGGGATCACGGGCGCGATCGACCGCGTCAAGACGCTGTACCCCTGGGCCTACGCCGACACCGTCCCGAGCCTGGAGAAGTTCAGCGGCACCTCCGTCTACAGGGTGAGGCTCGACCACAGCCAGGGACGCCTGACCACCTACCTCGACGGGACGACCGAGACGTCGTTCCGCGAACTCCAGCGGCTCCAGGTCGAGGACCTCCCGACCGAGCCAGTGACCAACCGGACGGACGAACTCGTGGTCACGGTCGACCGGACCTACGGCACCGGCCCGATGGAGGTGACGACGACCGACCCGGCCACCGGCGAACCGGTCGACTCGACGGTCCTCGTCAACGGAAACACCGTCGGCGTGACCGGCGCGGACGGCTCGCTGTGGACCGTCACACCACACCGGTTCGTCCGCATCGTGGTCGTCACCGACGACGCCAGGGTCCGCCTGTCGTTTTTCGCCGGGTAGCCCGCCCTCTTTCGAGTAGCCGATAGGGTCGCCTTTCACCCGCGAAAGACCGGCTTTCGACACCTGCGTCGCCGTCTCGCGGGACACGGCGTCCCGTCGCTATCCCGCGAGATCCGACACCTGTGTCGTCGTCTCGCGGGACCCAGCGCCACGTCGCAGTCACGCGGGACCAAGTGCCCGTCGCCTCACGCGGGACCAAGTGCCCGGGAGCCGGCCGCTCCCCGTAAGGACTAGAAGCGTGCAGCGCGTGGCGGTGCCCGGTGACCCCGCCGGGGTGGTCACCGGCGGGCCCACAGCTTCGGCGGGGGAGCCTATCTTGATTCAGCGAGAGAATCGCGCCGTTGACGGCGGGCGTGAATCGCGTAAGCGTGGTGGCGCAACCGCAGGGTTTAGGCCGTCCGGGGGCGA
>PXRP01000006.1 GCA_003021655.1 Halobacteriales archaeon QS_4_69_31
CCGAACGCTGTGCGTGCAATCCGCGTCCGCCGTCGTCAAGGTCGGTGTGGAAACCCATCATGGGTGAAAGCCCCGCCCTTCAGGGCGGGCGTAGCTTACGTGGTATATCCGCTCCCTCGGACCCCCCCATTGTATGCGTGACGGTTCGGGCAGGCTGTGGAATACAAGGTCTGCAAGGCTATTTAGGGGAGTGTAGGTCCGGGCTTCGAGGGGCCGCAGGTCCCGGCTCCGATGGGCCCCAGGGGCGGACTTCGAGGGGTTGCGAGTTCGGGGTTCGAGGGGTTGCGAGTTCGGGATTTGAGGGACTTCGGATCCGGGGGGAGTCAAAAGAGACTAGTACCGGTCTTCCGTTTGTGCCGGCTAAGTTGCCACCCGGCGAATCGGACGCGTACCTCAGGCTCGCGGGCATCCGGAAGACGTTCCCGGGCGTCGTCGCCAACGACGACGTCGACCTGACAGTCCGGCGCGGCGAGGTCCACGCGCTGCTGGGCGAGAACGGCGCCGGCAAGTCCACGCTGATGAAGGTCCTCTACGGGCTCTACGAACCCGACGCCGGGACGATCACCCTCGACGGCGAGCGACTGGATCTCGACTCGCCTCAGGACGCCATCGACAGCGGCATCGGGATGGTCCACCAGCACTTCATGCTGATCCCGCGGCTCACCGTCGCCGAGAACGTCGTCCTCGGGGACCGGTCCCACGCCGCACGCGAGTTCACCTGGCCCGCCGACCTGACGGACTCCCTCAGGGGGCTCCCGGGCGCCGGGGTCGGGGCGCGCCTGGCATCCCCCGCCCGGGCGCGCCTCCCCGATCTCGGGCGGGCCGCCGACCGGGCCGCGTCGCTGCCGGGCGTCGGGACCGTCCTCGGTGCCATAGAGCGCGGCGTCGTCGGGACGACAAACGCCCTGACGCTTGACCTGTCGGCGCCCTCGGAGCGCATCCGCGAGTTCGCGGCGGAGTACGGGGTCGACGTCGCGCCGGACGCGCCAGTCTGGGACCTGGACGTCGGCGGGCGCCAGCGCGTCGAGATACTCAAGACCCTCTATCGCGACGTGGAGTTGCTCGTCCTCGACGAGCCGACGGCAGTGCTGGCCCCGGCCGAGGCCGAACGGCTCTTCGAGACGCTCCGGGACCTCGCCGACAGCGGTATCACGGTCATCTTCATCACGCACAAACTCGACGAGGTCGGGGCCATCGCCGACCGCGTGACCGTCCTCCGGGACGGCCAGCGCGTCGACACGGTCCCCGTCGACTCGGTCTCGCGTGACGACCTCGCGCGGATGATGGTCGGCCGGGACGTGCTGTTCGACGTCGACCGGCCGCCCGCGGCGGTGGGCGACCCCGTGCTCGCCGCCGACGGCCTCGAAACGACGGACCAGCGCGGGGTGGGGGTCCTCTCGGGGGTCGACCTCTCGGTGCGGAGCGGCGAGGTCCTCGGAATCGCCGGCGTCAGCGGCAACGGCCAGACCCACCTCGCGGCGTGTCTCGTCGGCGTGCGCGACCCCGACGCGGGGACGGTGACCGTCGGCGGGCGCGACCGCACCGGCGCGGGACCGCGGGCGTTCCTCGAGGCCGGCGTCTCCTACGTCCCCGAGGACCGCGTCGCCGAGGCCACCGTCCCGGACCTGAGCGTCATGCACAACCTCATGCTCAAGAGCTACCGGGCCGACAGCGACCGGGGCCGGATCGACTACGGGGCCGCGGCCGCCCGCGCCGAGCGCCTCGTCGAGGAGTTCGACATCCGCGGCGTCCGGGACGTCCGCGAGACGCCGGCGGGCGACCTCTCGGGCGGGAACCTCCAGAAGCTCGTCCTCGCGCGGGAGCTGAGCCGCGACCCCGACGTGCTGGTGGCCCACCAGCCCACCCGCGGCGTCGACGTGGGCGCCGTCGAGTTCCTCCGGTCGACCATCCTCGACCAGCGCGCGAGCGGGACCGGCGTCGTCCTCCTCTCGGAGGACCTCGACGAGGTGTTCGCCATGAGCGACCGGATCGCCGTCATCTCCGAGGGCCGGTTCGTCGCCGAGACGACCCCCGAGGAGGCCGACCCCGAGACCGTCGGGCTGTGGATGGGCGGCGAGCGGACCCCCGGGGACGCGGCCGCCGACCGACCGGGCGCGACCGCCAGACCCGACGGAGGTGGCGAATGAGCCGACCGACCGGAGCCCGTGGGACCGACGGGAGCCCCGACCGGGCCGACCCCCGGCGCGAGCGGGCGTGCGGGTGTCCGGGATGGTAGGCGGCTACGAACTCACCGTCTCGGCACGCGAGGACGTCCCCCGCTGGCTTGCCTACGGGACGCCAGTGTTGACCGTCCTGGGCGCGCTGGCGGTGGGCGCGGTCGCGTTGCTCGCGCTTGGGGTCGACCCGGTCGCGGCCTACGGGACGATGTTCGTCGGGACGCTCACCAGCGAGTTCGGGGTCAGCCAGACACTGTTGCGGGCCGTCCCGCTCGCGCTGACCGGGCTGGCGGTCTACCTGCCGCTCCGGGCGGGGCTGTGGAACATCGGCGCGGAGGGCCAGCTCTATCTCGGTGCCATCGCCGGGACGTGGGTCGGGCTCAACGTCGACGCGCCGGGCGTCGTCCTGGTCCCGCTGGTGTTGTTCGGGGGCGGAGTCGCGGGCGGCCTCTGGGGGCTCGTGCCCGGCCTCCTGCGGGCCAGGCGCGGCGTCAACGAGATCATCGTCACGCTGATGCTCACGTTCGTCGGCGTCGAACTGGCGGGCTATCTGGTCCGCGGGCCGATGCGGGGCGGCGAGGGGAACTTCCCGGTGAGCGCGGAACTCCCGGCCGCGGCGCTGTTGCCGGAACTGGGCACCGTCCACGCGGGCGTGCTCGTGGCGCTGGTCGCGACCGTGGCGGTCCGCCTGCTCATCACACGGACCACGACGGGCTACGAGGTGGTCGTCACCGGCTCGAACGCCGACGCCGCCGACACCGCCGGCGTCGACGTCGAGTGGGTCTACGTGTTCGTGCTCGTGGCGGGCGGCGCGCTGGCGGGGCTGGCCGGCGCCATCGAGATCGCCGGACTCCAGGAGAAACTCCGGCCGAACTTCTCGCCCGGCTACGGCTTCACCGCGATCCCGATCGCGTTACTGGGGCGGCGGGGCGCGCTCCGGGTCGGGCTCGCGAGCCTGTTTTTCGCCGTCCTCGTCGTCGGCGGGTCGAGCATGGAACTGGAGTTCGGCGTGCCCGCCGCGCTCGTCGAGGTGATCCAGGCGCTCGTGATCCTCTTTTTGATCACCGCGGAGTTCTTCAAGCGCTACCGTATCGGGGTCGAACGCACCCGCGAGACGGCGCCGGTCCCCGCGGGGGAGGGGAGCTGAGATGGCCGGCTTCCTCGCGGGCCTGCTCGACGCGACGGTGCGGGCGGCGACGCCGCTGTTGCTGGCGAGTCTCGGCGAGATCGTCAGCGAGCGCGGCGGCGTCCTCAACCTCGGCGTCGAGGGGATGATGCTCGTCGGCGCGCTCTGTGGGTTCGCGACCACCGCCACGACGGGCAGTCCCTGGCTGGGCTTCGCCGTCGGCACCGCCGCCGGCGCCGCCATGGCGACGGTCCACGCCGTCCTCTGTATCAGTTTCAAGGCCGACCAGGTAATAAGCGGGGTGATGCTGACGCTGCTGGGCGGCGGGCTGACCACCTACTTCGGACAGTCGTGGGTCAGCGAGACCATCGACGGCTTCGACGCAGTCGTCGTCCCGGTGGTCGGCCCGGCGCTGGTCGACCTGCCGGTGGTCGGCCCGGCGCTGTTCCAGAACACGCTCACGGACTACCTCGCGCTGGCGCTGGTCCCCGCGGCGAGTTACGTCCTCTTCCGGACGAACATCGGCCTCGAGATCACGGCCGTCGGCGACGACCCCGAGGCCGCGGACACGATGGGCGTCCCCGTCTTCGCCGTCCGGTACCTCTGTGTCATCGTCGGCGGCGCGTCCGCGGGCGCGGCCGGCGCGCACCTCTCGCTCGCCTTCTCGAAACTGTGGATCACCGGGATGACCGCCGGCCGCGGGTGGATCGCCATCGCGCTGGTCATCTTCGCGCAGTGGCGCCCCTGGCGCGTCCTCGTGGGCGCGTCCCTCTTCGGCGGCATCGAGGCGTTCATCCTCCGGTCGCAGGGACTGGACCTGTCTGTGACCGGCGTCCCCTTCGCCGGGCCGCTCGACGCCGCGGTCGGCTTCGCGACCAACCCCCAGGTGATGGCGATGTACCCCTACCTCGCCACCGTGGTCGTCCTCGTGGTCGTGACGCGCAACTCCCTCGAAGAACGGGTCGGCGCGCCGGCCGCGCTGCTTGACAACTACAGCCGCGAAACGGAGTGACCCCGACCGTACGGACTAAGCCCGACCGCTCCCAAGCACCGCCGATGCTGAAGGTGATCCGCGAGGGCGAGGACCGATACAGCCTCTGGTCGACGCGCGCGGACGGTTTCCTGCTGGCGGACGTCACGGAGTCGGAACTGCGCACGTGGCTGGCCGACGCTCCCGAGGGCGCGACGGTCCCCGACGTCGACGAACTGGTGCGTGCGGCCGACGAACGGGCGCAAACGAACACCGGCCCCCGCAGCTACGTCGAGGCCCGGGAGTTCCTCTCCGGGAACTGATAACTCGAACGTCCTGGTAGCGCGTGGCTGTAGCTACGCCGCGCCAGGACGGTGGCGACGCGCCGAGGACCGGCGTACAGGGAGCGACCCGAGAATCAGTCGATGTGGCCTTCTTCGCGCAGCTGGTTCGCGTCCTGGTTGGAGTAGCGCCATTCGATGTTAGCTTTCTCGTCCTGCCAGTCCCACGGTTCGGCGAGGACGACGTCGCCCTCCTCGATCCAGGTCCGGTACTTCATGCGGCCGGGGATCCGGCCCATGCGCTCTTTGCCGTCCTCGCACTGCAGGCTGACGTGGTTGCCGCCGTTGTGCTGTGTCACGACGGCGAACACCTGGTCGTCGTTGGGCATCCGGAGGTTCCGACGCCCTGTCTCTTCGCTCACAGTCCCGGTACGTGACCACGACGGATAAACTAACTGATACCGACGGCGTCGGGCGACGGCCCGCGGACTCCGAGGGGCCGATCCCGACGGGAGCGCTCTCGTTTGGGTGTGTTTTTACCTGCCGTTCGTCCCAACGTCCGGTACTATCGCTGGCCATGAGTGGGGACGGACCGCCGCCGGACGAGACCGAGTTCGCGGACCTCGACCGGGGGGTCAGCGCCGTCGGCGACCGCTTCTCGAACCTGGTGGGGCGGTTCATCCGCGCCGTCGAACTCATCGCCGCGGCCGTGTTCGCGCTGCTTTTCGCCATCGGCGTCGCGGACCTCGGCCTGCAGATCGTCGGCGCGATCCAAAGCGGCGGGATCACCGACCCGCTGGTCGTCATCGGCTTCATCGACACCGGCCTGTTGCTTCTGATCATTGTCGAGGTCTACCAGACCGTCATCGCCTACACCGAGGAGAGCGACACCCGCCGGATCGTCCGCCTGGTCATCTACACCGGCGTCATCGCGATGGTCCGGAAAGTGATCATCTTCCGGACCGGCGAGTACGCGACCGCGGAGGACGCGCTACTGGCCGCCGCCTCTTACACCGCTATCATCCTGGGACTCGTCGCACTCCTGCTCGTCGAGCGGGTCTACGGGAGTTCGCTCCCCGACGCCGAGTGAGACCGGCGGGAGGGGCCGTCGAGTACTCCGCTGGTGGGCGAGCCACGTCGAAACGAGGGAGCCTCTGGGGCGGCGTCTAGAGGGCCCCTGTGCTGACGCCGGTTGCCTCGCGGACCCGGGAGTGTCGTACTCACCGGCCGAACCGGCGCTGGCGGGTCTGGAAGTCACGGAGCGCCCGGAGGTAGTCGCGCCGGCGGAAGTCCCGCCAGTTGACGTCAGTGAAGTACAGTTCCGAGTAGACCGACTGCCAGATCATGAAATCCGAGAGGCGTTCGCCGCCGGTCTTGATGACCAGGTCGGGGTCGACGGGGAAAACCAGTTCCCGTTCGATGTCGGCCTCGTCGATGTCGGCGGGGTCGACATCGCCGGCCTCGACCTCGCGGGCGAGCTTGCGGACGGCGGTCGCGAACTCGTATTTGCCGCCGAGGCCGATGCTGACGACGATCGGTGCGTCCGCGCGCTCGTCGTCGTCGGGGCCGCGGACGGCGATCCCGCGGGGCGCCTGGACGGCCTCGAGTTCGTGCCTGAGCGTGTCGACGACCCCCTCGTCGAGGACGCTCACGTAGACGACGACCCGCCGGGCGCCGAACTCGACGGCCCACCCGAAGCAGTCCTCCAGCGTCCGGTAGGCACCTTGTTCGAGGAGGTCCCGCTCGGTGATAACGAGCGCGACCGTCTCCGGGAGGTCGGCGTCGCTGAGGCGGAGTCGCGCGGCGAGATACCGGTCGTACAGTCCCACGATCGGTGCTTTCCCGCGGGGGGCCTAAATGTCACGACTGGTGGCGCCGACGGCCACCTTCGGAAACGGTAAGTAGCTCTCGGGGATACGCTCGCTAGCGTGACCTCGACTGTGCGGCGGGCGGGTGGGTTCGCTCTGGTCGGGACGCTCTCGCTGTCGGTGCCGGCGACAGCGGCCGTCACCGACCGGGCGGTCGCGACCGTCGCCGCCCCCGGCCCGTTCATCGTCGTCGCCGCCCTGGCGCTGTACGTCGTCGACGGGGGGGCGCTGTTCGACCTGTTCGCCCGCCCCGGCGACCGCCGCGACGGCCGCCTCTACGGGCTGGCTGGCTTCGCGCTCGCCGCCGCCGCGCTCGCGCTCCTGACCGTCCGGTTCGGGATGCCCCTCCCGGTCTACGTCGGGACGGTCCTCCTGCTCTCGTGGGGGAATCTCGGGGGCCACCTCGTCCGCTCGGTGAGCAACGAACCGATACTCGCGACCGCGGGGTTCGTGGTCGCGGGCTTTTTCGCCGGCGTGACCGGACAGTACGCCGCCGCGGCCGTCGCCGGCGCGTTCTCGGCCGGCACGCCACTCTCGTGGCCGCTCGTGGCCTTCCTGGCGGCCAGCGGGGCCTTGCTCGGGGCGCTGCTGCGCGTCGTCCTGTTCGAACGCGACGACCCCCTGGTGATGGTGTCGGTCGGCCTCCTGCTGTGGCTGTTTTTCGACCTGCCGCTGTCGCTCTCGACGACGCGGATCGCGGTCGCGCTCGCCGTGACGGTCGCGCTCGGCTGGCTCTCGTACGCGCTGGAGACGGCCTCGCTGCCCGGGATGCTCACCGGCGTCCTGCTGGGCCTGCTGACGATCGTCCTCGGCGGCGACGGCTGGTTCGTCGTGCTCATTACCTTCTTCGCCGTGGGCGGGCTCTCGACGAAGTTCCGCTACGAGACAAAACGGGACCGCGGCATCGCCGAGGAAAACGAGGGCGCACGCGGCAGCGGCAACGTCCTCGCGAACTCGCTGGCCGGCCTCGTGGCCGTCCTCGGGGCCGCCGCCAGCCCGGTCACCGGCATGTCCCGGACGCTGTTTCTGTTCGCGTTCGCCGGCGCCATCGCCGCCGCGATGGGCGACACGCTCTCCAGCGAGGTCGGCGGCGTCTTCGACGGCCCGCGGCTGATCACGACCCTCGAACCCGTCGAACCCGGGATCGACGGCGCCGTCACCTGGCAGGGCGAACTCGCGGGCCTGGCGGGCACTGTACTCATCGCGGGGGTCGCCGCCTGGACCTTCCCCGCGGTGTCGACGGTCGGTGCCGGCATCGTCGTCGCCGCCGGCGTCGTCGGCATGACCGTCGACAGCCTGCTGGGCGCGACCCTGGAGGGCGCACTGCTGGGAAACGAGGGCGTCAACTTCGCCGCGACGGTCAGCGGCGCGCTCACCGCCGGCCTCGTCGCGGTCGGCACCGGCGTCGTCCCAACAGTCATGACCGGCGTCGTTTCCCTACAGCCATGACCGACGGCCACGTGAGACCGGCCCGGCCCGAGGACCGCCCGCGGCTCCGTGCCATCCAGACGGTCGTCCTGGCCGAACCCTGGTCCGAACTGCTGGAAACGGGTATCGAGGGACCGCCGGTCTGTCTCGTGTACGCGGACCCCGACCCGACGGGGTACGCCCTGGCCGTCGTCGACGGCGTGGGGGCCTACCTGGCGGAACTGGCGGTGGCCGCGGGCCACCGCGGCCGGGGCCAGGGGTCCGCGCTGCTCGACGCGCTCGTCGGGCGCCTGCGGACCGACGGCGTCGACTGCCTCCGGGTGACCGTCCGCGAGACCGACGAGCGCGCCCGCTCGTTCTACGCCGACCGGGGGTTCGCGGTCGTCGAGCGCCTCCCCGACCACTACGACGCCGGCGACGGACTCGCCCTGGAGCGGCCCCTCTAGAACTGGTCGGCCGTCCGGACCCGGACGGCGGTCGGCTGTTTGACGTACTCGCCCTCGCTCGCGGGGACGACCTGCTCGACGCCGCGCTGGGCGGCCACGTCGAGGAGCCGCTGGGAGAGTTCCCCGTCGAGAACGACCGCCGCCGGCGTCTCGGCCAGCCCGTCGAGCCACTCGAAGGCCTCGTCGGCCGGTCCCTCCGCGACCGTCTCGAACGACTGGTCGAGCCCGCGGACGAGTCCCGACCCCTCGTGGACCACCGCCGCGGCGTGGCCCGCGAGCGTCGCCGGTTCGCTCTCCTCGGTGGTGGCGTCTGACTCGCCCGCACTCCCGGCGCCGGGAGGGTCGGCCGCCCCGCCGTCTGAGGGATTTCCCTCGGACGGTTCGCCGTCGCGGCCGTCCTCTGTCACGCCCTCGGCGGACGCGCCCCCGGCCGGGCTGTCGCCCCCGGCGGAGTCGTCGGCCGTCTCGCCGGCGGTTCCGGCCTCGTCGGGCGCGCTCGTCGACTCGGCGCCCGCTCGCTTTCCCTCGGCGTCCGCGCCGCCCGCCCCGACCGTGTTCTGGCTGGTCGAGGGTGACTGTGTCGTCGCCGGCGAGTCCGTCGTCGGGCGCGTGCCGTCGGGCAGGGCGTTCCCCGTCGGGTCGGGGGTGCCGTTCCCGTTCCCGTCCCCGCTTTCGTCTCCGCTTCCACTTTCGCTTTCGTCTCCGCCCGGGTCCCCGTCGGGGTCGGCGCCGCTCCCGGTCGAGGGGGCCGGGCGGGTGCTCCCGTCGGTGGCGGCGAGCGCCTCCGCGTCGGCGTCGTCGACGGCCTCGAACGGGACCTTCTCGCGGAGCGCGGCCGTGACTTCGCCGCGCGAGAGGTCCTCGACAGAGCGGCCCGGCGGCGCCAGCGCGACGTAGTCGATGTCGCCGACCTGCGTGAGTTCCTTCAGGATGAGGTCGCCGCCGCGGTCCCCGTCGAGAAACGCCGTCACCGTCCGGTCGTTGGTGAGCGTCGCCACCGCGTCGGGGACGTCCGTCCCCTCGACGGCGATGGCGTTCTTGACGCCGTACTGCAGGAGCGTCAGCACGTCGGCCCGTCCCTCGACGACGATGATGGCGTCGCTGTCGCCGACGCGGGGCCCGGCCGGGAGGCCGTGGAACTCGGTGATGTCCTCGACGCGGATCGCCTCCCTGACCTCCTCGACGATATCCTGGCTGGTCAGTGCGGTCTCGTCGAACTCGGCGAGCAACTGCGTCGCGCGCTCGACGATCTCCCGGCGCTTGGCCGAGCGGATGTCCTCGAGTTCGGTTACCTCGACGTCGGCCCGGCAGGGGCCGACACGTTCGATACTCTCGAGTGCCGCCGCGAGGATCGCGGTCTCGACTCTATCGAGCCCGCTGGCGATGGTGATCTCGCCGAAGGTGTGTCCCCCCTCGGAGTCTATCTCGACGTCGATGCGGCCGAGCTTCTGTGACTCCTGGAGGTCCCGGAGGTCGAGCTCGTCGCCGAGTAGCCCCTCGGTCTGCCCGAAGACCGCCCCGACGACGTCACTCCGCTCGACCACCCCGTTGGCCTCGATGTCCGCGTGAATGAGATACTTGGCTGAATCGTACATTGGTGATCCGCCCCAGCGTGGGACTGTGTGATGGTGATGGTCGTGACCGTGAAACCGCTGGATCCATGCGCGCGTCCATGGACACTCCATCTAGCCGTTCGTGCCCTCATATACCTGCCGTCCGTTCGAACGGTCACGCTCCCGAGAACCCTGACCGGAGCCTCGGAAACGAGTCCGTCCGAGCGCCGTCTGGATAGGCCCTGGAGCGCAGTCCGGATGGGCAAATCGGGACCCTGTCCGGACTGCGCTCCGGAGCGCCGTCCGGGTGGGACACTGGGGAGCCTGGCGGTCGGGGCGGGCCGGCCAGTGCTGGAGTCGGTACGTTTATGCACACGAGGCAAGCCAGTTCGGGTATGAGTGGACGACCGCTCGATGTGCTGGAGGCGTCGCTGGGAGAGGAGGTCACGGTGCGTCTCAAGGGCGGTGAGGAGGCGTTCGGTGAACTCACGGGCTACGACCAGCACATGAACCTCGTGCTCGAGGACGGGCAAGACACAACGATTATACGCGGCGATAACGTCGTGTCGATAAGCCCATGACTGGTGCAGGCACACCGAGCCAAGGGAAGAAAAACACCACGACACACGTGAAATGTCGTCGGTGTGGCGAAAGATCGTATCACGAGAGCAAGAAGGTCTGTTCGTCCTGTGGATTCGGCAAGTCGGCGAAGCGTCGTGACTACGCCTGGCAGTCAAAAGCAGGCGAATAAGGTATGGACGAAAAGTGCGGCGTTGTCGGCATCTCGCTGACGGACCGCGACGTCGCCCGCCCCCTCTATTACTCTCTGTACGCCCTCCAGCACCGCGGCCAGGAGTCGGCCGGGATCGTCACTCACGACGGCTTCCAGCAACACAGCCACGTCGAGATGGGGCTGGTCGGCGACGCCTTCGAGGAAGGCGACCTGGAACCGCTCGCGGGGTCGAACGGGATCGGCCACGTCCGCTACCCCACCGCGGGCAGCGTCGACACCTGCTGTGCCCAGCCGTTCTCCGTCTCGTTCAAGAGCGGGTCGCTTGGCCTCTCGCACAACGGCAACCTCGTCAACACCGAGGAGATCCGCGACGAACTCGCGGCGATGGGCCACGCCTTCACCTCCGACGGCGACACCGAGGTCATCGCCCACGAACTCGCGCGCAACCTCCTCGAGGCCGACCTCGTCCGGGCGGTCAAGCGGACGATGAACCGCATCCACGGGTCGTACTCGCTGACGATCATGCACGACGAGACGGTCCTGGCGGTGCGTGACCCGCAGGGCAACCGCCCGCTGTGTATCGGCGAACTCGGCGACGGCTACGTGGTCGCCTCCGAGAGCGCGGCCATCGACACGCTGGGTGGTGACCTCGTCCGGGACGTCCGCCCGGGCGAACTGGTCGTCCTCGACCCCGACGGGACCGGCTACGAGACCTACCAGCTCGTCGAGAGCGGGAACACGGCCCACTGCTTTTTCGAACACGTCTACTTCGCGCGGCCGGACTCGGTCATCGACGGCGAACTGGTCTACGAGGTCCGGCGGGAACTCGGCCGGGCGCTGTGGGCCGAATCGGGCATCGAAACCGATGTCGTGATGCCCGTCCCGGACTCGGGCCGGTCGTTCGCCTCGGGCTACGCGGAGGCGGCCCCCGAGAGCGTCGAGTTTGCCGAGGGGCTGATGAAAAACCGCTACGTCGGACGGACGTTCATCATGCCCACCCAGGACGAGCGCGAACAGGCCGTCCGCCTGAAGCTCAACCCCATCCGGAGTACCGTCGAGGGCAAGTCCGTGACGATCATCGACGACTCGATCGTCCGCGGGACGACATCGAACCAGCTCGTCAAGCTCCTTCACGACGCGGGCGCCGAGGAGGTCCACGTCCGCATCGGCGCACCTCAGATCGTCGCCCCCTGCTACATGGGGATCGACATGGCCAGCCGCGAGGAGCTCATCGCCGCCGACAGGTCCGTCGAGGAGATCGCCGCCGAGATCGAGGCCGACTCGCTGTCGTATCTCTCAATCGACGCCATCGCCGAGGCCCTCGGGAAAGCCAGGGCCGACCTCTGTCTGGGCTGTGTCACCGGGGAGTACCCCTACGACATCGAGGGCGAACAGACCGACCGCGAGGTCAGCCGCCCCGTCATCGGCCAGCCCTCCGGAGCCGACGACTGAACCGGCGGACACTCGCCGGTCGACAGCCCCTCGCGTACTCCACGGGAGTCGTTCGCAGGCCCCGTCCCCGAGGTCGGCCGCGCCGAGTACCTGGCACTGTGCTGGTCGGACATCACCAGCAGAACGTTCGGACGGTCTGGCATCGTCTCTCATTGAATGGTTACCACAATGAACCCGCAGGGGGGTCGAGGGGGGGGGCTCTCCCGACGCGTCAGTCGGGGCAGTGTCGACTGTCACTGAACTCACGACAGCGTCACCACTCGGGGGGTAACTCAAAGAGGAGTGTGGG
>PXRP01000007.1 GCA_003021655.1 Halobacteriales archaeon QS_4_69_31
CGGACGTGTTCGATACTCGTGCGGCGCTGTATCCCCTCCCTACTCACTCGCTCCGCTCGTTCGTTGAGGAAGGGGCCTTAGCGCCTCAATTCAGGTAAAACCGTCGCGGAGGAAAATTTTTTAAAGCTCGACTGAGCATTCGGCATGTCATGCGAAGACGAGCCATACTAAAGAAAGGCGCACTAGTGGGTGCAATCGGACTGGCGGGCTGTACCGAGGGAGACGGCCCGCAGACGGCCCTCGACACCGCCGAGCCGGCGGACCAGGACGGCGACGGCGACGGCGACGGTGGCGACGGCGACGGCGGCGACGGAGAGAGCGAGGGCACGGACACGGACGGGATGTCGTCCGGGGGTGGCGGGACGGTCCGTATCGGCCTGCCGGAACCGATCCCGCCGGTCTTCGACACGCGGAAAGCCGCCGACGCCGGTGCGCACAACTACCGGATCATCAGTACCCTCACGTCGTTCGACCGGCAGGGTGCGATCAGGCCACACCTGGCGACCGACTGGTCGTTCGAGAACGACGGCAACGAACTCGTGATGGACCTGCGCGATGACGTGGTCTTTCACGACGGCTCGGAGTTCAACGCCGAACACGTCAAGTGGCACCTCACGGACTTCCTGGCCAACGGCGCGGGGACGTCCTACATCGTCGAACCGGTCGAGGACGTCGTCGTCGAGGACACCTACCGCGCCCGGGTGATGTTCAGTTCGCCCGACCCCTACATCGTGTGGGACCTGGCCTCGGAGTGGGGCCAGATCCACAGCCGCGAGGCGGTCGAGGAGTTCGGCGACGAGTACGGACAGAGCGGGAAAGTGGTGAGCGCCGGCCCGTTCAAGGAGGTCGAACACAGCGAGAACGAGGCCGTCCTCGAACGGTTCGAGGAGTGGAACTGGCCCGCCCCGTGGGAGGAGGAACTGTACGACACCGACGTCGAGGTCCGGCCGAAACGGGTCGTCTACAAGTCGTTCCCCGAGACGGCGACGCGGACGTCCGCCTTCGAGGCGGGCGACGTCGACGGCATCATCGGGGGCGTCCCCTACTCCAAGTTCCCCGACTACCAGGACAGCGACGAGTACGAAACGGAGACCCCCCCGGCGAGCACCGAGCAGATGTTCGTCATGCTCAACCTGGACCCCGAGACCAGCACTGCGCCCGTACTCGCCGAGGACCTGGCGCTCCGCAAGGGGATCTCCTACGCCGTCAACCGCCAGCAGATCGTCGACGTCGTGTTCAACGGCGTCGGTGACCCCGCGCCGAACTACCTCGTCCCGACCACCGACGCACACGACATCCCCGAGGAGTACAACTACACGTTCGACCTGGACCAGGCCACGCAGGTGATGGAAGACGACGGCTGGACGGTCAACTCGGGCGGGGTCAGCACGAAGAACGGCCGCGAGGCGAGTTTCACCCTCACCGTGCAAAACGACGAGATATCGCGGCGCAAGGCCACCCTGATCAAACAGCAACTGACGAAGATCGGCGTGGACATGCAGGTGAGCACGACGGACCTGGCGACGTTCAAGGAGGACGTCGGCAACAGCGAGTTCGCCGCTGGCATGTCCTCCTTTTATGACTGGGGCAACGCCGACCAGCTGTGGTGGACGACGAGCGAATCGGCCGAGGACGCCTACTACTTCAACTCCAACGCCTGGAAGCAGTTCCCGAAAGCGACCGAACTGACCAACAAGGCACAGGAGGCGACGACTCTCGAAGAGCGGACCACCCGCTACAAGGAGGCACACAAGTACCTGCTGGAGAACGTCGTCCCGATGGTCTACACTGTCTACCCCAAGAGCGCCGACGTGTGGGGCGCCCACATCGAGAACTGGCAACCCCACTACAAGGGCGCGTCGATGTGGCCCGTCGAGAGCCAGGAGTGGTAGGGGCCCCACCTATCGATGAGTTTCCACTCCTACATCGCTCGCCGGACGCTGGGGCTGGTCCCGAAACTGCTCCTGTCGTCGGTGATCGTCTTCGGGATCGTCCAGCTCACGCCCGGGGACCCGATCTCGACGCTGGCGCCCGCCAGGGCGAGCGAGGCGCAACTGGCCGAACTCCGGGCGCAATGGCGACTGGACCAGCCGGTGTACATGCAGTACTTCGCGTGGCTTGTCAACATGCTCCAGGGCGATTTCGGTATCTCGACCGCGACGCGGCGGCCGGTCCTGGACATGATCATGCTCCGGGTCCCTCTCAGCCTGCGGTTCTCCGCGCTGGCGCTGGTGATCTCGTACGGCATCGCGGTCCCGTTCGGCATCCTCGGGGCGCTCAAACAGCACACGGCCTGGGACTACCTGTCGATGGGGTTCGTCCTGCTGGCCGTCTCCTTTCCCAGTTTCTGGTTCGCGATCATCCTGATCCTGGTGTTCGCCATCGAGTTACAGTGGGTCTCGGCCGTCGGCTTCGGGACGATCGGACTGCTCGTCCTCCCCGCGCTGGCGCTCGGGCTGCGGGGGAGCGCCATCGAGACCAGGGTGATGCGCTCGTCGATGATCGAGACGCTGAACGAGAAGTTCATCACGGCCTCGCGCGCCCACGGACTGCCCGAGCGGAGCATCGTTTTCAAACACGCGGTACGGAACGCGCTCATCCCGATCATCACGCTGTTCGGGTTGCGAGTCGGGTACATCCTCGCGTCGGGGCTCGTCATCGAGATCGTCTTCAATCGGCCGGGGGTCGGACACCTGCTCGTCGACAGCATCTTCAAGCGGGACTACCCGGTCGTCCGCGCGATACTGATGATTCTGGTCACGACGATCATGCTGGGTAACTTCCTCGCCGACATCCTGTACGGCCTCGTCGACCCGCGGATCAGGTACGAGTAACAATGGAAAGCACGACGACCGAGATCGACTGGGAGGCGCTCGAAGAAGAGTGGGGCGAAGAGGTAGACGAGATAGGCAGCGCGGGGTCGCGACTCCAGCGCGTGAAGTACTTCCTGGTCGACCTCTCTACGCACAGTCTGTCGGTCGTCGGTGCCGTCCTCCTGCTCGCCGTGGTGGTCGTCGCCGTCCTGGCTCCGCTGTTGGCCCCGTACAGCCCCAGCGAGATCGACCCCGGAGCCGTGCGAGCGCCGCCGTCGGCGGCACACCCGTTCGGGACGGACAGTCTGGGACGGGACGTCTTCTCGCGGGTCATCTTCGGGAGCCGGATCGCCCTGCAGATCGCGGTCACCTCGATGGGTATCGCGTTCCTGTTCGGGACCGTCGTCGGCGCGCTGGGCGGCTACTACGGCGAGAACGTCGACGCCGTCGTCCGGACGGCCATCGACACGACCTGGGCGTTCCCCGCGATCATCATGGGACTGGCACTGGCCTCGATCCTGGAACCGAACCTCACGACGGTACTCATCGCGATCGCCCTGGTGTTCTGGGGCGTGTTCGCCAGACTCGTCCGCGGGGAGGTGCTCTCCCTGCGGGAACTGGACTTCATCAAGGCGGCCGAGGCGATCGGTCTCAGCGACCGGAAGATCATCTCCCGTCACCTCATCCCGAACGCGATCGTGCCGGCGTTCGTCGTGGTGACACTCCAGATGGGCAACGCGATCGCGGTCGCCGCGTCGCTGTCCTACCTCGGACTGGGCGTCCAGCCCCCGACCCCCTCCTGGGGGATCATGCTGTCGTCCGGACAGCAGTACATCACCTCGGCCTGGTGGATGTCCGTGTTCCCCGGCCTGGCTATCGTGGTCGTGATCATGTCGTTTAACTTCCTCGGAGAGGGACTCCGGGACACCATCGACCCCAAACTGGAGGACAAGCGATGAGCGAGAAACTGGTCGAGATCAGCGACCTGAAAACCACGTTCGAGACGAACTCGGGGACCGTCGAGGCGCTGCGGGGGATCAACCTCACCATCGACGAGGGCGAACGGGTGGGGCTGGTCGGCGAGTCCGGGAGCGGGAAGTCCGTCACGGCCCGCTCGATACTCCAGTTGATAGACTCGCCGGGCGAGATCGCCGGCGGCACGATCAGCTTCGACGGCCGGGACCTGGTGGGGCTGTCCAGCAGGGAGATGCAGCGGGTGCGCGGGCGGGACATCACCATGATCTTCCAGGACCCGTCGATGTCGCTTGACCCGGTGTACTCGATCCGGAACCAGATGGTCGAGGCGATCGGCCACAACAGGAACATCGGCGACCAGCGGGCCGAGGAGATCGCGGTCGAATACCTCGAACTGGTGGACATGCCCAACCCCGAACGGGTCCTGAGCAGCTACCCCCACGAACTGTCGGGCGGGATGAAACAGCGCGTCTCTATCGCGATGACGCTGGGGTTCAACCCCGACCTCGTCATCGCCGACGAACCGACGACCGCGCTGGACGTCACCGTCCAGAAGAAGGTACTTGAGATCTTCAAAGACGTCGTCGAACGGGAGGACCTCTCGGTGCTGTGGATCACGCACAATCTCGGCGTCGTCGCCGAGTTCTGTGACAGGATCGCGGTCATATACGCCGGAGAGATCGTCGAGTACGGTACCGTCTACGACATCTTCGACAGACCGACACACCCCTATACGCGGGAACTGCTGCGGACGATCCCGAACGTCCAGCGGGCCCAAGAGGAGCTACGCGTGATAGAGGGGACCGTCCCGAACATGGCCGACCCCCCCGACGGCTGTACGTTCCACCCCCGCTGTCCCGACGCGGAGGCACGGTGTGAGACGACCCGCCCGGAGAGCGTCGACGGCGACCACCACGAGGCCGCCTGCCTCGTCCACGATACCCAGACCAATGACCGAGAGTAACACCAAAGCCGGGGCCGAGTCCGGGCCGCCGATACTGGCAGTCCGGGACCTCAAGAAGCACTATCCCATCAAGGAAGGGATACTGCGCCGGCAGACCGGAACGGTCAAAGCCGTCGACGGGGTCGACTTGGACGTCCACCGGGGCGACATCCACGCCATCGTCGGCGAGTCCGGCTGTGGCAAGAGCACACTGCTCGAAACACTGCTCGGACTGGAAGAACCCACCGCCGGGACGGTCAAGTACGAGGGGACCGACCTCGACTCACTGACCGCACGGGAACAGCGGGCCCTCAAAAGCGAGGTCCAGATCGTCTTCCAGAACCCCGAATCGTCGCTGGACCCCCGGGACACCGTCGGCCAGATAATCAGCGAACCGCTCCACCTCCACACCGACGCGACGAACCGCCAGGTCGACGCACGCGTCGTGAGCCTCCTCGACGACGTCGGACTCGGGCCCGAGTACTACGGACGGTACCCCCACGAACTCTCCGGGGGACAGCAACAGCGGGTCGCCATCGCCCGCGCGATAAGCCTGAACCCCTCGCTGATCCTGCTCGACGAACCGACCAGCGCGCTGGACGTGAGCGTCCAGTCGCAGATCCTCAAACTGCTGCGAGAGATCAAAACCGAGTACGACCTGACCTACGTGATGGTGACACACGACCTCTCCGTCGTGAGACACTTCGCCACGGACGTTTCGGTCATGTACCTCGGGAACGTCATCGAGTCGGCGTCGGTGACGGACCTGTTCGACCACCCGAAACACCCCTACACGCAGGCGCTTATCTCGGCGGTGCCGGTGCCCGACCCGCACTACGATTCCGAGGCCGACATCACGCTCCCCGGGTCGGTCCCCGAACCCGACGACCCGCCTGAGGGCTGCCGGTTCCACCCGCGGTGCCCCGTCGCGGTCGACGCCTGCTCGGAGGAATTCCCCGAGTTCGAGGAACACGAGGGCAACCGGGTCCGCTGTATCCGCGTCGAGGAAGCCGAGAAACTCGGAGCGCCCGGGAGCGAAGACGCGGCCGACCTGAAATCACCGTCTACGACCCGACCCGCCGGCGAGGACCGGTAGCGACCCCCGCCGGCCGTCCCCGGCCGGGCCCCCCGCACGTCTATACGGCCGTTGCAAATCCGAGGTCGCTGGACCGGGACCGACCCCGCGTCCCCGCACCACGAACGACCCTGCTGCCCTATATATAATTGTAATACGTATAATATTTTTCGAATACTACCAGAAATAGTATCTGTCCGGGCGTGTCCCGAAACCGGCTCCGGACGAGACCAGAAGGCGGCGGTCGCGCCCGCTACGGCCCCGGACCCTGAAGACGAGCGCCGCCTGCCGGGTCGGTCCTCAGATCGGCCGACCTGTCGTCCGCTGGCCTGCCGCCGGGCGTGACGCGGGTGTCGACCCGACAGGACTGCCCTGCCGACGACCACCGTCTTCCGGTCCCGCCCACACCACGGATGTGGTCGGTACCGGGGACGGCGGACACGAGGTCGGCTCGTGGACGCTCAGTCCGAGGTACGGCTCACCGACCCGGCTGTGGTCGCGGGCGACTCTCACGAATGCGAGGTCCAACGACATGGTGCGGTCGACACCGGATCCGTTTTCAACGGACGAAACATACCATTTCTATTACTACTACTGTATAATAATATTTCTGTTATATATTCCTGTTACAAAGTCGACGGACTCCCTGGACCGACCCGCGTTCGGCGCGGCTTCGATTCGATGACCACGTGACCGACCGAGAGTCGGATCCGTTTCTGACGCTGATCAGTCCGCTTCGAGCCCGGGCCGGTGGCGGCGCCGCTGGCGGGCCAGCAACCGCTCGATGGCCGCGCCCGGTCCGCCCTCGACCGGCCAGCCCTTCGTCCGCCAGGCCGGCGGTTCCGGCTCGAACTCCGGGCAGGAGCCCGCACACTCGGCGGCGGACTGGTGACACCCCTTCGCGGAGCAGGAGGGGAGGAAGCCGGCCCGCGTATCCGTCAGGCGGAAATGCCGGCAGTCGGGGCGCATCGCGCCGGCGTAGTCGCGCCACCCCCGGCCGTAGGCCCGTTCGGCGATGACCGTCCGCTTGTCGCGTTTCCAGTCGACACCGGCGTACTCAAAGCGGGCCGCCGAGGCATCGCGGTCGCCGCCCCCCGGCCGGTCGAGGATGCGCGTGCCCGGGTCGTCGACGGCCAGGGTCCGCGGGTGCCAGGCGACGTCCGCCCGGCCGTCGGCGTCGACGGTCAAGATGCCCGCCTCGACGGGCAGGTCCTCCAGCAGCGCTGGCTCGACGCCGTCGGCAGTCGCGACGGTGGCGACCCACACCTCGTCGGCGAGTCCGAGCGCGACGTCGCGCTGGAGTTGCGGGGCGAGGTCGCGGGCGGCGCTCGCGTCCAGGTCGGGCTTGTTCTCGATGGCGACGACGCGCTCGACCCACGCCGGGTAGTCCCACTTGCGCCGGAGCTGTATCCTGTTGTCGCGGCGGCGGCGCTCGACCAGGCCGCGGTCGGCTGCCCGGTGGACCGCCGCCCGGACGTACCGCCACGGATACCCCGGGTCCGGGAGGGCGTCGCGGTACCACGCCCACTCGGCCGGGGCGTTGCGGACGACGTGCAACAGGTCAGAGTCGAGTTCACGCTCGCCGAAGTTCGCCCGCCGGGCCAGCCCCTCGGGGTCACACTCGACGACGACCGTGTCCCAGCGCCTGTGTTTCGTCCCGAGCTGGCGCGCGACGACGGAGACCGTCCCGTCGTCGCGTGACCCGCACGGCGGCCACGCCCGCTCGGCCCACTGGCAGACACACAGCTCGAAGACGAACTCCGACTCGCCCGGAACCGCCCGCGACTCGCCCGACACGACCCCCCTTACTCGGCGGCGGTGGTTTAGCGTTCCGCCCGCCCGGCGCCCCCCTTTTCTGACATCCGGACGCCCTCGCTAAGCAAAAATACACGTCCGTCTACGTCTCTCCCGAGAGATGCCGACAATCAGTGAAAGCTCTCGGAAGACGGGTACCGTCCGCTCCATCGTTGTATATACTTTCAGTGACACAATACCCGAATGATGTGTTTTTTCTATGGATAGAATTTAAATACCAGAACACTACATAACCATGCATGGCTTTGAGCCTGCTCAGTAGTGGTGTAGTGAACGTACTGGCCCCCCTGCAACAGGGCGGTGGCGGCGCTGGCCTGGCAGCGGTCGGCCTCCTGTTTACGCTCGTCCCGCTGCTCATCGCGCTGGTGACGATCGCGGGGCTGTGGAAGGTCTTCACGAAGGCCAACCAGCCGGGGTGGGCGGCGATCATCCCGATCTACAACGTGTACATACTCGTGTCGGAGATAGCGGGCAGAGACATCCTGTGGGTGGTGTTGAGCATCATCATCCCGGTCGCGATCGTCATCCCGCTCATCGACGTGGCGAAGGCCTTCGGGAAGGGTACGGGCTACGGCGTCGGCCTGTGGCTGCTCGGCCCGATCTTCTTCCCGCTGCTCGGGTTCGGGAGCGCGCGCTACCAGGGCGCACCGAACTGACGCGACGCGGAACCGCCGCTGTTTTTATCGACGATAGCCCGGAGCGGCTGCTGTCCCGTCAGAGTGCAGTGGCGGGACAGACCGGAGCCGCCGCGTAATGGAAAGACACGGAGCGGCCGCTGTCACGGGGGAACGACGGGCCCGGAGGCCGGTCAGCCGTCGCCGTCGTCCTCGTCGAGTTTCTCGTCGAGGAAGTCGTGGGCCTGTTCGAGTATCTCGCGGGGACCGTCCTGGGTGACGGTGTTGACCGCCTGCTCGTAGTCGCGCCACTGCAGGTCGCGGTGTTCGTGGGAGAGTTCGGCCGACGCCTCGAACGACCGGGCGACGAACAGGTGGACGGTCTTGTGGATCGTCTCACCGCTGGCTTCGAACACGTAGTCGTAGTCCTCGCGGAAGCCGTCGATGAGCCGGAAGTCGCTGATCCCGGCCTCCTCTTTCACCTCGCGGATGGCGGTCTGCTGGAGCTCCTCGTCGCCCTCGACGCCCCCTTTGGGGAACTCCCAGTCGCCGGGGCGACTCTTCAGGAGCAGGTATTCCCGCCGGCCACGCGTGTCGCGAAAGAGGATCGCTCCCGCGCTCGTGGCCTCTATCATTAGGGGCACGTAAACAGCCGGTACTTAAGTGAATATCGGAGCCCCGGCGGACGAACGGGACGGCGACGGCGCGCCGGTCACACTGCGGAGCCGGGGCCGGCGGTCGGCCGCAGGGTCGCGGGAGGAACGCATCGTTTATCGGGCTGTCCGTCGACCGATCGGACATGCCGTTCGTCACGACGCTGGAGTTCGCGAGCGGGGACAGGCGGCTCCTCGACGACGTCGTCGACGACGTCAAGGCCCGCGCCGAGCGCAAGGGCGTCGAACTCAAGGGGCCACATCCTCAGCCGCCCACCGACTACGACATCCCCCAGTCCAAGCTGCTGGGCGCGGACGGCCCGAGTTTCGACTCCTGGCGCTACACCGTCTACACCCGCACCGTCGAGATCGTCGGTCACGACGAGTTCGCACGGTCGGTCGCCGGCGACGACTACCCCGACCGGATCCACGTCGAGGCCGAGATCGAACAGCAACGACAGCTCGGCCAGGGGAACTGAGAGGGGCGGTCGCCGTCGTTTCCGGGCGGCCTGCGACGACCGCTGCGGCCTGCGGTGATCGTAATGGCCTACGGTGGCTCGCGGTGGCCTGTAGTGACCCGTAACGGCCTGCGGTGACTCGCGGCGAGAGTGTCGTTCCGGTGGCCACAACGGTCTAAGGGACGGCCGGCGTACGGGGGGTATGGCCCAGCCGAAACACGACCGGTTAGTGTCGCTCCGCCGGGAGTTCCACCGCCACCCGGAGCCCGCCTGGCGGGAGTTCTGGACGACCGCGCGCATCGTCGAGGAGCTCGAACAGATCGGCGCCGACGAGATACACGTCGGTCCCGACGCCCTCGCGTCCGAGGAGCGGATCGGCGTGCCCGACGAGGCGGAACTCGGGCGGTGGCTCGACCGCGCCCGCGAGTCGGGGGCGCGCGCGGACCTGCTCGACCGGATGGCCGGCGGTCACACCGGCGCGGTGGCGGTGCTCGACCGCGGTCCCGGCCCGACGGTCGGCCTCCGTGTCGACATCGACGGTCTGCCCCGCGAGGAGGCGACCGACGACGACCACCTCCCGGCGCGGGAGGGCTTTCGCTCGGAGACCGGCGCGATGCATGCCTGCGGACACGACGCCCACATCACGCTCGGGCTGGGCGTCCTCGAGGCGGTCGCGGACAGCGACTTCGCGGGGACGCTGAAGGTGTTCTTCCAGCCGGCCGAGGAGGCCATCAGCGGCGGCAAGCCGATGGCCGAGAGCGGCCACCTCGACGGCGTCGACGCCCTGGTGGCGGTCCACGTCGGGCTCGACCACCCGACCGGTGAGGTGGTCGCCGGCGTCGAGGGCTTTCTCGCCGTGGCGCAGTTCCGCGCGGAGTTCGCGGGCGAACCCGCACACGCCGGCGGCCAGCCCAACGAGGGCCGCAACGCCGTCCAGGCGATGGCGGCCGCCGTCGAGAACCTCTATGCCATCCCCCGCCACGAGGACGGCGCGACGCGGGTCAACGCCGGCCGCGTCGAGGGCGGCACGGCGACGAACATCATCCCCGAGTCCGCCACGGTCGAAGGCGAGGTCCGTGGCGAGACGACACCGCTCATGGAGTACATGCGCGACCGCGCCGACCGCGTACTCGACGCGGCGGCGACGATGCACGACTGCGAGGTCGAGACGACGCCGCTGGGCGAGGCCCCCGGCGCCGAGAGCGACGACGAAATCGTCGACGTCGTCGAAGCCATCGCGGGCGAGACCGCGGGCGTCGACAGTGTCGTCCGGCGCGACGACCTGGGCGGTAGCGAGGACGCGACCTACCTGATGCGCAGAGTCCAGGAGGGGGGCGGCCACGCCGGGTACGTCTGTGTCGGGACCGACCACCCCGGCGGCCACCACACCGCGACCTTCGACGTCGACGAGGAATCACTCGCCATCGGCGTCGGCGTCCTGACCGGAACGCTCCGCGAACTCGCGCGCCAGCGGGCCTGACGCATCCGCCCGTGTCGTCGTCCCCCCGCTGAGCCGGTCCGGCCACCCAGGTCCGGAACCGTCGTCCGTGGCTCAGCTGTCTAGACCGATCTGACCGGTTCCTGTATGTAAATATGCGTGTTACTTGCACGGCGGCAGACGCGTAACGACTCCAGAGCGGGCCGGGCAGGTGTCCTCCGTTGATTCCGAGCGGTATGGTCCCGCGGACCCTATCGGCGTGTGAGGGTCTCAGTACTTCGGGTCGGCGCCGGTCGTGGCGTAGACTTCCTCCATGAGCGTGTCGCGCTGGTCCTGCCAGCGGTCGAACGCGGCGGGGTCGTCGGGGTAGGTCTCGTAGTGGTTGAGGACGCGCTCGGCGAGTTTCTTGGTCTCGTAGAGGTCATAAACCGTCCCGAGGTGGCCCATGGCCTTGACGGCGGTTTTGACCTTCAGCCAGAGGCCGATGTCGGTCTCCCCGCTGTAGAGCCCCTCGGCTATCTTCTCGGCGGGCAGTGCCGCGAGCATCCCCATCAGGTCGTCGACGTCGTAGGCGGTCGTGAAGATGTTGTAGACGTCCAGCGTCGCGAACCGCGCCCCGAAGTGGTCCATCACGTTCGTGTTGTACTCCCAGAGCTGGGACTCGCTGACGTCTCCCTCGTCCAGGGCCTCGACGGCCTGCTCGCCGGCGTAGGTGCCCGCCCGCGCCGCGCCGCCGATGCCGCCGCCGGTCGTCGGGTTGACGTGGCCGGCCGCGTCGCCAGCGGCCATGAAGCCCGGTGCGACCGCCGAGTCGTAGGGCCGGCGCGTCGGCAGCGCGGCGCCGAGTTTGTCCTCGACGGTGGCGTCCTCGAACTCCGGGCGGTCGCGCAGGTCACGC
>PXRP01000008.1:0-15349 GCA_003021655.1 Halobacteriales archaeon QS_4_69_31
ATAGAGCGGATCGAGCGCGAGCAGGAACTCCAGCGCCAGAACGAGCGCCTGGAGTCGTTCGTCAGCGTCGTCAGCCACGACCTCCGGAACCCGCTGAACATCGTCATGGGGACGCTGGACCTCGCCGAGAAGAGCGGCGAGGCCGAGTACTTCGAGCAGAGCAAGCGGGCGCTCGACCGCATGGAGCAGTTGATCGACGACCTCCTGACGCTGGCCCGGCAGGGCGAGGAGGTCGAGGACACCGAGGTCGTCGACGTGGCGGCGGTCGTCGACGAGTGCTGGGGGACCGTCGCGACCGCCGACGCGACGCTCGTCGTCGAGACGGACCTCGTCGTGCGGTGTCACCGCGGGCGGTTCAGACAGCTCTTCGAGAACCTCTTCCGGAACGCGGTCGAACACGGCAGCGACGCGGTCACCGTTACGGTCGGGAACCTCCCCGACCGGCCCGGCTTCTTCGTCGCCGACGACGGCCCCGGGATCCCCCCCGAGGACCGGGACGAAGTCCTCGAGAGCGGTTTCACGACCTCAGAAGACGGCACCGGGTTCGGGCTCTCGATCGTCTCCCAGATCGTCGGGGCCCACGACTGGGAGATAGCCGTCACCGAGAGCGAGGACGGCGGCGCGCGGTTCGAGGTAACCGGGGTCGACGTCGCCTCCTGACCGACGCCGGTCAGCCGAAGACCCCGAGCCCGAACCCGAGCAGGCTCAGGATGTACAGCGTCGCGACGACGACGATCCCGATTGTGATCAGCCGCCACGCCACCGAGAGGACGTAGCGACCGACGAGGACGATGACGGCGAGAACGACCAGCGCACCGAGGACGCCGACCGGCGACGCCAGCGGCCCGAGCCCGAACGCGAGTGCCATCTGTGAAAACACCATACGAATGTGCTTGTCACCGACCGGTATAAGCTTGGGGCTACGGCCGCCCGCACCGCCCACCGGACACGTGCGACGGCCGCCGCACACGCCGCCCGCTCACCGCCAGCGCCACGCGCTGACGCCCTCCGCGAGCCGTCCCGTCCGCGATATCTACCAGATCCCGTATACGAATGACCGGAACGGCGGTCGCCCGTCCCGACCGTCGGAGGGCGCCGGGGTCGGTCCGGAAATGGTACCGTACCGGACACGTAATCTCGGCTGAACGTTACGCACGGGGATGGGTGTCGCGGCCACCGACCCGCGCCCCGAACCCCCGCTCGTTTCCGTTGCAAAACCGGCTCGTGTCTCCGAGATCTGCAGTCGAAACGACCACTTTCACTCCGGTCTGGCTATTTTTAAGAGACTACCACCGTTCTAGTGGAAACGCACGGTTACACCCGGAGCCAACCCCGTAGCGGCAGGACGGATCAAGTTCCAGACACTAGTACAGGCAGACGAATTCCCGCAAACCAAAGGGTTATTTGGGACCAATTCGAACAAAACTTCCGTCACAAATGATAGGAACGAGGCCAGCACAGACGGGCGACGGTGCCAGCACGGGGACGGGCACCAGTGGAGGTATCGATGAGTAGCGACCTGACAGCGGGCGACCTCGAGTTACCGATAAAGCGAACAACGGGGGAGACGCTCGAGGAGCGCCTGACGGGCAACGCATACCACAACATTCTGCCGGCGCGGTATCTCCGCAAGGACGCCGACGGTGACCTGACCGAAACGCAGGAGGAACTCTTCGAGCGCGTCGCGAAGAACATCGCCCTCGCCGAGGCGGTCTACGAGGCCGAGAACCGCGGCGTGGAGGTGACGGTCACGCCCGACCAGCTCAAGCCCGACCACCCGCGCCGGGGCGAGCTCGCGGCCGAAGTGTTCGGGACGGGGACGACCGCCGAGGACGACGTCGAGACGACGCTCACCCAGTACAACGTCAACAAGTTCGCCTACGAGACCGTCGTCCCCGAACTTCCCGACGAGGTCAGGGGCTACGTCGAGGAGACCGCCGCGGAGTTCCAGCGGCTGATGGAGGACCTCTCGTTCATGCCGAACTCGCCGACGCTGATGAACGCCGGCGACGAACTCCAGCAACTCTCGGCGTGTTTCGTCGACTCCCCGGAGGACGACATCGACGACATCCACCAGACTGCCAAGGAGGCCGCACAGGTCTTCCAGAGCGGGGGCGGCATGGGCTATGCCTTCTGGCGACTGCGCCCCTACGGC
This sequence comes from Halobacteriales archaeon QS_4_69_31, assembly GCA_003021655.1. Classification (GTDB taxonomy): domain Archaea; phylum Halobacteriota; class Halobacteria; order Halobacteriales; family Haloarculaceae; genus QS-4-69-31. Next base: position 2,156 of record PXRP01000008.1, read on the forward strand.
GACGCGGTCGGGTCCACCGGGGGTATCGCCAGCGGGCCCATCACATTTATGAGGACGTTTGACCAGATGTGTGAGACGATCGCCCAGGGGGGCGCCCGCCGCGGGGCACAGATGGGCGTGATGCGGGTCTCCCATCCGGACGTCATCCAGTTCATCCACGCCAAGAACAAGGACGTCTCGCTGGCCCACACCCTGCGCCTGAACGACCCCGACGACTTCACGCACACCTCCTTCGCCGACGCGCTGGAGGAGGCCCGCGAGTTGATCGACGAGGACGGCAGAGTCCCCAAACATCTCCGGAACGCCGTCGAGGGCCACCTCTCGAATTTCAACATCTCGGTGGGGGTCACCGACCGGTTCATGGACGCCGTCAAAAACGACGAGGCGTACACGTTCACCAACCCCCGCACGGGCGACCCGCACGTCGCCACCGCCGAGACCAAGGAACTGTACGACATGTTCGGTCTCGGCGAGTACGTCGAGGTCGGCGAGGCGCTCTCGGTGCCCGCCCGTGAACTGTGGGACCACATGGTCGAGGGCGCCCACGAGAACGGCGAACCCGGCGTCATCTACCTCGAACGGGTCAACAAGGAACACTCCTTCGACGTCGACGAGCACCCGGACCACCGCATCCTCGCGACCAACCCGTGCGTGACCGGCGACACGCTCATCAGCACTGAGAACGGTCTGATCCCGGCAGCGGACCTGTACGAGCGAGGCGTCGCGCGTGACGTCGTCGTCGACGGTCGGCTGAGCGAGGACCAGGTCAAAGAGGCAAGTAGCGTCTACAAGACCGGCGAAAAGGACGTGTACGAACTCCGTACGGAGGAAGGATACGAACTCCGGCTCACCGGAGACCACCGCGTGATGACCGACGACGGGTGGGTCCAAGCGCAGGACCTCGACGCCGGTGATACGGTCCACATCCAGAACCGAAAGGGCGGATTCGGCCAGCACGGGACCGCCGAGGAGGGGCGAGTCCTGGGCTGGCTGGCCGGTGACGGCCACCTCAAGCACGGCGAGGAACGCGCAGTCCTGAACGTCTCCGACCAGGACGCGGAGCTGTCGGCCAGTTTCACGGACGACGTCAACGCCGTCGTCCGAGAGCCGACCGGCAACGCGGACTACGAGATCGGCGTGAGCGACATCAGTCGATCCGAGGACTACCGCGGTGCGCAGGCGGTCGAACAGCGGATCCGCTCCACTCGCCTCTACGAGTACGCGGCGGAAGCCGGCCTCGTCGACGAGAAACTGCAGGTCCCCGACGCGGTCATGCGGGGCAGTGAAGAGATGGCCCGCGGGTTCCTTCGAGCGCTCTTTACGGCCGACGGGAGCGTCCAGGGGACCGTCGAGAAGGGCGTGTCGGTCAGGCTCGCGAGCGTCGACAGCGACTTTCTCAGAGAGGTCCAGCAGCTCCTCCTCAACTTCGGGATCGCGAGCAAGGTCTACGAGGACCGGAAAGAGGAGGGGGCGACGGAACTCCCGGACGGTACCGGCGCAACGGCGGAGTACGAAACCGAGGGGTTCCACGAACTCGTCGTCGTCACGGACAACCTCGTCCGGTTCGCCGACGAGATAGGGTTCCTGCTCGACGCCAAGAGCGAGGCGCTCCGCGAGCGCCTCGAAACGTACGACCGAGGTCCGTACAGCGAGGGGTTCGAAGCCACCGTCCAGGCCGTCGAACCCGACGGACACGAAGCGGTCTACGACCTGACCGAACCCGACACTCACTCGTTTGTCGCCAACGGACTGGTCGTCCACAACTGCGGAGAGCAACCGCTCGAAGAGTACGAGGCCTGCAACCTCGGGCACATCAACCTCTCGACGCTCGCGGACTTCGACGCGCCGGACTGGCGGGTCTGGTACGACGAGCACGGCCACGAGTACGCCACGCTGGAGGGGGCCGTCGAGGCGTTCCTCGAGGACGCGATAGAGTGGGAGGCGTTCGACCACCGCATCGAGATGGGGACGCGCTTCCTCGAGAACGTCGTGACGATGTCGGACTTCCCGGTCCCCGAGATAGAGGAGACCGTCCGGGAGATGCGCAAGATCGGCCTGGGCATCATGGGCCTGGCCCAGTTGTACATCCAGCTCGGTCTGAAGTACGGCTCGGATCCCTCGAACGAGGTCGCCCGCCAGCTGATGCGCCACATCAACCACCGCTCGAAGCGGGCGAGCCACGAACTCGCCGCGGACCGGGGGACGTTCGGCGAGTGGAAGAAATCCAAGTTCGCCGACCCCACGGCGTACCGCGAGTGGTTCGAGAAGCAAACCGGGTTAGACGCCGACGAGTGGGCCGACGGCTTCCCCGTCCGCAACCACAACACGACGACGATCGCGCCGACCGGCACCACCAGCATGGTCGGCAACACCACCGGCGGGTGTGAACCGATCTACAACGTCGCCTACTACAAGAACGTCTCCGACGACGTGCAGGGCGACGAGATGCTCGTCGAGTTCGACGACTACTTCCTGCGCGTCCTGGAGGAAAACGACATCGACGTCGAGGCCGTCAAGCGGGAGGCACAGGAGCAGATGGCCGAAAACGAGTTCGACGGCGTCGACGGCCTGACGACGGTGCCCGACGCCGTCGGCGAGCTGTTCGTCACGACGGGTGACCTCTCGGCGAAAGACCACGCTGGCGTCCAGGTCGCCTGCCAGCAGGGCGTCGACTCGGCCATCTCCAAGACAGTGAACGCTCCGAACGACTCGACGGTCGAGGACGCCAAAGAGGTCTTCGAGTACATCTACGAGGGCGGCGGCAAGGGCGTCACCTACTACCGGGACGGCACCCGCTCGAAGCAGGTGCTGACGACGCGGGCCCAGAACACCGAGTTCGCCGAGATGGACGAGGAGGAGGTCGTCGCCCAGATCGAGGAGCTGTTCGGCGGCATGGACGCGTTCCTCGACCACGAGGCCGTCCGGGCCGCGCTCGACCGGGAGGTCGAATCCATCCTGAGCGTCGCCGACGGCGAGGAAACCGAGTACGCACAGAAGCGCCCGCGCCCGGACGTCCTCCACGGCGTCACCCAGCGCATCGACACCGGCTACGGGAAACTCTACGTCAACATCAACGAGGACCCCGAGGCCGAACAGCCCTTCGAACTGTTCGCCAACATCGGCAACTCCGGCGGGTTCACCGCCTCCTTCACGGAGGCGCTGGCGAAGACCATCTCGACGGCGCTGCGGTCGGGCGTCGACCCCTACGAGATCGCCGACGAACTCCAGGGGATCCGCTCGCCGAAGGTCGCCTGGGACAAGGGCGAGCAGATCCAGTCCATCCCGGACGCCATCGGGACGGCCCTGCGGCGCTACCTCGACGACGAGATCGACAAGGGCTACCCCCAGCAACAGACCCTCGAAGAGACCGCCGAGGAGGCCGACGGCGCGGCCGACCCCAACCGGGACGTCTCCGCGGTCGAACCCGAGCCCGACGGCGGGGCGATGTCGGCCGCCCCCGACGCCGACACCAGCGCCGGTGCCGGCGCCGGCGAACCGGCCGGCTCGGGAACGACCGAAGCACAGCAGGACCTCATCGACGCCGGCGAGAGCCCCGAGTGTCCGGAGTGTGGCTCGATGACGCTCTACTACTCGGAGGGGTGCAAGACCTGCGAGTCCTGTGGCTGGTCGGAATGTTGAGGCCGGCGGCTGAAACGTAAGACTGGCCGCCTTCGGTAACGGGTCGAGCGACGACGGCCGACCCACCGCCGACATTGGCTGCTTTCGGCCGTGAATTCGGTTGGGGGTCTTCTTGTCGGTCCGCCCGGAAGCCGGTAGTGTCGACAGGGCGAAGGCGGGAGGTCAGCGGACGCGTTCGACGTCGCGCTCGGCGGCCTTGGCCCGGATCTCGGCGGCGCGGGTGCGAACCTGCTCGGCGTACCGCTCGATACGGGGCGGCTTCAGTCCGAAGAACGACGCCACCCAGTGGCGGTCGGCGCCCGGCAGCGTCAGGAAGTAGGCCGCCAGCGTGTCCCGGCCGGCCCCGATGATGACGGGCGGAACGCCGCGCTCTCCGGTGCCGGCCTCCTCGAAGCCGTTGACATCGAAGTAGACGTCGGCGTAGAGTTCGGCGCGCTCGGGGTCCTCGAAGCTCCGCCCCTCGCGGCGTGGCGCCTCGAAGCGGTACCGTGTCTCCTCGCCCCGCACCTCGACGATGCACACGTCCAGTATGTACTCCCTGTAGGTCGATTCCGACCGGCCGTTGGGTGTGTCGGTCGTGGACATCGTGGGCTACAGGCCCTCGGGTTCGAAGACGTAGACGCAGTCGTTGGGGTACGAGCGGTTGCTCTCGGTTCTCGACGATGTCGCCGACAGTGGCGGTCAGCGACACCCGCGTGTGGGCGTAGTTCTCCTCCGAGGAGACCATCGTCCCCCACGGGGTCATGTCGCCGTAACAGTTGATGCGCGTCCCGCCCAGTTCGCGCATCGGTTCCGTGTTGGCGAGGTTGATCGCGTTCTCCAGGTCGAGACGTAGCCGATTCCGGCCCTGTCGAAGGGCTCGGGGTTGTCCCGGCTCGGGTGCTGGAGGCTGTAGAGGAACGACTCATCCTCGAAGACGTACGGTCCCGTAGCCTCGGCGCCGAAGGCCGTCAACGAGAACCGCTTGAGGTCCCCCTTCACCGTCGGTGCAGTCGTCTCACTGTCGTCACCGCTGGCCGCCCCGACCACACTGGCACCCAGCGCGGCCGCGACTGACGTCTTCATCAGGTTTCGTCGTGTGACGTCGCGCATGCACCTGGGCGATAACAGAGGCGTAAAAAACCGCTTTATATCACCCGAATATTCGTGAAAATAACTGTCTGACGGCTGTGTCCGCTACCAAGACGTACGACGTCTTCGGGAGTCCGCATCCGGCTACGTAGTCCCACTGTGGTCTATTGTCTCGTCACAGTGGGATACGTCCTGGCACCGGTCGGGGACGGTCCCCCTCCGGGCGGGGTGTCGGCCAGTCACTGCATCGTCACGTAGGTCAGAAAGAGCAGCGCGACGGACTGCAGCGCCCGGAGGACGACGACGGCCTGCTGGGCGACCGGGTCGGCGGCGTAGAGCATCTGCATGCTGAAAAAGTAAAAGACCGCGACCAGGTTCTCGACGAGCATCACGGCCGCAAAGGCCATGAGGCCGAGAGTGAGTGTCGACCCGAAGGTCCGGTAGTTGCGAAGCCAGACGGCGCCCAGCGAGGCGAGCAGCAGGGCGTTCAGTCCAGCGAGCGTCGTCGCCACGGTCAGCCAGGGTCCCATCGCCATGTGTGTTCACTCTAGTTCGTCGGTTATCTCTTCGAAGGTGTCGCGGTGGTGCTCGAACTGGTCGGTGAGGAAGTACAGTGCGCCGTAGTCGTCGCCGCCGCTCTCGACGACGTCGTGGTCGAGGAGGACGTCGAGGTGGTGGCGGACGGTGTTGTAGTCGACGTCGAGTTCCTCGGCGAGCCTGTTCGCGTTGCGCGGTCGCTCGTCGACGAGCCTGATGATCCGGGCCCGGTTCTCCCCGCCACGCGTCCCGGCAAGCAGATACCACAGTGCCTTCTCCATCGAGCGTCGCTGTCAACCGGTGTCGCTTCCATGTGGTATAGTCGTGCTGGTTCGCTACAGGTTCGACGGGTCGACCGTCTCCGAGACCCAGCCGCTGGGCCCGCTCGGGAACGAGCCGGTCGACTCCTCGGGCTGGCGGGTGCCGTCGCGCTCGTAGGCGCGGACGACCACCTCGTGTGGCCCCTCCGGCGGGTCGTAGACGTGGCGCCAGCTCCGCCAGGCGTCGGCGGCGAACTCGTCGCCGCCCCCGACGTCGGTCGCCGGGCCGGTCACGCCGCCCAGCCGCTCGGTCAGCTCCGCCTCGGTCCAGCTGTCGCCGCCGTCGGTCGAGACCTCGACCGCGCTGATCCCGCGCAGCCCGGCGTAGGCGTGTCCGCCGACGACGACCCGGCCGTCGTCGCGCCGCTCTTTCCCGTGGAGTTTCGCGACCGTCTTCACCGGGCCGGTGCCGTGCCAGCCGCGTTTCTCCCAGTAGCCGTCCTGTTCTTTCTCGAGGAACTCGATCTCGGTGAGCCACTTGACGTTGACCTCGCCCCAGTGGCCGGGGACGACCGCCCGGACGGGAGCGCCGTGGCCCCGCGGAAGCGGGCGCCCGTTCATCCCGTACGCGAGCATCCCGGGTCTGAGCGCGTCCAGCGGGAACTCCTCGAAGAAACCGTCGCCGTCGGCCCGCAACATGACGCAGTTACAGTCCGACGTGGGGGCCGCCTCCTCGATGATGGAGGCGACGGGGGCGCCCGTCCACAGGGCGTTGTCCATCTTGTGGCCGTTGAGGTTCTCGCCGACACACCGGATCGTCGAGAAGCGGTGTTCGTGGTCCATCTCCCGGATGTCCTCGTAGGAGAGGGCGAGTTCGTTCTCGACGGCGCCCGTGACCTTCAGCGCCCACCCCTCGGGCGCGATGTTGGGGTTGACCGAACTGATGTCGACCTGGTAGAAGCCCTCGCTTATCGCCGGGTCCATCCCCTCGATGTCGAAGGACTTGGCCTCGGCGTCGGCGATCCGGTCGGCCACGTCGAACGTGCGGTCGCCGGCCGACCCGCCGCCGTTGCTCGACCCATCGGTCGCCTCGTCGGTCTGTGAGCGCCCGGCGACGACGCCGACGACGCTGGCGGCCGCGGCGGTGCCCAACGCCGAGACGACCCGCCGCCGCCGGTTGCCGTCCTCGGTCCGCGCCTCGGGGAACCGGCCGAGCGAGACCGACACCTCGGAGGCGCCGACGACCAGCCCCGCGCCGGCAGCCGCGCCCAGCGCCTGGACCGGCTGGAGCGTGACCGCCGCCGCCAGCGCCCAGACCGCGACCAGCGTCGCGAGCGTCGGGACGCCCGGCCGGTCGAGCCGCCGGCCGAGACCGGTCGCCAGCACCGCCACCGCCGCGACGACGCCGACGACCAGCAGCGACGCGAACGCGAGGTTGAGCTTCTGTCCGAGGTTCCCCAGGACCGTTATCGCGAAGGTGATGACCTGTCCGGGCATCAGCCGCGAGAGCGTGCTCTCGACCGGCGCGACGATGAACCCCGGCGTGAACCCGGCAGCACCGTACGAACCCAGGACCGACGCGACGCCGGCCGCCACCCCGACGGCCGCCGACGACACCGACACGGGCATCCGTTCCAGAGTCGAACGAACGTCTCTCATTACACCTACCTGGGGGCTACCCCCTCATAGGGCTTGTTCGAAAACCGGTCGAACTCTTTCTAGATTTCACGGCGCAAGCTTCAAGCGCTCGCTGCCCGTCTCGGCGCTCATGAGCGACGCCGGGGGCCGGCCCTGCCCGCTGTGCGAGCGGCCGATGGCCCACCGCCACTGCAAGTACGTCTGTCCCGAACACGGCGTCGTCTACGACTGCGCGGACACCTTCTACTGAGCAGCCCCCTCTCCTGAGCAGCCCCCTCTCCTGAGCAGCCCCCGACCCTGGTAGCGACCCGTTACCGCGCCGGCCTCCGCCGGCGGCCCCCGCCGACGGCCCGCCGAACGGGTCGGACACCGAAACGAGTCCGCGAGAGGCGTACAGTCGGTTCCAGGAGCGGATATCGAAATATCATCCACTGAGACGCCACGAGGTTTCCTAATTACGAATCGTATCAGGATGTTACAGGGTATATGAGCAGTATACTTTAGTGAGTGAGTCGCGTCGAGTGGGGACAATGCGGATCGAGAACCAGCCCGACGAGACGGGCCGTGGACCGACCGTCGAGTCGACGCGGATGAAACTCCGGTCACCGGGGGACCGGTGCTGTCCGAACTGTAGCAAGGTGGCCCTCGTATTCGACACGGACGCGGGCACCGCCAGGTGTCGCGTCTGTGGCAGGCTCGACTGACCGGCGGTCACGGAACGGCGGCCGACTCGCCGCGGACGTGCCGGTAGAGCGGGCGCGCGAGCAGGACGGCCGAGAGCGCGGTCGCGCCGACCAGAAGCGAGAGGCTGTGGCCGAGGCCGTGGACCGACAGCGTGTGCATCGAACTCCCGGCGACCACCTCGGCGACGATCCACGGTGACTCGCCGACGAGCGTCCCGAGGACGTACCTGCCCAGCGACACGCCCGAGAGGCCGGCGGCCGAGGAGACCACGTCCGCGGGCAGCGGGGCGAGCCGGGCAGCGACGACGCCGCGGAACTCCCCGGTCAGCGAGACGTACCGGTCGCCCGACCGGCTGGCGACCCCGAGGGGACCGTCCTCCGTGCGGACGTGGCGGGCCACCAGGAACACGACCGTGTTCGAGAGCACCGTCCCGGCGAGCGCGACGGGGACCCCGTAGGTGACCCCGAGGACGAACCCGACGGTGACCGAGAGGACGCTGACCGGCCACATCAAAAACGGGCGCGCCAGGTACAGCACGGTCAACACCGCCAGCAGTACGAGGGGGTGGTCCGAGAGGTGGGTCAGCGAGTCAACGACCGCCGACGGCGAGAAGACCAGCGCCGCCGTCCCGAGACAGAGCGCGAGTACGGCCAGGCTCGCGACCTGCCTGCGCGTCGCCTCGCTCGCCCTCATCGCTTGTGGGTCCAACACGGGATGTGACAAGTCTTGTGGTTGTACCGGGGACCAAGACTTAATCGACAGGCGAACGGAGGAGAGCCGTGGACGACCCCGTCGAGGTCGGCGTGGCGCTCATCGACGCCTTCGAGGACGAGGAGCTGTCGCTGGCGGATGCGATAGACCGCATTGAGTCGGTGACGAGCGACCCGGCGGTCCAGCGCGAGATACTGGAGACGGCCCAGCGCCGCGGCGTCGTCGAACGCCGCGGCGACACGGTCGTGCCGACGACGGGGACCTACGTCAGCTTCGAGTCCGACGTGGTCACCAGAGAGGGGGAGTTCTCCTGTCGGCGGTGTGGCGCCGGCCTCTCGACGGGTCACTTCATCCGGTTCGACGAGGCCGAACTCGGCCCGTTCGGCTCCTCGTGCATCCGGAAGGTGACCGGCCGCGAGTGAGTTACTCTGACTGGAGTTGCTCGATCAGCTGTCTGATCGCGCGGTGCTGGCGCTTGAGGAGTTCGTTCTGCCGGTCGACGGCGTCGGTGAGTTCCGCCAGCCGGTCGGCGACCGCCGCCAGTTCCTCGTCGCTGGCCGCCGTGCCCCCGCCAGCGCCGGCCCCACCTGCCTCACCGGCCGCCCCACGTCGGGCCTCGCTCGCCTCGGCGCTGGCCGTCGACGCCGTTCCCTCGGTCTCCTCGGCCGAGCCGTCCCCGGGGCCCGCGGACGCCCCCTCGGCCGTGCCGCCGGCGGCCGTCCCGCCACCGGTTCCGGCAGACGACCCGCCGGTCCGCGGTGCTGGCGTCCCCTCCGGCGCCCGTCCCCGCGTCCTCCGTGGCGTCACCGCTGGCGTCTTCCGCCGCGCCCCCGGCCTCGTCGCCGCCGGCGGGCGTCGGTTCGACGCCGGTGTCGTCGGCGGCGAACGCGTCGGCGGTCGGGTCGCCCAGCGGTTCGTCCTCGTCGTCGGTGACCAGCGGGTCGATCCCCGGGCCGAAATCGAGGTCGCTCGTCCCCTCGTCGTCGTCAGTCCCGTCGATGTCGTCGCCGACGACCCGGTTGAGTTCCTCCAGGGAGCCGACGTCGTAGTACTCGAAGAGGGCCTGTTCGAGGGTCTGGCGGACGACCGGGGCGTTGTCGTTGGGGACTTTCACGCGCTGTGGCCGGCCGTCGATGGCGAGGGCGATGCTGGTGGCGACGCTGGCTCGCTCGAACTCCAGGCCGGTCACCGACTCGAACGGGTAGACCTCGAAGTCGTCGTTCCAGACCTGTTCGCCGATGAGCTTGATCAGGCGTCCCTCGCAGACGACCAGGACGAGTTCGCTGAAGCGGTAGACGCCGACGACGGACTCGCGTTCGTCGATGACGCCCTCCAGCCGGAGGACACCCTCCAGCAGGAGTTCGAGGACCTTGTCGCCGCGGTTCGACGGGACGGTGAACGACTCCGTGCCCTCGATGTAGCCGAGGACGAACTTCGTCTTGCGACGCCCCTCCGAGACCGCGATCTGCTCGACGTCGTGGGAGAACTCCTCGACCTGTTCGTCGCTCAGCAAACCATCCCCGTTGTAGACGATCGTGCGCGTCGGAGTGAGACAGACGGCGTCCTCGTCCCCCAGTGAGACGCCCGCCTGGATCTCCTCGTCGCCGACCGTCCGCTGGACGAGGTCCGGGATGTCCATGACCGAGGTGTTTCCGTCCGTGAGCATAAAACCGCGGGTGCGACCGCCCCGTCCGCGCCCGGACTCGCTCCCGAAAGGACCGGAACGCGGACCGGTCGACGGCTCCCGACCGGAGATGAGAAGCTTAAAGGCTACCACCACAGTACCACCGTCTGCGCCCGGGTGGCTTAGCTGGACATAGCGCCGCACTCATAGGGTTACAGTGCGCAACTGCCGCCATGCACCCCGAGGCCCGTCGCCTCGAACCTGGGTCATGCGGAGATCGAGGGTTCGGAGCCCTCCCCGGGCATTGTCCGCCGTCGCGAACCGCGCGTGAGCGACTGCGGCGGGCGACGAGCACGCTAGTCGGTTCGGACGCGGAGAACGGCGACATCGTATCCCCACGTGAACACGCGAGAGGGCGGTCCGCTCCCGAGTGGCGAGGACGGGGCCCGCGAGTATGAAACGTTTAGTACACGGTCGGTAAAGGGCCGACCAGCGTGTCATCCGATGGTTTGCGGGGGTCGGTGGCCGCCGCGAGAGACCGGGTGCTGGACCCGTCGGACGACACACTCCCGGCGCTGACCCTCCTGGCCGTGTTGCTTGTCGGGTTCAACGGGCTGTGGATGCTGCGGCGACTCGTGCGTCTCCACCCCGAGCGGGTCTACCGGAGCGCTTCCATCGTCGCCGCGAGCCTGGCGCATCCGCCGTATCTCCTGGTCGTCCTCGTTCTGACGCTCGCGCTGGTGGCGGGGCGCCGGGAGCTGTCCTGGGAGAGGCTCGAACACGGCCGGCGGATACGGGTACTGGTGCTGGTCGCGTCGTTCCCGGTGGTCTGGAGCCTCGTGACCGCCGAATACAACCCCTACTTCGACCAGGCCTACCACGCCGACCGCGTCCTCCTGCTGGTCGTCTACGCGCTGGTGTGGGTCCACCCGGGGTTCGCGTTCCTGCTGGCCGTGCTGGTGTTCACCGTCGAGGGGCAGTTCCTCAAGCCGTTCGGCCACCTCTCGACGACGAACAACAAGCTCCCGAAACAGGTGCTGGTGCTGTTCTCGTCGTTCCTGTTTTTCGAGTTGCGCCACGTCTCCCCGCTGGACCGGCTCCTCAAACGGGTCGGGTTGGGCGACCTCTACGGGCTGGAGACCGACGACGAGCGCGTATTTCTCTGGGCGCTCGTCGCGCTCGTCGGCGCGTCGTATTTCAGCGCGAGCGTGAGCAAGCTGGTGATCCGCTGACCGGTCAGGGAGAACCTGGCCTACTGGCTGCCCTTCGCCTACGGGCGTGGCTGGCTGTGGCACCTCGACCCCGGGACGGTCCAGAGGGGGTTCGAACTGCTCCGGACGGCCAACCCCCTGATGACCTGGGGGACAGTCGTCATAGAGGGGGCGGGCGTCGCGCTCGCCTGGCGGCGACGGCTCCTCCCGGTGATCGTCGCCGGGATCGTCGGTCTCCACCTGACGATCTTCGCGATGACGGGGATCCTGTTCAAGATGTGGGTCGTCGTGCTGGTCGCGTTCGTCTGGTTCGTCCGCCGGGTCGACGACGCCGACGACCGGGGGCTGTTCACGCGGCGGACGGCCGTCGTGGTGACGGTCGTGGTATTGCTCTCGACGGTGGTGCTCCCGGTGTCGTCGCTGGCCTGGTTCCAGACCAACTACGACCGGACCTACACGGTCGAGGTCGTCGACGCCGAGGGGAACGTCTACGACGTCGGCTGGCACGAGATGACGCCGTACGCGCTGACCTTCCAGCAGAACCGGTTCTCGTACGTCGACCGGAACAGGACGCTGGACGGCCGCCGCTCGACGAAGGAATACGACACCTACCAGCGGCTGCTCTCGGCTGACGAGCCGGCCGACATCGAACGGCTCCGATCGGAGTACGGCACCGTCAGCTACGACCCCGAGAGGGCCAGAACGTTCGACCGGTTCCTGAAGCGGTACTTCGAGACGCGGCTCTGTGACGGCGACGCGACGACAGCCTGGTCGCGACTGCCCTCCCTGCCCCACAAGTTCTGGAACAGACCGGGCGACGAGCGACCCGCCGACGCGACCTACACCGCCGTGCGGGTCCGGCGCGAAACGACGCTGTACACCGACGGTCGGCTCCGGACGGTCGACACTGACGTGGTCAGGACGGTGTCCCTGGACGGGACACGGTGTGGCGACGCCAGCAGGTGACCGGGCGTCGCTCGACGGGACACAGTGTGGCGACGCCAGCGGGTGGTCAGGCGTCGCCGGGGAACTCCTGGAAGATAGCCTCGAAGTCGTCGGCCTCGCTGAGTTCGTCGACGGTGTCGTCGGCCGCCTCGCGCATCTCCTCGACCTCCTCGTCGAGGCGTTCGTACTCCTCGTTGCCCTGGAGTTCGACGGGGTCTTTCTGTGCCTCGAGGGTCGCCTTCTTCGAGGACAGCGCGAAGTAGTCCTGGAGCGTTTCGTCGTACTCCTCGCGGGTCTGCATCCGTTCGACGGCGTCGCGCAACTCGTCGAGCATCACCGGCTTGGTCAGGTAGTCGTCGAACGGCATGGCCACGATGTCGAAGTCCGGGTCGACCGCCGTGACCATGACCACCCTGCAATCGAACCCCTCCTCGCGGACCCTGTCGAGTACTTCGTCGCCCGTCATCTCCGGCATCTGACGGTCGAGAAAGACGACGTCCACGGCGTCGTCGACCTTCTCGAGGGCCTCGACCGGTCCGTAGGCCGTCTTGACGGTGTACTGTTCCGCCAGCCAGGTCGAGTAGAGGTCCGCGATGTCCCGCTCGTCATCGACCACGAGCACTGTCGTTTCCGCCGACGGACTGTTCGTCGAAGTCATCGTCTCTCCCGTGACCAGAACGCCACTGGTTGCTGAATCTCCCGGCGACGGGAGCATAAATCCACCCCGATAATTATCACAGATGAAAATTGAGGGGGGAATAGATACGGACATAGCCCTATCTTGATTCAGCGAGAGAATCCCGCCGTTGACGGCGGGCGTGAATCGCGTAAGCGTGGTGGCGCAACCGCAGGGTTTAGGCCGTCCGGGGGCGAA
>PXRP01000008.1:15500-17777 GCA_003021655.1 Halobacteriales archaeon QS_4_69_31
GAGTACGCCCATGGGGCGGAATCTTGCCACCGTCGGTGTCGGGACCGCCCGGCCCCGAGCGCGTGGAAACCTCGGCGTTCACGCCGAGGAGGATGTCATAGCGGGGTCAGAGCGGTCCGGAGACGTCCCGACCACAGCGGATTTGGGGACGCCGGCCCTGGATTGCGGTATGGGAGCGGACGAGCGTGGGCCGTCGGCGGTCCGGTCGGTGGCCGTCACGGCCGAGGACGTCCTGGCGGCACTGGAGGCGCGACGCCAGCGGGACGCCCCGGTCGTGCTCCGGATGACGCCGCCGTATAGCGGGCGGATGCGTGCCCGGCTCCACGTCCGCGCGGGCGGAGACGACCCCCAGGCCGTCCACATCGACCCGGCCGCCCTCCTCGCGGAGTCGGCACCGCCGTACCCGGACGCGACCGGGACCGGCGACCAGCTGCGGGCGGACCCCTCGGTCGAGTACACGGTCGAGCGCCACCGCGAGCGCCACCGGCAGGCACTCGAGGCCTGGCGCGAGGCGGTCCGTGACCACTTCGTCGACGAAGTCACCGTCGAAACGCCCGAGTGCGAACGGACCGTTGACGTCATCGTGCTCGGGTGAGCGCCGAACCCGCCGCCGGACGCTCGCTTACCGGACGAGCGGTCTTTGTAAAACGTTTCCCGGCCGCTCGCCGGGCGGTAAAACGTCCCGTACCAGCTATCGGTCGTGATAAAACGTGGTGAAATGGCTGTAATTCTGTTGCGGTTATAAGATAACGGGCTGTCATTGTTAGGCTACGAGAGGTACCCCGCATGGCAACCCGACCGACCGACCTCACGGACACGCTGACCAAGTCCAGCACGGCGATAGAACGCGTCGGCGAGACCGTCGTCAGCCCGATAACCGGGCTGGCGTTCTGGACCGCGATCGCCCTCCCCTTCCTCCACCTCCCGTTGTTGTTGCTGACAGGGCTGTCGTCGTCGGGTACGGCGACCGCGTTCGTCGTCCTGCTCGCGGCCAACATCGTCGCCCTCCTCGTCGGCCACCCCCACTACCGGGAGTGACGGCCTCGCCGTCGTCGGCGTCTCACTCGCCGCCCGGAGAGGCGTCCACTGTCCTCTCTCACCACTCGGAGTCGCGTCCACCGCCCTCGCGTCGGCCGCGCACGCGGTCCGGCCGGAATTGCGCTATCCGCCCCGCTACCCGCCCAGTAGCGCGCGCACTCGCGGGACCTCCTGGCGGATGGCGCGGCGCTTGATCAGGACGAACCCGGCGAAGATGAGACAGAACCCCACAGCGGTCCAGGCGTCGACGACCTCGCCCAGGAACAGGAAGCCGACGACGGCGGCGACGAGCGGCGCGACATATGAGACGAGGTTGATCTCGACGGGGCCGAGCCGGTCCAGCAGGTCGAAGTAGATGAGAAAGCCGACGGCGCTGGCACCCAGCGCGAGGTACGCGAGCGCGACGAGCCCCCGTGGCGACCAGGTCACGGCCGCGAGCGACTCGCCGAGGACGAGACTCACCCCGTGCATGAGGAGCGCGCCGCCGACCATCGACCAGGCTTCCATGGTCTCTATCTCCAGGCCGGCGTCGAGCCACGTCGTCAGGACGCTACCCAGGGCGAACGACAGCGCCGCACAGAAGACGAGCAGGTTCGCGACCACGTCCCGGGCGAACAACTGCGCGGGGTCGGGATGGGCGACGGCCGCGACCCCGGCCAGGCCGAGCCCCGACCCGACCAGCCCGAGGACGGTCAGGCGCTCGTCCGGAAGGAATGCGCGGGCGAACAGCGTCGTCAGCACCGGCGAGAGACTGACGACCACGGCCGCGGCGGCGCTCGTCGTGGACTGCTCGCCCACGAACAGGAAGGCGTGGTAGGCGGCGATAAGCAGGAGCGCCCCCACGAGGACGGTCGCCCACTGGCGGCGGTCGGCCGGCCGCCACTGGTTGGCCCGCGATGCGGCGTAGCCCAGCATCACCACGCCCGCGACGTCGTACCGGAGCGCCGCGAACAGGACCGGCGGGAACTCCGAGAGGCCGGCCTTGATGGCGACGAACGCCGACCCCCAGACGGCCGCGAGGACGAAAAACAGCCCGAGGTTCCGGTACCTGGACACATACCCGCCTGGGCCGCCCGGCGCCTGAAGCTTTCGTTGTCGCGCCCGGACCGGCCCACACCGGCCGACGGGACGACGGCTGTCGGTCGCGTTAATTTTGGCGTGAATTGTGGTAGACGGCGAACGCTTTGAGCCACGATTGAGCTGTCTGAGCGTCGACATGGCTAAAACTATTTGCAAACG
>PXRP01000009.1 GCA_003021655.1 Halobacteriales archaeon QS_4_69_31
TCACGTACCGAGCACGAACCGGAGTACGCCCATGGGGCGGAATCTTGCCACCGTTGGTGTCGGGACCGCCCGGCCCCGAGCGCGTGGAAACCTCGGCGTCCACGCCGAGGAGGATGTCATTCCGGCCCGAGATGACTATCGGGGTCAGGTTCTCATCCGCTGAAAGCGGACGCCCTGCGCGCGTGGGCCGCCCGCGCCACCCGGCCGCCGCGCCGGCTGACTGACCGGTCAGTCAGTTCGCAACCCTTTTGACTGACCAGTCAGTTAGTGCCCCCGTGAGCGACGCCGCCCCGGATACCCCCGAAGCGATCATGGACGCGACCGACAGCGCCCTCTGTGAGCACGGCTACGCGGACCTGACGATGCAGGACATCGCCGACGCCTCGGACAAGAGTACGGCCGCGTTGCACTACCACTTCGACACGAAGGAGGAGCTTCTGCTGGCCTTTCTCGACCACCTCTACGAGGAGTTCACCGACGAGTACGCGACGACCGAGGGCGAGAACGCGGTCGAGCGCCTGGTCGGGTTCGTCGACGACGTCCTCTGTCGGGGCGACATCGAGGGCGACGAGGCGTTCCAGACCGCGCTACTGGAGATCAAGGCCCAGGCTCCCTACGCCGACCCCTACCGGGAGAAACTGGCCCAGTTCGACGCGTTCGTCCGCGACCGGGTCGAGGAGATCGTCGCCGACGGGGTCGCGGAGGGGACCGTCCGGGCGGACGTCGACCCGGCCGATACCGCGGCGTTCATCGCGACGCTCATCGACGGCGTTAACACCCGGCGGGTCACCATCGGCGAGACCGACGGCGGCACGCGCCGGACCTTCCTGGCGTACGTCCGGGACCACCTCGTCGCGGCCGGCGCCGACGTGGAGGTAGAGCCCTGATGGGCGAGCGACTCGACCGGGTCGTCGCCGGGCTCCGCCGGCGCGTCAGCGTGGTGTTCAAGAGCCGCGAGGAGTTCGAACTCACGGAGGGCGACATCGCGAAGCCGCTGTTTTACCTGTCGGTCCCCATCGTCGTCACGAACCTCCTGCAGACCACCTACAACCTGGTCGACACCATCTGGCTCGGCCAGTACAGCACCGAGGCGCTGGCGGCGATCAGCTTCGCGTTTCCCGTCGTCTTCTTTCTGATCTCGCTGGGGCTGGGCATCTCCATCGCGGGGAGCATCCTCGTCGCCCAGCACACCGGCGCCGGCGACAAGCGCCGGGCCGAGTTCGCCGCCTCACAGACCGTCACGTTCGCCGTCATCGCCTCGGTCGTGCTGGGTGCGTTCGGCTATGTCGCCGTCGAGGACATCCTGCGGTTCCTCGGGGCGTCCAGCGACGTCCTCCCCGGCGCGACGGCGTACCTGCAGATCGTCTCGCTCGGGATGGTCTTCATGTTCGCCTTCTTCGCGTTCATGTCGCTGATGCGGGGCTACGGCGACACGATCACGCCGATGCTCGTGATGTTCGTGACCGTCGTCGCCAACCTCGCGCTGGACCCGGTGCTCATCTTCGGACTGGGGCCGGTCCCCCCGCTGGGGGTCGAGGGCGCGGCCTACGCGACCGTCTTCTCGCGCGCGCTCGCGACGGTCGTCGGCATGGCGATCATGTTCCAGGGGACCCGCGGCGTGCAGATCCGGCTGTCGGACATGGTGCCGGACCTCGGCTACCTCCGCAAACTCCTCAGGGTCGGCGTCCCGGCCTCGGTCGAGGGGACCGGCAACGCCATCGCCGTCAACCTGATGTTGCTCATCGTGGGGACGTTCCCGACGGTCGTCGTCGCGGCCTACGGCGTCGGGGTGCGGATGTTCTCTGTCATCTTCCTGCCCGCGATCGCCGTCGGGCGGGGCGTCGAGACGATGGCCGGCCAGAACATCGGCGCGGGCAAACAGGACCGCGCGGCCGCCGCGAGTCACTTCGCCGGCCGCGCGCTGTTCGCCGTCCTCGCGGCCGTGGGCGTGCTCACCTGGCTGGGCGCCGGCAACATCGTCGCCGTCTTCTCGGACGACCCGGAGGTCGTCGAGGTCGGCAGACTCTTCCTGCGGTACGTCGCGCCCACCTTCGGGTTCACCGGCGTCTTCCACTGTTACAAGGGTGGCTTCCGCGGGGCCGGCAAGACGATGACCGCCGCGCTCGTCTCCATCTCGATGCTCGGGGCGATCCGCCTGCCCGTCGCGTTCCTCGCCTCCCAGTCGGTGACCGTCGCTGGGACGCCCGTCGCCGCCCTCATCGGGGCGCTCCCGGGGGCCCTCGGCGCGCTCGTCCTGGCGCCCGTCGAGGCCGTTGCGACCTTCTCGATGGGCTACGAGGGGATCTGGGTCGCCTTCGCCGTCTCGAACGTCGCCGGGGCCGCCATCGCCCTGGGCTGGTACCTGCGTGGCACCTGGCGGGACGTCGACCTCACCGACGACCCCGGTGTCCCCGGCGCCGGCCCCGAGCCCGACCCGGACACCGAACCCGCCAGCGACGACTGACCGGGGGCGAGGCTGACTGGACGGTGGCGTAACGGGACGGTGACGTCGTTGACTGGACAGTGGCGTCGCAGACGGGACGGTGACGTCGCCAGCGGGGCGATGGCGCCGCTGAGGGGACAGTGACGCCCGGCGGGCGATTCGAACCATTTTTTACTTCGACAGCGAAAGGAACCCTCATGGCCATCAAACCCGCCTACGTCAAGAAGACGGCGACCCTCCTCATGGAGCAGTACCCGGACGCCTGGGGCGCCGACTTCGAGCACAACAAGGAACTCGTGACCGAACTCACGAACGTCGAGTCCAAGGGCGTCCGCAACCGCATCGCCGGCTACATCGCCAGCAAGAAAGCCACTCCCGCCGAGTCCTGACCGGCCTGTTCTGCCCGTGCTGTCCGCGACGGCGAGCCCCCGGTATTTTGTGAGACGGGACTGTCCCGGACCACGCCGCGGACCGTTCCCGCCGCCGCCGTCTTTCGTCGGGTGAGTAGCGTATCCAAACAGTTTTGACCGGGGGTGACCGTACGCCACGGTAATGACTGTCAGTGTGGGTATTATCGGTGCGACCGGTGCCGTCGGACAGCGACTCATCCAGTTGCTCGCTCCCAATCCGGAGTTCGAGGTCGAGGCCGTGACCGCCAGCGAGGACAGCGCCGGGAAGAGCTACCGCGAGGCGGCGAAGTGGCGCATCGACACGCCCATCCCCGACGAGGTCGCCGAGATGGAGGTCGCGCCGACCGACCCCGAATCGGTCCCGGACGACGTCCAGTTGGTCTTCTCGTCGCTTCCGTCGAGCGTCGGCGAGGCGGTCGAGCCGGCCTTCTGCGAGGCGGGCTACGTCGTCTCCTCGAACTCCTCGAACGCCCGGCGGGACGACGACGTACCCCTGACGATCCCGGAGATAAACCCCGACCACCTCGACCTCATCGAGGTCCAGCGCGACGAGCGCGGGTGGGACGGCGCGCTCGTCAAGAACCCCAACTGTTCGACGATCACGATGGTGCCGCCCCTGGCGGCCATCGACGAGGAGGCCAGCCTCGAACGCGTCGAGGTCGCCACCCTCCAGGCGGTCTCGGGCGCGGGCTACTCGGGGGTCTCCTCGATGGAGATCATCGACAACGCCATCCCCCACATCGGCAAGGAGGAGGCCAAGATGGAGACCGAGTCGCGGAAACTGCTGGGCACCTTCGACGGCGCGGCGGTCCACTGGCACGACGTGGACGTGGCCGCCTCCTGCAACCGGATCCCCACAATCGACGGCCACCTGGAGAACGTCTGGGCCGACACCGTCGAGGACGTCTCGCCGTCCGCGGCCGCCGACGCGATGGACGCGTACCCCTCGCTGGACCTGCCGAGTTCGCCCGACCAGCTCATCGAGGTCTTCGAGGAGCCCGACCGCCCACAGCCCCGCCTCGACCGGACCCTCGGCGACGGCATGACCGTCTCCGCCGGCGGCATCCAGGAGACGCCCTCCGGCCTCCAGTTCAACTGTCTCGCCCACAACACCCTCCGGGGGGCCGCCGGCGCGAGCGTCCTCAACGGCGAACTCCTCCTGGAGAACGGCTACCTCTAGACCAACTACTTTCTCCGCCGAGGGATATCCTCGCTCGCTTCGCTCCCTCGCGTCCGGTGAACCGCCTCGCTTCGCTCGGCGGATGCCCTTTCGACCCCCGCCCTGCCGCCGGCGCCCCGCCTACACCCCGTCGATATCGAGATGCATCCGGTACCGGCGGGGTTCGAACCCCATCTTCTCGTAGAACGCGAGCGCCCGGTCGTTGTCCACGTCCACGTTGAGTTCGAGCGCGCCGCAGTCGGCCTCGCGGGCCCGCGTGGCGGCCTGTTCCATCAGTTCTCGGGCGAGCCCGGACCCGCGGTAGTTCTCGCGCACGTAGAAGTCACCGACCAGCAGCCAGTCGGACCGCCCGAAGACCGGGGGACACTCGTCGATAGATGTCGTGATGAACCCGACAAGTTCGCCGTCGGTGTCGGCCGGCGAGACGTCCGCGGACTCGTCGTCGGCGCCCGCGACGGCCACCCAGGCCCGGAAGTCCTCGTCCATGTGGTCGAGCCACCACTCGGTGTTGGCCTCGACGTCCGTGATGGCGTCGGCGAGGGCGTGGCCCTCGACGGCGTCGGCGAGGTCCTCGTGGTAGGGCTGCCAGACGTCCGCGACGTACCGGCGGACGGCGGCCGCCTCGGCGGGGAGCGGGCGAATGTCCATGCCGGCGATTGGGGACCCCCGGACTTCAGCCTGGTCCGTGGGTGGGGTGCGGTAGCGCCCCGCGTGTTCGGGTCCGATGGCAGCCCGCGATGAACGTCGTTTTCAGTCGGTCCGACGTAGCGGGGGTATGACCGACACCGGGCGGTTCCGCGTGCTCCCGGCGCCCGCGGACGGCGAGCCGCCGCGCCTGCTCGACCGCGAGACCGACGAGCCGGTGGTGCTCGCGGCCGAGGGCCACGACGCGCCCGTCGGGGACCTGCGGCCGGGCTATCTCGTCGACGTGACGCTGGACTGGGCGACGAGCGAGCCCACCGTCGAAGCGCTGTCGGTGGTCCGGCCGACGCTGTACGCCTTCGCGGACGCCGTCGAGCCGATGTTCGAGGCGGCCCGCGAGACCTGGGACGCCGCGCTGGCCGAGGGCGAAGCGATGAACGTCCAGACCCTCCGCAACACCGACAGCGAGGTCATCGGCGTCGTCTACGTCTTCGCCGAGAGCGGCGACCGCGGGCGCTTCGAGGAGTTCCGCGACGGGACCCGCCCGCTGGAGCCGCTCGTCGACCGGTACAACGACCAGGAGGGGCCCGCCCCCCGCGAGGTGTTCGTCCTGCGGGGCGTCGGCGGCGAGTTCACCGCCGTCGCGGTCGCGCGCAACAAGGCCGGCCTGTTCGCCGACACGATGCGGGACACCTACGACTGCGAGCGACCGTTCGAACCGCTCGACCCGGGCCCCGTCGAGTGAGCACGGAACCCGACCGGACGGGGCCAGGATGTGATGCCGGAGGGCGGGGCGGAAGCGGAGCCAGACGTGACGCCGGACAGTGGGGCCGGACACGGCCCCGAGGACGATTCCGGCGACCCGTCGAACCGGGACGTCCCCGGGAGGGACCGCCGGCCGCCCCGGCGGTCGCCGGGTCGGCGCCCGCGGTGACCTGCCCCCTTTTCCGTCTGTAGCTCCTAGCGCTCACATGAGCCAATCGGTCCCCGACGCAGGCGGCGGCCCCCGGCGCTGGGCCGGGCAACTGCTTACGATCCTCGTGGTCGGCGCGGTCGTCGCGGCGGTCGCCGGCGTCTCCGTGTTCGGCGTCCTCGGGGCGGTCAGTCCGCTCGCGGTCGTCGGCCTGGTCGTGCTCGCACTGGCGGTCGTGACGGTCTACTCGGCCGTCGAGATCGTCGAGGCCTACGAGAAAGAGGCACTGACCGTCTTCGGCGAGTACCGGAAACTGCTCGACCCCGGGATCCACTTCATCCCGCCGTTCGTGAGCCGGACCTACCCGTTCGACATGCGGACCCAGACGATCGACGTCCCCCAGCAGGAGGCGATCACGCGGGACAACTCGCCGGTGACCGCCGACGCCGTCGTCTACATCCGCGTCATGGACGCAAAGCGGGCCTTCCTCGAAGTCGAGGAGTACAAGCGCGCCGTCTCGAACCTCGCCCAGACGACCCTCCGGGCGGTGCTGGGCGACATGGAACTGGACGATACGCTCTCGAAGCGGGCGATGATCAACGCCCGGATCCGCAAGGAACTGGACGAACCGACCGACGAGTGGGGCATCCGCGTCGAGAGCGTCGAGGTCCGCGAGGTCAACCCCGCGGCCGGCGTCAAGAGCGCGATGGAACAGCAGACCTCCGCCGAGCGGAAACGCCGCGCGATGATCCTCGAAGCACAGGGTGAACGCCGCTCGGCCATCGAACGCGCCCAGGGCGAGAAACAGTCCGAGATCGTCCGCGCACAGGGGTCCAAGCAGAGCCAGATCCTCGAAGCCCAGGGTGACGCCGTCTCGACCGTGTTGCGCGCCAAGTCCGCCGAGTCGATGGGTGAACGCGCCGTCATCGACAAAGGGATGGAGACCCTGGAATCCATCGGTCAGGGTGAATCCACCACCTTCGTCCTCCCGCAGGAACTGTCCTCGATGCTCGGCCGCTACGGCAAACACCTCACCGGCAGCGACGTCGCCGGGATGAAATCGACCAACGGCGACGGCGAACTCGACAGCCTGAGCTTCGACACCGAGACACGAGAGCTCCTGGGGCTGGACAACATCGAGGAGATCCTCGGCCAGATCGACAAAGAGGCCGACGTCGACGTCGAGGCCATGGAGGAGGAAGCCCAGGCGATAAAGGAGGGCGAAGGACTCGACGAACCGGGTGGCCCCGCCGTCGACCCCGAACTCGGGAACGGCGACGTCGAGGACCCGGAGCGGGAGTGAACGGCGGGCGAGACCGAGCTTCCGTCGTCGTTCTGGGGAGGCAGTCAGGGCGCGTTCCCCTCAGACAACCTGATTCGGGAGGTCCTCCCAGGAGCCGGTTTCCTCGGCGGTGGCGACGGCCTGGGCGACGATGTCGGCGTACCGTTGGAAGTACTCGGGCGTGTGGCCGGCGTTGTGGGGCGTGACGAGGACGTTCTCGAAGGTCCAGAGTTCGTGGTCCTCGGGGAGCGGTTCGGGGTCGGTCACGTCGAGGACGGCGCCGCGGACCGAGTTCCAGCGGAGGGCGTCGACCAGCGCGCCGGTGTCGACGACGCCGCCGCGGGCGACGTTGACCACCACAGACTCGGGGGGCATCGTCAGGAACGCCTCCGCGTCGAGCAGGTGCTCGGTCGCGTCCGTGAGCGGACAGGCCAGCACGACGTAAGCCGCGTCGGCCACCGCCTCGTGGATCCCGTCGTAGCCGTACACCTCGTCGGTCGGGCCGCCCTTCTCGGGGGTGTACCGGACGCCGACGGTGTGGACGTCGAACCCCGCCAGGCGCTCGACGATGGCCGTCCCGAGCGCGCCCATCCCGACCACGGTGACGGTGCTGCCGGCGAGTTCGTAGGTCCGGTGGGAGCGCCACTCGCGGCGGCGCTGGCGGCGGCGCGATTCCAGGAAGTCGCGTGCGAACGTGAGGATGGCGCCGACGGCGTACTCGCCGATGTTGGGACCGTGGACGCCCGAGGCGTTCGTGACGGCAACGCCGTGCTCGCGGAACGGCGCCAGGTCCAGGTGGTCGACGCCGGCGTACAGACAGGCGAACAGCTTCAGGTTCTCGGCCCGCTCTAGCCCCGCCTCGTCGAGCCGGAAGCCGGCGACAACCTCGGCGCCGGGGAGCAGTTCGCGTTCCGCCGACGGCGTCCCGGCGTAGACCACCTCCCGGTCGGGGAACCGCTCGCGCAACGCCTCGGCACACAGCTCCGGCGACATGCCGTGTATGTTCTGGCGAGTGACCAGGATATCCACCTGCTCGGACATGTGCCGACTTGAGAAGGGCCGCGTCAAAAAACCGCGCGGAGTCGGCGCCCGCCGCGACGGGACGGTGACGGGGGAATGGAGAGAGACGACGCGAGTCACAGCGCGTACCGGAAGAGATAGCGCGTCACGCCGACGAGATACGCGAGGATCCAGAAGAAGACGTAGCCGAACACGCCGATCCGGAGGCGGCTCCGCCAGTGGTCCATCCGGTCGGACCCGATCTCCTCTAACAGCACCGACTCATCGTAGTTGTGATAGAGGTCGTGGCGGCGCTTGGCCGCGAAGATGCGGACGATGCCGGTGAAGCCGAACAGGAGCAGGGCGTAGGCCTGTGCGCCCAGGAACGCGTGGACGATGGTGAGCCCGCCCAGCTGGTCGAGCAGGCGCGGCGCCATCCAGACCAGCATCGGCACCGTCGTCAGCGCCAGCCCCGTCCCGACGAACTTCAGGTGATGCACCAGAACGTCCCAGGTCACCGGCTCCGTCTCGATGATGTACCAGGCGCCGTAGACGAAACACGGGAAACTCAGCGTCACCGACGCGAGCACGACCGTCGCGACGACGCCGTCGGCCACCATACCCGCGCTTACCGCTATCGCCGCTAAAACGTGCCGACTGCCCGCCGGGACACGACTAGGCGAGCGGGCGTCCGGGCGACCGCTTGGGTCCGTTCCGTGGGAGGTCCCGAGCGCGACCCGGACGGGAAATCGCGCGGCGAGCGCGGACGAACCGCAACGGCTATCTGAATGGTTGTTCAAGTATACAGGCATGGAGACGACGCGCCTGGAAGGACACCTCCGGGACCGGCTCGCGGACTGCTGTGAGGAAGACGTCGACGCGCGGATCGAGGAGCTATCGGCGCTCTCGGGGAGCGTCCCCGACGAGGAGCGCGGGGACCTGTCGGCGCTGTCGGTGCTGAGCGACGGCACGCGCTACCGGCTGGCGCGGTACCTCGCGGCGGCGGAGGGGGAGCTCTGTGTCTGTGAACTCACGGAGCTGGTGGCGGTCAGCGAGTCGGCGACCAGCCACGCCCTCTCGGACCTGGCCGGCGCGGGGCTGGTCACGCGCCGCAAGGACGGCCAGTGGCGCTACTACGACGCGACCGAGCGGACCGAGCGACTGCTCGGGGCGCTGGACGCGACGCGGGGGGAGCGATGAGCGACCCCATCGAGGTGGCGTTCGTCTGCGTCCAGAACGCCGGGCGCAGCCAGATGGCGACCGCCTTCGCCGAGCGCGAACGCGAGCGCCGCGGCCTGGAGGACGACGTGGTCATCCACACCGGCGGCACCCACCCCGCCGACCACGTCCACGGGGTCGTCGTCGAGGCGATGGCCGAGGACGGGATCGACCTCTCGGACCGGACCCCGCGGGCGGTCGACACCGAGACGCTGGACGGCTGTGACTACGTGGCGACGATGGGGTGTTCGACGCTGGAACTGGACGCCGACGTGGACGTCCGCGACTGGGCGCTCGACGACCCCGGCGGTCAGCCGATGGAACGGGTCCGCGAGATCCGCGCCGAGGTCGAGTCGAACGTCCGCGCGCTGTTCGACGAGATCGAGACGGATCTGGCCTGACTGCCCGTTCGCACCCCTCGACGGGACCGGACCAGAGCCGGCCCGACCGCCCGCTCGCACTCTTCGACTGGGCGGTACCGCGGCTCCCGGACGCCGGATCGTCACCCTAAGGATGGCCCACGCCCTAGACCCGGCAATGAGTGGTGCCTCCGACGCCCGCCGCGACGACGACGAGCGCGAGGACGACGGCGGCGAGGGGACGGACCCGGAAGCGGCGACGGAGACACAGGGCAGCGAGTCAGAGACCGAGGAGACGGACGTCGAGGCGTTGCGCCGGCAGGTCGAGGCGGAGTACGACTTCGACGACTTCGGGCCCGCGGACATGGCACAGATGTCCGCCGAGGAGTGGGAGGTGGCGTTCGACCCCGAGACGTGGATCACCGGCGAGGAGTTGCTCGACCGCGTGGAGGCCGACCTGAAACAGCGGGTGGCCGACAGGGACGTCTTCGCCCGGATCGAGCGCCACGACGACCGCCTGCTGGCCTACTCCGACACCGGCTACGCGACCGTCTACGCCGACGGCAGCGTCGAGGGCCGTGGCACCGTCCTGCGGGACGTGAAACCGACGGTCGCGCTCTGCTCGATGGAATCCTACGACGTGCCCGAGAACCCCCCCGAAGAACTCCTGCCCGAGCCCCAGGAGGTACCCGAGGGCAGCGGGGCGCTGGGCAACACGATGCTCCAGGTCGTCGCCGCCGCCCAGGTGCTCGCCGGCGTGGTCCTGGTCGGTGTCTGGCTCCTGGTCAGCCTCCGGGTGGTCGCGCCGCCCGGCGGCGGGTCGGTCCGGTCGCTGAACGTCATCGGGATGCTCGTCGCGGGCTTTCTCTTCCTCGGTATCGGCGTGTTGCTGTTCGTCACCGTGGCGAACGCGCGCCTCTCGGACAAGTTCCGCGCCGAGGAGTACCGCAACCGCCTGCGCGCGGTCGACCTCGAACCCGGGGAACGCCCCGAGTTCCTCCCGGAAGGCGAGGGCGCGGACGACACCCGCGGTGACGGTGACGACGACAGCGGCGAGGGGACCGACGTGGCCATAGAGGGTGGCGACGACGTCGACGGAAGCGACGACGCGGCTCCGACCGAGACAGGCGACGGCGACGCGTCCTGATCCCGCGGCGGGTACCGGCCGGTCCCCGGGTGGCGGCCGGACGACGGGCGTTTGCCGGCCCGATGTCCGGGAAGCGAGAGCCCCGTCTCCGGGACCGCGATCTGCCCGGTCTCCAGGACCGAGTTCTGCCCGGTCTCCAGGACCGAGTTCTGCCCGGAACCGCGTGCCTGCGCGCGCATCCGGTGGGTTTATACAAACACAGTCCGGAGTCCCGAACGACCATGGACAGACGGGACTTTCTGCGAACCGTCGGCGGCGTGGCTGGCGGTACGGCCGCCGCGGGGGCGGCGGGAACCGCCACAGCCCAGGAAGACGGCGAGGGCGGCGGCGGTGGCGGCGGTAACGAGCGGCCGGTCTTCCCCTCGTACGTCGACGGCGCGAAAGGCGGGGACTACCGGGACATGCGCGGTAGCTCCGCGGTCACCGTCGAGGTGGGCGCCGGCTCTGAGGGGCTGGCCTTCTCGCCGACGAATATCTGGGTCGACGCCGGGACCGA
>PXRP01000010.1 GCA_003021655.1 Halobacteriales archaeon QS_4_69_31
GATCAGCCCCCCCGGGGAGCCCTCCGCGACCAGCCGGCCGTCGTAGAGGACGCCCACGCGGTCGGCGATCTCCTCGACGACCGGGAGGATGTGCGTCGAGAGGAACACGGTCGCCTCCTCGGCGGCGAGGTCGACGATCAGCTCCCGGAGCCTCTTGGCGGCGCGAGGGTCCAGTCCCGAGGTCGGCTCGTCGAGAAAGACGACCTCGGGGTCGTGCATGACCGCCTGCGCGAAGGCGGTCTTCCGGCGCATCCCCTTGGAGTAGCCGTCGATGCGGCGGTCGAGGTCGGCCGCTAGGTCCAGATCCTCACAGACGCCGATGGCGCGGTCGGAAACCGCGGACCAGGGGATATCGCGGAGGTCGGCAGCGAACTGGAGCTGTTCGCGGCCCGTGAGTTCGTTGTACAGCGGGGGCTCCTCCGGCATGAGACCGATGTGCTCGACCAGTTCGCGCCGGTGCCGGATGTCCGTGCCCGCGACCGTTCCCTGCCCCTCGGTCGGCTCCACTAACCCGGTCAACATCCGCATCGTCGTCGTCTTGCCCGCGCCGTTCGGGCCGAGAAAGCCGTAGATCGTCCCCGCGTCGACGGACAGGTCCAGCCCCCGCACCGCGGCCTGGTCACCGTAACGTTTGGTCAACCCGTCCGCCTCGATGACTCCCACAGTGACAGCCACTACGGGGAGATATACCCCTAAGGGTTCCGCTTCCCGACACGCCAGTGACACGGCCCCTCCGTGGGTCGACAGGTTCCACGCGGACGGTGGGTCCGGCAGGCCTCCCGCGAGCGGTGAATCAGCAGGCTCCGCTCGGAGGGTGGGCCGACAGGCTCCACGCGGTCAGTGGGTCCGGCAGGCTCCACGCGGTCAGTGGGTCCGGCAGGCTCCACGCGGTCAGTGGGTCGGCAGCGCCCGCTCGGGCAGCGTCGAGTGCCAGGTCGCGCCCTGGCCGGGCGTCCCGCCGGTCCGTTCGGCCGCGAAGACGACGACCAGCCGGTAGACCGGGTCCCGCTCGGGGCGGCTCTCGTCGGCGACCCCGAGGATCGTCGCGCGTTTGAGGTCGGTCAGCCGACACTCGACGCCGGTGTGCTCGGCCAGCGCCCGGCGGGTGCCCATCTCGATGGACTCGCCGACGCCCGGTCGCGCGTGCGGGACGACCCACCCCTCCTCGCCGTCGACCAGTAACACGTCGCCGACGTCATTGGAGATCTGCACGTAGACGTCCGCGAGCCCGGATTCGCACCGCTCTCTCGCGCGCTCGTAGGCGTCCGGGGAGACGCTCAGGGTCATCTGATTGACCGGGAACGACGCGTACCCCTCCTCCAGCGCACCCAGCCGTTCCGCGATCCTGTCTCCCGACAGGTCCGCAGCTGGCATTTGTCCGCATCTGCGCGTCCGAACAAATAAATCCAGCCATTCGTTCACCCCCCGAGCCGTCCGGCGTCGGGCCGTTCGGCCGCTCGCGATCCCCTCGATGTCGCCGGGTTAGACGTGCTCGTCGAGGAAGTCGACGACCGCCGTGTAGGCCTCGATGCGGTTCTCCAGTTTGGTGATGCCGTGGCCCTCGTCCCCGAAGACGAGTTTCTCGACGGGGACGCCCTGCTCGCGGGCCTTGTCGGCGATCTGTTCGGCCTCGCCGACGGGCACCCGGGGGTCGTTCGCCCCGTGGAGGACGAACAGCGGCGCCTCGATGGCCTCGATGTTGTTGATAGGCGAGACGGATTCGAGGAACTCCCGGTCCTCGGCGAGCGAGCCGTACTCGGCCTCGCGGAGTTCGCGCCGCCACGACCCCGTGTTCTCCAGGAACGTGACGAAGTTGGCGATGCCGACCACGTCGACGCCTGCCGCCCAGAGGTCGGGGTACTCGGTGAGCGCCGCCAGCACCATGAACCCGCCGTACGAGCCACCCATCGCCACGATCCGGTCCGGGTCGACCGCCCCGTGGTCGGTGAGCCAGTCGACGGCCGCCGCCAGGTCGGCCACCGAGTCCATCCGCTTCTCGACGTCGTCGAGGTGGGTGTACTCGCGGCCGTAGCCCGTCGACCCCCGGACGTTGGGCTCGAAGACGGCGTACCCCCGCGAGAGGAAGTACTGGAGGAGCCCGCCGAACGACGGGCGGCGCTGGCTCTCGGGTCCGCCGTGGACGTGGACGACCACAGGCGTCTCGCCGGCCGTCCGCTCCCGGGGCAGCGAGAAGAACCCCGGGATCGACCGGTCGTCGAAGGTCGGGTAGCGCACCAGTTCGGGTTCGACGAACGTCTCGGGTGGGATGCCGGCGGTCGAGGCGTGCGTCCAGCGTTCGGTCTCGCCGGTCGCGAACTCGACGACGTAGACGTTGGTGTTGGTCCCGCGGCCCGACGCCGAGAGCGCGTAGCGGTCGGCGCCGTCGTCGAAACTGACGCCGCCGGCGACGCCGTCGGGCAGGTCCGGCGCCGGCACCTCCTCGATCGTCGTCGGCCCGTCGAGTTCGCCCGCGGTCAGTTCGGTGTAGCCGTCGACGTTCCGCGAGTAGACCAGCCGGCCGGTCTCGTCGTCCAGCGCGACGCCGTCGACGTTCCACTCGCCGCCCTCGCGGACGGTCTCTAGGGCCGCGCCGACGTCGTCTGCTCCGGCCGCGGTCGCCAGGTCGAGCCGCGCCAGGTAGGTCGTGTCCGCTCCGTAGTCGGTGACGAGATACAGGGCGTCGCCGTCCGGGCCCCACTGCGTACTCGAAAAGCGGACGTCGCCCTCGTGGGGTGTGACGTGGGTCAGCTCGCCCGATTCCAGGTCGAGGACGGAGACGTCCTGGTCGAAGCTCCAGTGGGCCTGCGAGACGACGAGCCGGGAGTCGTCGGGCGACCAGCCCCCGACCGAGAACCAGCCGTCGCCCTCGTAGACCAGTGTCGCGTCGTCGCCGGTCTCGTCGCGTCCCTGGACGTAGACGTCGAAGACGGACTCGTCGCGGCGGTTCGAGGCAAAGGCCAGCCGGTCGCCGTCGTGTGACCAGCCGCCCCAGCGGTGTTTGGCGTCCGGACGGCGGGTGAGGTCCGTGACCGCCCCGTCGCCGGGGTCGAGCCGGAACAGCTGTGCGCGCTCGTTGCCCCCCTCGTCCATGCCGAAGACCAGCTCACTGCGCTCGGGCGACCAGGAGGCGAAACTCACCTGCTCGTCGGCGAACGTGCGCTGGACGGGCCAGGCCCCCGGTTCCTCGAGCGTCCAGACCTGCGCGACGCCGGTCGTGTCGAGCAGGAACGAGAGGTCGCCGTCCGGGGAAAAGGACGCCCCGTAGGCGCTCCGGATCGTGAGATACCGGTCGAGGTCGTACATACGCGGTCGAGGACCGGCGAGGTCAAAGACCCTTCGGGAAGCGACGCTCCATCCCGGCCGCTCACGCCCGGGCGGTCGGCGACCCGCGGAGGGCCGAGCGGGCACACGGCCCGTACCGGAGTCCGAGGCTCCGCCGCTCGCCGTCGTCCGGGTCGGGGTAGGACTCCCCGCACTGGTTGCCCGAGGAGTCGAGGTGGTCCGAGCGACCGGACTCCCAGAGGTAGCTCCCGACCATCGGGCTCGCGACGACGCGCTCGCCGTCGACGGACGCGCTGCCGTGGTCGTGCGAGAGGCCCAGCGCGTGCCCGCACTCGTGGAGCACCAGCTGGACCACCGCGTTCGTGACCGAGTAGGGGACGACCCCGGACGTCTCGGCGGCCGGCGGCGCGTCGGCGAGTTTCGCCGCGCCGGTCACCGCGGCGACGGTCGGCCGCCCGTACCCGGCCGGCTGGACCGTCGGGTCGCCGTCGGTCACGAGGAGGTTGACGCCGTCGACGGGGTCGACGTCCCGGACGCCGGTCACGCCCGCGAGGACGATCCGCGGCCAGAGGTTCGCGAGCACGGCCCGGCCGCCTTCCCGGGGCAGCGAGACGGTCCGCTCGGCGAACTGGACCTCGACGCCGCCGACCACCGGGTCCAGCGCCGCCGTCAAGTACTCCCGGACGGTCGACCGGACGCCGTCGTAGGCCGCCGCCTGCTCGCTCCGCCAGACCCGGACGACGAGCGTGTCGGTGGGCCTGCCGGCCGTCCGTCCCAGCGCGCCCAGCGAGAGAACCGTCCCGGCACTCGCCAGGAGTTCCCGTCGATTCACGCTCGCTGTGATCCCCGAAGCTCGGCATAAATGTTCGGCCCCGATTATACTGTTTGATTGTGGTATACGACAGGATACCAGGCCGCAACCGGCGAGGCGGAGCCAGACCGCCGGACCGCGGCGTGGGCGGCGGAGACGGTCGATGGGGTGGATTTTTGAAACCCCGCGCCGTCACGGGGTGTATGCGCGTCGCGTTCGTCTCGATGGAGACGACCCACTACCGGGACCGCGACGGGTCACATCGGTTCGAACGCGTCGCCCGGCACCTGGCGGGTCGGGGCCACGACGTGACGGTCTACTGCGCGCGGTGGTGGGACGGCTACGAGGAGGCCGTCGAGCGCGACGGCGTCACCTACCGGGCGGTGACCGTCTCGCCGGCGATCACCTCCTTCACCGCCAGGGTGCCGGCGCTTTTGGCCATGGACCGCCCGGACGTGATACACGTCCGGCCGGACCCGCCGGTCTGTGTGACCGCGGCGGCCGTCGGCGGGACGCTCGCTCGCGCGCCGCTGGTCGCCGAGTGGTACGGCGACGAGGACATCGAGGACGCCCGGTTCTACGAGCGGACCGCGACGACCCCCGACATGGTGGTGACCCCCTCGGAACTGGTTCGGACGGTCGTCAGGGAACTCGGGGGGACCGCCGAGACGACGACGGTCATCCCCGAGAGCATCGATATGACCGCGGTCCGGACGGTCGACCCCGCCGAGGAGACCGACGTCGTCTACGCCCACCCGCTGGACGGGAGCGCCAGCGCCGAGAGCCTCCTGCTCGGGCTGGCGGAGTTGCGCGACCACGAGTGGTCGGCGACGGTCATCGGCGACGGCTCACAGCGCGCGGACTACGAGCGCCAGGCCGCCGACCTCCGCATCGACGACCGCATCACCTTCGCCGGCGCCTGTGACCGCGAGCGGCGGGTCGCCCTCTACAAGGGCGCCCACGCGTTCGTCCAGACCGCCCGGCGGTCGTGTTTCGCCACCGAGTTCCTCTGGGCGCTGGCGTGTGGCTGTGTCGGCATCGTCGAGTACCAGGCCGAGTCCAGCGCCCACGAACTCGTCGAGAACCACGAGCGCAGTTTCCGCGTGACCAACCCACAGCAACTGGCCGACGCCATCGTCGACGCCGGCGAGTTCGAGCGCATGACCGTCGACGAGGACTGGCGGGGGTACGACCACGACGCCGCCCTCGAACAGTATCTCCAGGTCTACCGCGACCTGCAGGCCGACCGCGGCATGCTCTGAGGGCGAGGGTGCTCACGGGTCGTCGGGCAGCGGGTGGCGAAACGTCTGGCACTCGACGGTCCGCCCGTCGGGGTCGTCGGCGAAAAACTGGTAGATGTCGTACTCGGGGTTGTCCTCGGGCGCCCCCCTGGCGCGGTCAGCGAGGCAGTCGTAGACGGCGTCGACCGCCGCGCGGTCCTCGTAGTAGAAGGTGAGGATCCCGCAGTCGTCGGCCGTCGCCCGCTCGCAGAAGCCGAATTTGAACCCGTCGTGGGCGAGGATCCTGCAATCGCCCTGGTCGAGCCACACCTCGGCCCCGACGGTCTTGCGGTAGAACTCCACGATGCGGTCCAGGTCGCCCGTCCGGAAGAAGACGATCCCGCTCATACCGGTCGGTGGCGGCCCGGCCGGATAGCTGTTTCCGTGCCGATAGGCCCGCCGGGCAACCGGGACGGTTATCCGTGCCGGTCGGTGAGTGCAACTGTGACTGGTCCCGACGCGCCCCCTCCAACGCTGACGAGCGAGACGTACCACATCACCCTCGACGGCGGCCGCGAGTCGTTCTACGCGCTCAGCATCGAACGCGAGGACAGCGACACCGCGTGGCTCATGTCCGACACCGCCCGCTCGCTCACCGAGATGCGCTAACGACCTGGAGCGTCCGGGCCCCCGTCCGGTCACCGGGCGGTTGGTCCCGCGGCGTGACGGTCAGTCGACGAGTTGCCCACGTAGGAATAGCCACTCGCCGCCGCCGAGTTCGTCGCCGGCCAGCGCCTCGACGAACGGGACCTCGTCGCCGGTGTCGCGCTCGCTGTCGCAGGCCTCCGCGACGGCGTCGTGGCCCGACATGGCCGTCCGGTGTCACTCGTTTCCGTCGCGGCCCTCGGAGTCGTCCGTGGGTCGTGACACGGCGTCGAACGCAAAGTCGGTCGGGTCGCGACCGTCGTCGGGAGCTTTCGCGACGCGGACAGCGTCGGACGTCACTCTTCGAACGCGGCAGGGTCGTCGGCGGCTTTCGCGACGCGGACGGCGGCGACGTTCTCGGCGGCGTCGTGGACGCGGACCACGTCGGCACCGCGGTCGGCGGCGACGGCCGTCGCGGCGACGGTCTCGTGGAGGGCCTCGCCGGGGTCGGCGCCGGCGAGTTCGAACATCGACTTGTGGGAGTGTCCGACGAGA
This sequence comes from Halobacteriales archaeon QS_4_69_31, assembly GCA_003021655.1. Taxonomy (GTDB): domain Archaea; phylum Halobacteriota; class Halobacteria; order Halobacteriales; family Haloarculaceae; genus QS-4-69-31. Next base: position 6,514 of record PXRP01000010.1, read on the forward strand.
ACCGGACAGCCCAGTGCCCGGAGTTCGTCGATCCGGCCCAGCAACTCGAAGCTCTCGGCGGCGGACTTGCCGAAACCGAGGCCGGGGTCGACCAGTATCTGCGAGCGGTCCAGGCCTGCCTTCTCGGCCAGCAGGACCCGCTCGGTGAGGTAGTCGAGGACGTCGGTCACGACGTCGTCGTAGTGGACCTCGCTGTCGGGGTCGACCGGCACCTCGATGCTGTGCATCACGACCACCGGGACGTCGTAGTCGGCGGCGACCAGCCGCATCTCCGGGTCTTCGAGCCCGGAGACGTCGTTGAGGAGGTCCGCGCCGGCGTCCAGGGCCGCGCGGGCCACCTCGGCTTTCCGCGTGTCGACCGAGACCATCGCATCGAGGTCCGCGATTGCCTCGATGACGGGGACGACCCGCTCTATCTCATCCTCGACCGGGACGGGGTCGGCGCCGGGCCTGGTCGACTCGCCGCCGATGTCGAGGATGTCGACCCCGGCCGCGACCATCCGCTCGGCGCGCTCGCGTGCGGCCGCGCGTTCGTTGTACTCGCCGCCGTCGTGGAAGCTGTCGGGCGTGATGTTCAGGATGCCCATGACCGCGGTGCCGTCTGCCCAGGGGTAGCCCCGCCGGGCGGCCGCGGCGTCGGGGTCGGTCCCGACCGCCAGCGTCTCCCGGAGGTCGTCTGCCAGCGGGGCCAGTCCGTGCGCCCGGTCTTCCAGTTCGTCGGCCAGCCGCTCGTACTGGGCGAGGGTGCCCATCATCACCGCCTCGACGGTCTCCTGGCTCTGGCCGTCCAGCGCCGAGAGCGCACACTCACCGCCCAGCGAGAGCAACGCCTCCCTGAGATGGCGGGCCTGGCCTGGCCGGACGCGCGTGCGCACTACCCGGTGGACGGCCTCGCCGCGCACCCGCCGGGCCGCCTCGTCGGTCACGTCGGCCGCCTCCAGGGCGTCGGCGGCGGCCGCGACGGAGTCGACCCGCTGGGGGACCGTCGGGCGCGCCCAGCGGGCCCGCGCCTCTGCGACGGTATGTAGCGACCCCGTCACGAGGACGGCGTCGTCGGCGCCGGCCGCCGCCAGCGCCGCCGCCAGCGCGTCGGCCACGTCGGGCCGGGTTTCGACGGCGGCGTCGGTCTCCCGTTCGAACGCGCGTGCGACCACGCGCTCGTCCTCGCTGCGGTCGTGGTCCGGGCGGGTCGCCAGCACGCGGGCCGGGTCCACCCCGCCGACGGCCGCCGCGACGCCGGGGTGGTCCTTGTCCGCCATCGCGCCGGCGACGACGTGCAGGTCGTCGTACGCGAAGCTGTCGAAGACCTCGACGGCCGTCGCGCAGCCGCCGGGGTTGTGCGCGCCGTCGAGGACGACCAGCGGCTCCCGGCCCATCACCTCGAACCGGCCCGGCCAGTGGGCATTGCGCAGGCCGCGCTCGACGGCCGTCCGGGGGTCGTCGGCCGGCGCCCCCAGGCGGTCGATGACCTGGTGGGCCAGCGTGGCCGCGACGCCGGCGTTTCGCGCCTGATGGGTCCCGAGGAGGGGCAGGCGCGTCTCGACCGTCCAGCCGCCCTCACCGTCGCTTTCCTCTGGCGATTCGACCGTGACGGCCCACTCCAGTCCCTCGCGGCCGCCGTCGGTGACCGCCACGTCCCCCTCGACGGGGCCGTCGGCGTTGACGACTCTGCGGACGGCGTCGACCTCGTCTTCGATGGCGGCGAACGCTTCGGCGTCGGCGGCGGTCACCAGGGGCGCGTCGGCCGGCGCGACGGCGGCCGCGTCGCGGGCGATCTCCTCGACGGTGTCGCCGAGGACGTCGGTGTGTTCGAGCGTCACGCTCGTGACGGCGCTCGCGACGGGGTCGACGACGCTCGTGGCGTCGAGGCTGCCGCCGATACCGACCTCCAGCACCGCGACGTCGACGTCCTGGCGGTCGAACTCCCACAGCGCCAGCGCGGTCAGCGCCTCGAAGAACGTCGGCGAGTCGCCGTCGGTCGCCCGCTCTGTGGCGTACTCGCGGGTCCGCTCGACGAACGCCGCGACGGCCTCTCTCGACACCGTCCGGCCGTCGACCCGGACCCGCTCGCGGACTTCGTCGAGGTGTGGCGAGGTGTACAGCCCCACCGAGAGTCCGGCCTCGCGGAGCGCGCGCTCGACCATCCGCGCCGTGCTCCCTTTCCCGTTCGACCCCGCGACCTGCACGCACGCCAGGTCCGCCTGGGGGTCGCCCAGGTGGGCCAGGAGGTCCCGCGTCGGGGCCAGCCCCGGCCGCGGCGCAAACCGCTTGAGGTCGAACAGGACGTTCGCGGCCTCGTGAAACTCCATGCCTGTGCCATCCCCACCGTCGCGCTTTAGCCTGTCGGATGCCTGGACCGTCCGGGGGCGGGGAGCGCATCGGCCCCAGACCGTGCGGTCCCGTGACGCAAGCCTTATGTGCAACTCTGTCCGTTAGTGATCAGCAATGGGTACTAGTGAAGAGATCGCCCCAGAAGTCAGGTCGATACTCGACGCGGCGCGCGAGCGGTCGGGCGGCGACGGGCGAGTGAGCGTGGACGCGCGGTCGCTCCCGGCGGCGTTCGCGGCCGCGGAGGCCGACGGGCGCGTGCCGCTGGTCGCGGAGGTCAAGCCGACGAGCCCGACGACAGACGGCAAGCGCGACGACGACCCCGTGGCGCTGGCCGAGGCGATGGTCGAGGGCGGCGCCGCCGCGCTGTCGGTGCTGACCGAACCCGAGCACTTCGGCGGGTCGACGGACGCGCTCGAACGGGTCCGGGCCGCGGTGGACGCGCCTGTCCTCCGGAAGGACTTCGTCGTCCGGGAGTCCCAGCTGGACGCCGTCGCGGCCGACGCCGTCCTGCTCATCGTGCGCTTCCTGGAGGAGGAGGGCACCGACGACCTGGCGGACCTGGTGGCGGCGGCCCGCGACCGGGGCTTCCAGGTGCTCGTCGAGACTCACACGGCCGGGGAGGTCGAGCGGGCACTGGCGGCTGGCGCCGGGATAGTCGGCGTGAACAACCGCGACCTGGCCAGGCTGGAGGTCGACCTGGGGACCTTCGAGGACGTGGCGCCGGCCGTCCCGGAGAACGTCACCCTCATTGCGGAGAGCGGCATAGCGACGGGAAGCGACGTCGCGCGGATGCGCGAGGCGGGGGCCGACGCCCTGCTCGTCGGGTCGGCGGTCATGGACGTCGGCGGCGACGACCCGGCCGACCACGGCGACGTCCGCGAGAACACGCGCCGCCTCGCGACCGGACAAGGACAATGACACGACAGACCACGCGGCCGACCACGGAGGACCGATGAGCACAGACAAGACCTTCGGCGACTACGGCGGACAGTACGTCCCCGAGTCGCTGATGCCGGCCATCGAGGAGTTGACCGACGCATACGAGCGGTACGTCCTCGACAACGAGGACGGCTTCATGGACGAGTTCTACCGCCGCCTGGCGGACTTCGGCGGGCGCCCGCTGCCCCTGCAGTACGCCGAGTCGCTCTCGGAGCGGTACGACACCGACGTCTACCTCAAGCGCGAGGACCTGCTCCACGGGGGCGCGCACAAACTCAACAACGCCCTCGGGCAGGTATTGCTCGCGAAGTACATGGGCAAAGAGCGGATCATCGCCGAGACCGGCGCCGGCCAGCACGGGACCGCCACAGCGATGGCCGCCGCCCACCTCGATATGCCCTGCGAAATATACATGGGCGAGACCGACATCCGGCGCCAGCGCCCCAACGTCTTCCGGATGAAAACAAACGGCTCGGAGGTGACGCCGGTCACCACGGGCCGGGGGACGCTCAAGGAGGCCATCTCCGAGACGATGCGGGATTGGGCGACCACCGTCGAGCACACCCACTACGTCATCGGGTCGGTCGTCGGCCCCCACCCGTTCCCGCGGATGGTCCGTGACTTCCAGGCGGTCATCAGCGAGGAGGTCCGCGAGCAGGTCCAAGAGAAGGCCGGGCGCCTCCCCGACGCAGTGCTGGCGTGTGCCGGCGGCGGGTCGAACACGATGGGGACGTTCCACCACTTCGTCGACGACGAGGACGTCGGACTCTCCGCCGTGGAAGCGGGCGGCTCCTCGCTGGCTGTCGACGAAGAGGCGGGCGTCGCGCCCAACTCCGCCTCGCTGTCGACGGGCGAGGAGGGCGTCCTCCACGGCGCGCGGACGAAACTCCTCCAGGACTCACACGGCCAGATCATGGAATCACACTCGGTCTCGGCGGGGCTGGACTACGCCGGCGTCGGGCCGGAACTGGCCCACCTCGTCGACGAGGGCCGCGTCGACGCCGTCAACGTCGACGACGACAGCGCCCTGGAGGCGTTCCATCGTCTCTCCCAGGACGAGGGCGTCATCCCCGCACTGGAGACGGCCCACGCCTTCGGCTACCTCGAACAGCACCACGACGAACTGGGCGACGTGGTCGTCGTCAACGTCTCCGGCCGGGGCGACAAGGACCTCGAAACCGTCCTCGAAGAGACCGAGAAACGCGACCTGGACGTCGCACCCGACATGTCGGTGCTGCGCGAGACCGGCGGCGGGGGCGGGATCTGATGGGGCTCGAACGCGTCTTCGCGGACGAACCGGCCTTCGTCCCCTACGTGGCGGCCGGCGACCCCTCCTACGAGGAGTCCCTGGAGTACGTCGAGGCCCTAGAGCGGGGCGGCGCCGACGTGATCGAACTCGGCCTGCCCTTCTCCGAACCCATCGCCGAGGGGTCGACCATCCAGGGGGCGGTCGTCCGGTCGCTGGAGGCGGGCATGACGCCCGAGCGGTACTTCGCGTTCGTCGAGGACCTGGACGTCGGGGTCCCACTGGTCTGTATGACCTACTACAACCTGGTCTACCAGTACACCCATCCGGAGACCGGCGAGACGGGGCCGCGGGCGTTCGCCCGGCGGGCCGCCGAAGCCGGCATCGAGGGGTTCGTCGTCGTCGACCTGCCGGCCGAGGAGGCCGGGCCGCTCCGGGAGGCCTGTGACGAGTTCGGCCAGGACCTCGTTTTCATCATCGCGCCGACGACCCGTGGCGACCGCCTCGACCGGATGCGCGAGCACGTCTCCGGGTACGTCTACGTCCAGGCGCGCCTGGGTGTGACCGGCGCGCGCGACGACGTCTCCGGCCAGACGGAGGCGTCGCTGGCCCGCGTCGCCGACTGGGACGTCCCCAAGGCCGTCGGCTTCGGCATCAAGACCGGCGACCACGCCGAACGCATCGTCGCCGCCGGGGCCGACGGGGTCATCGTCGGGTCCGCCCTCGTCGACATCGTCGCCGAGGGCCACGAGGAGGGCCAGCCCACCGCCGAGGTCGTCCAGCGCCTCGAATCGAAGGCGCGCGAACTCAAGCAGGGCGCCCTCGCCGGCGCGCGAGCACGGGCCGGGGTTGACGGCTCCTGACCACTTCCGGCCGGTCGACGTTCTACAGACGTGGCCCGCGAGGGAGCCCGCCTCTCGGTCGGCACTTCTCGGGACGTGGCTCGCGAGGGGGCTCGACCGGCCCAGCCGTCGGGTGTTCTCGGCCAGCCCGGTCACTCGACGTCGTCCATCGTGACGCCAGAGACCTCCATGCGGGCACCGCCCTCGTCGCTGTCGCCTATCTCGACCGACCAGTCGTGGGCGTCGACGATCCGGTCGACGATGGCCAGGCCGAGGCCGGCCCCCTCGTCGGCGGTGGTGTACCCCTGTTCGAACACTTTCGGGCGCTCGTCGGGGTCGATCCCGGGGCCGTCGTCGGCGACGTAGAAACCGTCGGCGTGGGTCGCCGCGCGGACGTGGACCTCGCCGTCGGTCGCCCCGTGGTCGACGGCGTTGGACAGGAGGTTCTCGAGCAACTGGCGGAGCCGTTCGGGGCTCGCCTCGAACCGGCCCGTCGATTCGACGGCGAGCGTAGCGCCGGTGTCGTTGACGGACCGCCAGGCCCGCCGGACAGCGGTCTCGAACTCGACGGGTTCGGTCTCGCCGACGCGTTTGCCCTGCCGGGCAAGCTCCAGCAGGTCGTCGATCAGCCGCTGGATCCGCTCGGTCGCGTCGTAGATGTCCGACGCGTGGGACGGGTCGCCGGTCATCTCGACGAGGCGGGCCTTGTTCTCGATGGTCCCCAGCGGCGAGGCGATGTCGTGGGAGACGACGCTGGCGAACTCGTCGAGGTACTGGTTGCGGCGTTCGAGTTCCTCCTCTCGTTCCTTGCGCTCGGTGATGTCGAGGGCGGTCAGGTACACCCGCGAGTAGTCGTCTTCCTGGCCTGCGGGGACGTTCAACTCCGCGAGGACCGCCCGCTTCTCGCCGTCGAACGTCTGGGTCGTACACTCGGTCCGGAACGTGGTCTCGCCCTCGACGATGCGCCCCCAGAGGTCCCGCCACGAGTCCAGCGCCTTGCTCGTGAAGACCTGGTTGTGCTTCTCCTTGAGGTGGCGCTTCGAGTCGGCCCCGTAGAACTCGACGGCCTTCTCGTTGACGTCGGTGACCGCCACGCCGTCGAGGACACGCAGGTGCTCGCCTGGGTGTTCGGCGAGGTAGGCGGCGAGGTCGTCGGTCTCCTCGGCGACCGCCTCCGCGCGCTCTCTCGCCGTCGAGAGGTCGAACTCCCAGAGGACGATCTGGTTGGTCTCGAACAGCGTCCGGTACCGCTCGCGACTCTCCCGGAGGGCGCGCTCGCGTTCCTTCCGCTCGGTCACGTCCGTGGCCACACAGACGAAGCCGGTCACGGCGTCGCCGTCGCGCATGACCGAGGTCGACACCTGCATCGGGACCTCCCGGCCGTCCGCGGTCTCGAAGGGCACCGCCAGGTCCGTGACGGCGTCCCCGGTGACGAGTCGTTCGACGAACTCCGGACCCGAGACCGCCCGCCCGTCCGCCGACTCCTCGGCCGCGAACAGGAACTCGACGGGTCGCCCCTCGACCGTCGATGGCTCGTAGCCGAGTACGTCACTGACGGCCTCGTTGGCCGTCTCTATCCGCCCTTCCGTGTCCAGCGTCACCATGACGTCGGCCATCGCGTCCACGATGTCCTGGAGTTCCGACGTCCGCCGGCGGACCACCGCTTCGAGTTCTTCCCGGGGGAGAACGCGAAGCGACCCGGCGTCGGGCGCGTCCCCGAGTTCGGGGTTTTCCATGCCACGTCATCTGTGTTTTGTCCAACTTAACCGTTGCTACCGTTGGACGGGGCAAGGACCCCTCTCGCGGCCCCCGACGGGCACCCGCGCCGCGCCGGCCGGACCATCACCTTCACATGGTGGTACGTACTTTATTAGATACTGGCATGTACGAACGACTGGGTGGATTCGTGATCCGGTCGCGGGCGCGGTCGACAGACCACGACCGGAGGGTGGCAATCCGGAGCGCAGGCACCGAACACGAGCCACGACGGCGCGTCGACGGCGCGGGACGCCCAGGGGTGGGGACGCCCAGGGGTGGGGACGCCAGTCGACGGGAGGGGGCGACGCCGTGAGTGAGACGGGACCCCCGTCGGAGCGCGACGGGGCGTCGGTCGGTGGGGACGACGTTCTGGTTTTGCTCGTCGACGACAACGAGGCGTGGGCCAGGTCGACGGCCCAGGTCCTCGAACACCAGCGGGCGGCCCTTTCCGTGCGAACGGCGACCGACCTCTCGACGGCGTCGGCGGCCTTCGCCGAGTACGACCCCGACTGCGTGGTCTGTGATTACCAGCTCGAAGCGGGAACGGGTCTGGAGTTACTCGAGGAGGTCCGCGACCGCTCGCCGGACCGGCCGTTCGTCCTCATCACCGGCGAGGGCGACGAGACGGTCGCCAGCGACGCCATCAGCCAGGAAGTGACGGACTACATCCCCAAGCGGTCGCTGGGGGGCCGGGACGACCTGCTGGCGTCCCGGGTCGAGTCGGCCGTCGACTCCTACCGGACGCGGCGGGCCCTCGACAGGGAACGACGGACCAAGGACGCAATGCTCGACGTGTTGACCGCCACGACCGGCGAGACGGAGCTCTCCCGGCAGTTCTGCGCCCAGCTGGTCGAGCGCGGCTACGCGTGTGCGTGGATCGGTCGCGTCACCGACGACGGCGGGCCGGTTCCGCGCGCGGTCGCCGGCCGCGAGGCGTATCTCGACGCCGTGGTCGGCCCCGACCGGGTTCCGCCCCCGGGCGAACCGGCGCGGCGGGCCCTCGACGCCGACGGGGTCGTCGCCACCTCAATCGGCGAGCCCCGCGACGGGCCAGCGGCGGCCGTCCCCGGGGACATCGCCGACGGGAGCGACGGCCAGCGGGGGACGACCCCTGGGGGGATGGCGCCGGAACGGAGCGCCCACGACTGGGAGACGGTCGCCGCCGACTGCGGGTTCGAGCGGGCCGTCGCCGGGCCGGTGCGAAGCGACGGCGTCCAGTTCGGCGTCCTGGCGGTCTACGCGGACGACGCGGTCGTCGACGCCGACCGCGAGCGGTCCGCGGTTTCCGAGTACGCCGACACGGTCGGGTACGCGCTCCGGACGGCCGAACAGCAGCGGTCGCTGCTGTCGTCCCATCCCGTCTCGCTCTCGGTCGAGGTGGGCGACGGCGCGGCGCCGCTGGTCGCGGTCGCCGAGGCGCTCCCCGCGTCGGCGGCGGTCGAGGTCCGCTCTGCCCTCTCCCGGGGGGATGGGACGACACTCTACGTGGCGGCGGTCGAGGGCGTCCCGGCGTCGACGCTCGAAGAGCGCGTGACCGCCGTCGACGCCGTCGAGTCGGTGACGGTCGACGCGGACGCGTCGCCGCCCCGGTGTGAGGTCGTCGTCGCCGCGCGGACGCCCGAGGAACTCCTCGCGTCACACGGCGCACGCTTCGAGGAGACCGTCGTCGACGACGGCGCCGCGACGCTGTCGGTCCGCGTCTCCGACGACGCCAAGCTTGCGACGCTCCGCGAGACGCTCGAGACCGAGTACGACGACGTGACGGTCTCGACGGTCTGGACCGGCCGCGATGCGTCGGCGGCGGGCGCTGCCGGCGACCCGCTGGCCGACCTGACCGCGCGACAGCGTGACGTGCTCCGGCACGCCTTCGCGGTGGGCTACTTCGAGCGACCCCGGGGGGCGAGTGCGACCGACCTCGCCGACCACTTCGACGTCGCCCGCGCGACCGTGACACAACACCTCCGGACCGCACAGCGGAAGGTGTTCTCGCGCCTGCTGTCCGGCGAGGACTGACCGTTCGGGGGCCCGATAGACTGGCCGAGACCCGGATAGGATCGGGCGGGGCGAAGTGGTGTGGGTAGCGTAGTGTGGGGTGGGCCGGAGGACCGCGGGAGCCGTGCTCAATCGACGGTGCCCGAGGGTGTGCGCTGGGGGTCTTCGCCCGCGATCTCGTCTGGGTCGCGTCGTCCAAGGAACGCGTACAGTGGCCCGGCCGCGAGCGCGGCGAACGCGACCGAGACGGCGAAAAAGGACTCCCCGCCGCCGGTCCCGAGGAGGCCGCGACCGGCGAGGCCGGCCCCGAGCAGCGGGGCGGGCGGATACTGGTCGGCGACGGGTTCGGAGCCGGCGACGTGGGCGTCGAGCCAGTCGTCCATCGGCCGGCCGGCCACCTCAGAGACGGTCTGGACGAACGCATCGTAGGTGACGGGCCCGTCGTGGTCGTTGAGTCGGCGGAACACGTCCTCCAGCGAGCGGTGGCCGTCGGATTCGGCGCGGATCTTCCGGTCGAGGACGGCCAGCGTGCGCGCGCCCTTCCGGCGGGGGACCGCCGGGCCCGTCCACGTCCCGGGGTCGGTCAGCGTCGCGCGCGAGGGCGGGCCGCCGAGGTGCGACCGCATCTCCCCCCGGCCGACCAGTCCCTGCTCGTAGCTCAGTCGGGCGGCGTAGTATTCGGCGCTGGCCTCCCGGAACCACCGCATCTCGGTCGCGAGCCGGAACGACTGGCGCGCGTGGACGTACTCGTGGAGCCAGACGTTCTCGGGGTCGGCAAGCCCCATCCCGGCGTGGACCCAGAACTCGTCGTGTGCGGGCAGCGCCTCCCCGCCGCGGTGGTCGGGGTCGGCCACCGCGAACGCGAGCACCGACTCGTCGGCGTCACCGACGTCGAGCCGCCAGGCGGCCTCGGCCAGCGCCGCGGCGACCGCCCCGGGCCGGGCCGCCGGCGTGACGCCGGCCGGGACGACCACCCGGACCCGTCTGTCGCCCGCGGTCCGCTCGGTCACTTCGTGGGCGCCGACGAGCGCGTACCGGTCGCCGACCACGCCCTCCCCCGCGACGGGCCCCGTGCGGTCGAGGAGCGGCCAGGACCGCTGGACCGTCCCGCCGGCCGCCCACTGTACCTCGACGAACGGGCCGCGCCCGAAGGCCCACCCCGAGTCGGCCGCCCCGCCGCTGGCACTGGCCGGAACCGTCACCGACACCGCCGCCGGCCGCTCGCCCGTCCACCGGAGCCGTGTCGCGTTCCCGGCCGTCGCGCGCTCGAAGCCCGGGGCCTGCGCCACCGTCACCGGACCGCGGAAGACCACCAATAGTCGCTCGGTCCCGGGGGGCGCCGACAGCGACAGGTCGTACCGTACCGTCTCCGGTCCGGCCCGCGCCACGCGGACCGACACTGTCGGTTCACCATCCCCTCCGGCTGTCGGTTCCCCGTCCATTCCGGCGGTGGGTTCGCCGTCAGCTCCGGCGGTGTGCTCCCCGTCCTCCGGCGCCGGTCCACTCTCCGCGGACCGGGACAGACCGGTCCGGACCGTCGCCACCGGGACGGCGCTCGACCCGGTCGCTCCCGGGACGCCCACGGCGTGCCAGCCGCCGCCCACGGTCACGGCCGTCGCGGACGCCGAGACGGCCGACGCCGCCACGAGCGAGAGTGCGAACGCGAGAATCACTCCCGGTACCGACTCCGTCACGACCGGTTTTTTTCGGTTTCCGGTCTAAATTTGTACCTCCCCGGATATCGCGAGTGAAAAAGAGGGTCGGCCACGAGCCCCGCCGACCGCGCGAGGACGGGCGCGAGGGCGGTCCGCCTGGTCTGCCGGGCCTGTCGGGCGGTCTGCTGGGCCTGTCGGGCGGTCTGCCCAGCGGTGTTAGCGGCCGACGTGGAGCGGGCCGCCGTCGGGTCGACCCGGCCGTGAGGTGGCGGACGGACACGCTGTCTCGCAACGCTTATGCCCGTACTTGCCACACCCTCACACAACATGACTGCAGGGAAAGCGGCACGCCTCGACCGAATCGGGACAGGGGGTCGTTATCTGGTCGTCCCGATGGACCACGGCATCACACTCGGCGCGGTAACGGGCCTCGTCGACCTGGAAGCGACCGTCGACGCAGTCACGCACGGCGGCGCGGACGCGGTGCTCACCCAGCGCGGCGTCGCCGACCGCGTCCACCCCAACACGAACGGCGCGGGTTACATCGTCCACCTCAACGGCTCGACCTCGATCGGTCCCGACGAGAACGACAAGCGCCCCACGGGCTCGGTCGAGGACGCCATCCGCGCCGGCGCGGACGCCGTCTCCTTTCACATCAACGTCGGCAGCGAGCACGAGCCCGACCAGATCACCCAGCTCGCCGAGGTGACGAGCGAGGCCGCCCGCTACGGGATACCGGTGCTGGCGATGGCCTACGCACGCGGCCACGACGTCCGCGAGCAGGGCGAGGGGTTCGCCGAGGACCTGGGCCACGCCGTCCGCCTGGCCGAGGAACTCGACGCGGACGTGGTCAAGACCGCCTACAGCGGCTCCGCGGAGACCTTCGAGCGCGTCGTCGAGTCGACGTCCCTGCCGGTGGTCATCGCCGGCGGCTCGAAGGGCACCGACCGCGAGACCCTGGAGATGGTCCGCGGGGCCGTCAACGCCGGCGCCGCGGGCGTCTCGATGGGCCGCTCTATCTTCCAGCACGACGACCCCGAGGCTATCACGCGGGCCGTCGCCGCCGTCATCCACGAGGACGCGGGCGCCGAGGAGGCACTCCGGGACGCCGGATTCGCCGTCGAGGCCTGAGCCCGCCGACCATCGGAGGCCTCCCCGTCGAGGTCAGAGCGACTGCCGCCCCTCTCGAACTCCCGGCGACCGGCCCGTCGCCCTCCGGGCGGTTGCCCCGTCCGTCGAACGCCGGGCGGCCACACGGCGGTCGGTTCTGTTGGCACGCCTCACAGTCAGACGGGTGGCTGACGGGCGTTTTTGTGGCGTGACCGCAACGATCCGACCGATGGCAACTTCGAACTCGGGGACGCTCGGACGGGAACAGCTGGGACAACTCGGGCCGCTGGTCGGCGTGATAGCGCTGTGTACGGCCGCGCTGACGGCGATGTTCGTCGGCGTCGTCGGCCTCGCGTCGGGCCAGGTGACGGCGCTGGTCTCGCGGTTGCCGCTGTACGTGCTGACCAGCGCCGTCGTCTTCGTCGGGACCCTGGTCGTCGTCGACCACGGGCGATACCACGGCCGGACCGTCCTCGCGAGCGCCTCCGTCGCGGGGCTTGCCGGGTTCGTCACGGTCTCGCTGGGCACCGAGGGCGTCGTCTACGCCGTCACCAACCCCGGCGGGGTCGTCACCTCCTACCTGTTCGTCTACCTGCTCTCGGCGGCGATCATCGCCTCCGGGATGGGTTACTGGGTCGCGTGCAACCGCCGCGAGGTCAGAAACCTCGCCCGCACCGGCCTGTAGCTCACAGCACCCGCGTCAGGTCGGCCGGCGAGTCGACAGGACGTGCGCCGCCCACGGCCGCAAGCGCCGGTCGGCTCACAGCACCCGCGTCAGGTCGGCCGGCGAGTCGACCCGGTGGGTCGGTTCGGGCTCGGGGTCGTCGGGGACCTCCCCGTGCGGGCGGTCGAGCGGCACCCAGACGGACACCATCCCGATGCGGGACGCGCCGGCGACGTCGTGGTCCAGCGAGTCGCCGACGTAGACCGTCCGCTCCGGCGTCGCGTCGAGCGCCGCCAGGGCTTCCCGGAAGGGCGCGGGATCCGGTTTCGGGGGCGTTCCGGCCTGCGGGTCACAGAAGACGGTCACGTCGAAAGCGTCGGCGATACCGAGGCGTTCGAGTTTGGCGGTCTGGGTCGCTTCGCCGCCGTTCGTGACGAGGCCGACGGCAGCGTGCTCGCGGGCGCGTGCCAGCGCCCGCTGGGCACCCTCGCGGAAGCGGACGGCGGTCTCGTCGACGACCTCGACGGTCGCCTCGGCGAGTGCCGGCGCGTGTGCGGGGTCGCCACCCACGTCGGCGGCCACGGCCCGGTAGAGGTTCTCGTAGAAGCCCCGCTGTGAATCCGCGACCGCGATGTCCTCTCCGTCGACTGCCCGGACGTCCGCCGGCGAGAAGAACGGCTCGACGTCTACGCGTTCGAAGACCGCCTCGTGGATCTCGTGGTCGCTTTGCTCGCTCACACAGAGGGTGCTGTCGAGGTCGAACAGGACGGCGTCGCGGGCGGGCATGCCCTGGCTGTCAGCCCGCCCGCACCTCAATCTTTTCACGCTGTGTGGAACGATTCGAGGATCCCGAAATGGGGGCGAGTCCCGGACCAGGAGAACTCCGTTCCCCGCTCGCGTTTCCGAGGCCTCCCTTCGGTCGGCCTCGCCATCGTCACGTTCAAATCCGACCCCCGCGAGCGTGAGGATATGACACGGCAAGTGTGGCTCAAGGCCGACGACGAGGTCGGCGACTGGGAGGCGCGCAAGCGCCGGATCACCGCCGGCCTCGAGGCCGGCGTCGACTGGGTGCTCGTCGACGAGGGCGACGTCGCCCGCGTCCGGGACCTTGGCACGGTCAGCGTCGCGGCGTTCTCGAACGGCGACGTCCACGTGATGGACGCCGAGGCGAGCGAGGACACCGACCCCGACGTCGCGGTCGTCGGCAAGGACGGCGAGGGCGACGGCACGATGGACATGCCCGGCGACTTCGCCGGGTCGGCGGACCTCTCGGTGCTCCGCCAGGAGGACAAGGCCGACGCGGGCTACGTCCGCATCCTCGACGAGCGCTACGAGGAGTTCGCCGAGGCCGTCGCCGCCGACGCCGAGTACACCATCATCGTCGGCGAGGACTGGCAGATCATCCCTCTCGAAAACCTCATCGCGCGCATCGGCGACGAGACGACGCTGGTCGCCGGCGTCCAGTCCGCGGCGGAGGCCAGGACCGCCTACGAGACCCTGGAGATCGGCGCCGACGCGGTCCTGCTCGACTCGGACGACCCCGACGAGATCCGCGAGACCGTCGCCGTCCGCGACGAACAGCGCCGCGAGGAACTGACCCTGACCCACGCAGCGGTCACCGAAATCGAACAGACAGGATCGGCCGACCGCGTCTGTATCGACACCGGGAGCCTGATGGACCACGACGAGGGGATGCTCGTCGGGTCGATGAGTCGGGGGCTCTTTTTCGTCCACGCCGAGACCGCCGAGTCGCCCTACGTCGCCTCCCGCCCGTTCCGCGTGAACGCCGGGGCCGTCCACGCCTACGTCCGCACGCCGGACGGCGGGACGAAATACCTCTCGGAACTGGAGGCGGGCGACGAGGTCCAGGTCGTCGACACCGCCGGCCACACCCGCGAGGCCATCGTCGGTCGCTCGAAGATCGAGAAACGCCCGATGTTCCGCGTCACCGCGGAGGTCGAGACCGACGACGGCGTCGACCGGATCAGCACGCTCCTCCAGAACGCAGAGACGATCACGGTCGCCACCAGCGAGGGCCGCAAGGCCGTCACCGACGTCGAACCCGGCGACGAACTGGTCGTCTACTACGAGGACACCGCCCGCCACTTCGGCGAGGCCGTCGAGGAGTCGATCATCGAGAAGTGACCGACCCGGAGGTCCCGGCGGCCCGGCGGGAGGACGGATGAAGGTCAGCCACTACTTCGAGTGGGAGGACGCCGTCACCGGCGGGTTCGCCCAGTCGGTCAGCAACCAGCGAAAGATACTCGACCGCCACGGCATCGAGTACACCACCGACCCCACCACCGACGCCGACCTCCTCCATCTCAACAACACGGGCCCGCGGTCGGTCTACTGGGCGAAACGCGCCCGGCGTGCGGGGGTGCCGGTGGTGGCTCACACCCACAACACCGCGGCGGACTTCCGGGACAGTTTCGTCTTCTCGAACGTGCTCGCTTACCCCCTCAAGCCGTGGCTGGCCTACGCCTACTCCCAGGCCGACCACCTGGTCTGTCCCTCCGGGCACAACCAGGCCGTGGTCGCCGAGTACACCGACACGCCCTCGACGGTCATCTCGAACGGCTTCGACGCCGAGCGGTTCGCGGGGTACGACGACCCCGGCCTGCGCCGGGAGTACCTCGACCGCTACGGCCTGGAGCCGCCGGTCGTGTTCATGTTCGGGCACGTCATCAAGCGCAAGGGCCTGCGGACCTTCGTCGAGACGGCCCGCGCGATGCCCGCCGTCGATTTCGCGTGGTTCGGCTACGTCAACCCCACGGGCGGCCGCCTCGACCGGTTCCTCCAGCCCCGCGAGACCCGCAAACTCGTCGCCGAGTCGCCCGACAACTGTGCGTTCACCGGCTACATCAAGGACCCGCGTGGCGCGGTGGCGGCCGGCGACGTCCTCTTCTGGCCCTCGACGAACGAGAACGAGGGGATGGCGCTCCTGGAGGCGATGCACTGCGGGAAACCGCCCGTCATCCGGTCGATCCCGACCTACGACTGGCTCGAAGACGGGGTGAACTGCCTCAAGGCCACCGACGAGTTCGTCGAGCCGCTCCAACGACTCTGTGCGGACGACCAGTTGCGCGAGCGCATCGGGAGCGCCGCCGCCGAGACCAGCGAGCAGTTCTCGCTCGAGGCCGTCGGGGAGAAGCTCGTCGCGCTCTACGAGCGACTGGTCTAGACGACCCCGCCGGTCGCGACTGGCTTCGGTGACCCCCTCCGGGACGCTCCCGCCGCGCTACGGGCGGAGCGGGCCGGCCTCTCTGGGCCTGTCTCCGGCGGCAGTACGGGTAGGGCGGGCCGAGCACCCCGGGCTTTCCCCCGGCGGCGTTAGCGGTGGTCGGTGTCCCCGGAGCAATCGAGTCGCCAGCCGTCGCCGTCGCGTTCGATGCGGGTCAGCCCACAGAGGGGCGTCTCGACGCCGTCGGCCGACCCGACGAGTCCCGCGACGGCGCCGCCGACAGTAAGGCCGTGGCCGACGAGCAACACGGTCCCCGGGGTCGTCTCCGCGATACGTCTGGCGGTTTCGCCGGCCCGCGCTATGGCCTCGTCGTGGCTCTCGGGGAACTCGGGGACGACAAGCGGGTCGTGGTCGAGCACGACGGGGTCGAACCACTCGGCCAGTCGCTCGCGCGGGACGGTCTCTGGGTCGGCGTCGAACCACTCGGGGTTGCGGTGTTCGCCCAGCCCCGGTTCGAGGGCGACGTCGTCGCCGGTCTCGCGGCAGACCTCCTCGGCCGTCTCGACGGTGCGGAGAAACGGGGACGCGTAGACGGCGTCGAACGCGACGCCGGACTCGACGAACCGGCGGCCGACCCGCCAGGCGGCCCACCGCCCCAGGTCCGTCAGCGGCGGGTCGTGGACGCGGTCGGCCCGCTGCTCCCAGTCGGGGTCTACGCTGTCCTGTCGCTGGCCGTGTCTCACGACCCAAACGGTCTCTGCCATCGGATCTCGCTGCGCGCTCCGGCCGGAATTCGGTTACGGTCGGGACCTACTCCTCCGAGGCGGCGGGGTTCTGGACCCACTTCTTCTCGACGTCGCGGTTGGCGAGGACTATCAGTGAGCCGTCGTCGGCCCGGATACGCGTCTTCCGGAGGTCGATACCCTGGACCGTTCCGGTGACCGAGGCCGTCTCCACCAGGTCCCCCTCGTGGAAGTCGGGGTCCCGGAGCAGGTAGACCCCTGCGACGGTGTCGGCGATCATCTCCTTGAGCGCGAACGCGACACCCAGGCCGATGAAGCCGGCGGCGGTCCCCAGGCTGGCCGCGACGTCGCTCATCCCGACTATCTTCAACAGCGTGAGCACGACGCCGAACCAGAGGAACACGCCGACCACGGTCACGAACAGGTCCACGATGAGCGTCTGGTCCTCGGGATAGATACGGTCGAAGACGGACCGAACGACCGCCAGGACGGCCTTGATCAGGAGGTAGGCGAGCACGAGGAAGATGATGCCCGAAACGACGTCGGGAGCGGCGTCGACCAGCCCCGCGACGACCTCCCTGATGATGGTCTCGACGACCGGCTCTCCGACCGGCTGTGGCGTAGGCTCCTGTGTCATCGCCCACGTGTACTCGCGAACGACATAAGTCGGTTCGGCCCCGCGCGCCGGCCCGGCCGCCTCAGGAGTCGCCGCCGGGTTCGAGGCGTTCGGTACACCAGTGACAGAAGTCGAGGTCGGGGTCGACGTCCTTCCCGCAGTGGGGGCAGGTCGTCCCCTCCACGACCGCGGACTGCTCGTTGCGGCGTTTGGCGACCCAGTAGGCGTCGACCATCGAGAAGAAGGTGATAGAGACCAGCGCCAGGGCGGCCTCCGGGGGGATCTGTTCGGCGGCGGTGACGAGTGCCTCGACCGACAGCCCCTGCGGGACGGCGCCGTCCGGGATCAGCAGCGTCGAACTCGTGACGACGAGGAAAAACCACACGAGCGCACGCAGCCACTCGCGGAGGTAGACGTGGCCCAGCCCGGGGTAGAGGAAGGCGAGCAGTGCCGCGAGCCAGGGTCGTTTGTCCGTGCGAGTGCTCACTGTCCCGTCCTGAACGTCGTGCTCGGCGGGTTGTTAACCTTGCGACTACGCCGAACGGCCGCGTTCACCGCTCTGGAGGCGTTCGACGAGGGTCGCGAGCGTCCCGAGGTCGTACTGCCCGGGGGCGGTCGCCTCCGCCGGGTCGACCGGCGCGTAGCCGATCCGCGAGCCATACAGCGGCGCGACCGCACGCGAGTGGCGGCCGGCCTCGCCCATCGCCATCGTCGCGACCGTCTCGCCGCGCGTCGTCGCCCGCCAGGTGACCGCCAGCAGGTCGAGCACGTCGCCCGGCCCCTCGGCGGTGACGGCGAGTTTGGCCACGTCACCCCAGGCGGCCGCCTCGGCCAGGAGCTCCCGGAGCCGGTCGCAGTGGGGCGTCCCCTCGAAGTCGTGGGTCGAGACGACCACCGCCGCCTCGCTTGCCGCGTCCTCAACGAGCGCGGCGGCCGCTTCGGGGTCGACCGCCCCCTCGATCTCGCCGGCGAGCGCGGCCAGTTCCACGTCGACCGCGGCGACGGCCTCGTGGTCGACCGCCGCCCGGAGCCTGTCGACGCGCTCGACTCCGGGGTCGGCCTCGCCACCCTCCCAGGTCGGGCGGTTGGTCGCGACCAGCGGCAACCGGCCGTCGTAGCCCGCGAGCGCGTCCAGCGGGTCGGTCGCCAGGTCCATGCGGAACTCGACGGCGTCGGCACGCCCGCGGGCCGCGGGTTCGTCCGCCAGGTCCGTCGTCGCGGCGGCGAGGACGAACGACGAGAACTCCAGGTCCATGGACGACGCTACTGACGAGAGCGAGAAAAAACGACCGGCTCCGGCCGGAACGGGGTCGCCGGGGGATCGATGCCGGGTCGTCGACGGGGCGGAACCGACGCCAGGTCGCGGTCGGGGACGAGCGGCCCCGCTCAGCGCAGGTCGCGGACGAGGTCGCGGATCTCGTTGATCTGGGCGGTCTGCCGGCGGTTGGCGGTGGCGACGCGTTCGGTCTCGTCGGCGACCTCCTGGGCGCTCTCGGCGGTCCCGTCGACCATCGAGGCGACTTCCTCGGTGGAGGCGGCCTGTTCGTCGGTGGCGCTGGCGACCTCCTGGGCGCCTTGGACGGCCTCCTCGACGGCCTCGTCGATCCGGCGGAGGATCTCGACGGTCTCGTCGACCTGGTCGATGCCGGACTCGACCTGGTCGTTGGCGTGGTCGATGCTCTCGACGGTCTCCTCGGTATCGGACTTGATGTTCGAAACCAGTTGCTCGATCTCGGCGGCGTTCTGCTGGGACTCCTCGGCGAGGCTCTTGACCTCGTCGGCGACGACGGCAAAGCCCTCGCCGGCCTCGCCGGCGCGGGCGGCCTCGATAGAGGCGTTCAGCGCCAGCATGTTCGTCTGGTCGGCGATGTCGTTGATGACCTCGACGATCGCGTCGATCTCGTCGATGCGGTCACGGAGCTGTGTGACGTCCGCGGAGACGTCGGAGGTGGCGTCGTCGACGGCCTCCATGGCGTCGATGGCGTCGTCGGCGACGTCCCGGCCCTCGTCGGCGAGGTCGCGGGCCTCCTCGCTGACCTGCCGAACCTGGCTGGCGCTGGAGGCGACCTCCTCGACGGTCGCGCTCAGGTTCGACATCTCGCTGGCGACCTCGCGCATGTTCTCGGACTGCTCGTCGGCGAGGTCGCTGATCTGCTGGGTGCTGTCCGAGACGTCTTCCGACGTCTCCAGGAGTTCGTCGATAGACCGGCCCAACTCCTCGACTGTCATTTCCCCGCCCCCGGCCACGTCGAGCGTGCTGCCGGGGTCGCCCATGTCGGAAGCCATTGACGGAATCAGCGACGGCCCGAGATTAAACGTGACCCCGCAGTTATCAGGCGTGATTTTACCGCGCGTGGCGCCTGGGGTTCAGGCCGCCGTGAGACCCTGCTCGGCCTCGAGGAGTTCGTGGTATCGGTTGCGGATGGTGACCTCGGAGATGTCGGCGACCTCCGAGACGACGGCCTGGGTCGTCTTCTCGTTGGTCAGGAGCGCGGCGGCGTAGACGGCGGCCGCGGCCAGGCCGACCGGCGACTTGCCCGAGTGGACGCCCTGCTCTTTGGCGTTCTGTAGCAGCGTCCGCGCGCGGTGTTCGGCCTCGTCGGACATCTCCAGCGACGAGGCGAACCGCGGGACGTAGCTCTCGGGGTCGGCCGGCTGGACCTCCAGGCCCAGTTCGCGGATGACGTACCTGTAGGTGCGTGCGATCTCCGATTTCTCGACGCGGGAGACCTCGGTGATCTCGTCGAGGCTCCGGGGCACCCCGGCCTGGCGGGCGGCGGCGTAAACCGCCGCCGTCGAGACGCCTTCGATGGAACGGCCCGGCAGGAGGTCCTCGTCCAGCGCGCGCCGGTAGATGACGCTGGCGGTCTCGCGGACGTTCTCGGGGAGGCCGAGCGCCGAGGCCATCCGGTCGATCTCGCCCAGTGCCTGCTTGAGGTTGCGCTCCTTGGAATCGCGGGTGCGGAACCGCTCGTTCCACTTGCGCAGGCGCTGCATCTTCTGGCGCTGGTTCGACGACAGCGAGTTGCCGTAGGCGTCCTGGTCGCGCCAGTCGATGTTCGTCGAGAGGCCCTTGTCGTGCATCATGTTCGTCGTCGGCGCGCCGACGCGGGACTTCTCGTCTTTCTCTGCGGCGTCGAAGGCCCGCCACTCGGGGCCGCGGTCTATCTCGTCGGTCTCGACGACCAGCCCACACTCCCCACAGACCGTCTCCCCCCGTTCCTCGTCCATCACGAGATTCCCGGCACACTCCGGGCAGGCCTCGTCGGCTCGTTCGTCGGTCGATTCGTCCGCCTCTCTCGTCCGAAGTCGTGAATCAGTCATGGCTGTGCGCGTGCTATCCGGGGTCGGCAGATCCAGGGAAAACCCGGACGCGTATTCGGTGACTTACACTGTCTCCGAAAAAGATATAAGTCTTTTGGTGTTCCGACACAGACCCGCGAGAAACCGGCGAATGTCCCCGATGACGTGTGGGAACACCTCTCGTATTTATATTCGACACGTCGCTGGCAGCCCGCGAGTGTCAGTCCTCGGTCGCGGCGGCCTCGACCTCGCCGGCGTCGCGGCTCTCCTCGACGGCCTCGGTGAGCGAGACGTTGAGCCACGCCATCGAGACGAGGCCGCCGACGATCGTGACGGCGTTTTTGACGACGTGGTCGACGACCGAGATGGCGAAGGCGACGGGGGCGGTCACGGGGGTCAGTCCGAAGACGATCAGCGTGAACGCCCCCTCGTAGAGGCCGATCCCGCCGGGCGACAGGGGGAGGACCTTCGCGAGGTTGCCGACGCTGACGGCGAAAAAGGCCATCGCCACGAGCGCGGGCGTCACGGTCTCGCCGAAGGCCGCGAAGACGACCAGCGCGGTGGCCACGTCGACGACCCAGATCGCGAGGCTGCCGGCGCCGACGCGGGCGAACGCCGCGCGGTCGCTGACCACCGTCTGGACGTCCCCGACGAACTGCTCGATGGCGCCCGCGACGTAGTCGGCGTAGGAGTCGTTGCTGACCGCGGTGACCGTCCGGTAGACGTAGTCGGTGTCGTACCGCGCGCCGACCAGGATCGCGGCGACGGCGACGACGGCCGCCCCCCCGACGGCCGCCGCGACCCGCAGCGCCGTCCGGGCGGCCGCGCCGGGGTTTATCGTCTCGCCGCCGATCGTCACCGGCGGGACCTCCGCGGCGACCGCCTGTACGATCTGGTCGGTCCCGCCGGTGACGACCAGTCCCACCAGCACCGTGCCCGCGAGCACCGTGATCGCGAGCAGGTCGAACACCCGTTCGACGGCCAGGGACGCGAACCCGCTGGGGTAGGGGACGCCCCGGCGGGCCTTCACGACGTAGGCGCGGACGCCGTCGCCGAGTCGCGCGGGAAAGACCAGGTTCCCCGTCTGGCTGATGAATATCGCGCCCGTCAGGAACCACGTGTCCCCCGGGAAACCCAGGCGGTCCAGGATATCGCGGTAGCGCAACCCCCGGAGCGGCCACGACAGGAGATAGACGAGCCCCGAGGCGCCCACCAGCACGGGGTCGGCATCGCTCATCGCGTCGAAGACCGCCTCCAGGTCGAAGACGACCACCACCGCCACGACGAGCGCGAGCACCACGAGCACGGACCCGGCGGCCATACTCACCCGGCGGGTGATCCGCGGACTCACTGACAGTTGCCACCAGGTCCGCAGTATCTGGCTGCCCATCCCGAAGACGTCCCGCACGAGGTCGACTTTCGTGTCGCCTCTCGGTTCCCACTCGACGGGGAACTCCCTGACTCGCAGGCCCCGGCGCTGGGCGCGCACCAGCATCTCGGTGTCCCAGAACCAGTGTTCGTCCTCGACGGCGTCGCGCAGCTCCTCGACGGCCGCCCGCGAGAAGGCCTTGAACCCACACTGGTGGTCCTGCAGGTCCGACCGCAGGAACAGCCGCACCAGCGTGTTGTACCCCAGGCTGGAGACCGCACGCTCGGTCGGCCGCTCGGCCCTGTTCCCGGGGAGCCACCGCGACCCCGTCGCGATATCGCACTCGCCCGAGCGGACGCTCTCGACCAGTTCCTCGAGGTGGCGCATGTCCGTCGCCATGTCGGTGTCGAAGTAGACCAGCGTGTCACCGGCCGCGCGCTCGAAAGCGAACTCCAGAGCGCCGCCCCGGCCCAACCGATCGTCGCTGTGGAGGTGTCTGACCCGCTCGTCACCGGCGGCGAGCCGTTCGGCGATCTCCGGCGTGCGGTCGGTGCAGCCGTCCTCGGCGACGACCACCTCGAAGGCGTCGTCGGGCAGAAACGAGGCGAGCGTCTCGACCGTGACCCGCACGGTCCGCTCGATGGCCTCCTCCTCGTTGTACGCGGGGAGGACGACGCTCACCTCGACGTCGCTCATTGGTCACGGTAGGACCAGGAGGTCAAAAGTACCTTCTGTTCCGCTGAGCACGCGCGGAGACCCCAGAACGACACGGCGTCGGGGTCGGCCACCCGTCCCGTGCACCGCGTTCGGTCGCCGGTCCCGTGCACCGCGTTCAGTCGCCAGTCCCCTGTGTCCCGGCAGTGGCGAACCGCGAGAGGCGGGCGACGCCTTCGACCTCCGCGAGGGAGTCGTACGGACGGTCGACGACGATGTTGCCCGCGGTCTGGCGGCCGACCCCCGGGACCGCCGCCAGTTCGTCCATCGACGCGGCGTTGACGTCCAGCGGGTAGGGAACCCCGGTCACCGACCGGTAGCCGTGGTCGGTGACCGCGACGTCCAGTGTCCGCCCGAGTTCGCGCTCGCCCGGCACCGCCACCAGGAGGGGGTACGTCCCAAGTTGCCGGCCGAAGGTCTTGCCGTCCTGGTGGTACTCCAGGTGGACGTCCGGGAGGACCGTCCCCGGCGGCGCGACCCGCCGGAGCATCGGGTTGTCGACCTCCTCGCGGACCGCCCGCTTGTACTCCGTGAACAGTTGCTTGTGGTCGTGGGCGAGTTCCGCGCCGGTCTCGGCCATCTCGGTCCCCTCGAAGGCCATCACCTGCCGGATGTTGATCCGCCGGACCATCAGCCCCTCTTCGAGGAGGCGGTCGAGGAAGGCCCTGTTGTGCTCGAAGGTCTCGGGGCGTTCGCCCGCCAGGCCGTGGACGAGGTTGATCCCCGGCAGGAGTTTGGGGAGGCGCCGGGCTGCACTTTCCCCGAAGGTCGGCGCGCTATCTCTGTCGCCGCCGCGCTGGTCGCCCGGGCCGCTGGGCCGCCACCCGCCGACCTCGTTGACGACTCGGACCGCCTCCAGACACTCCTCGGCGGAGACGAGTAGGTTGTTCTCCGCCTGGACGACCGGGTCAGCCGACTCCAGGCCGAACGCGGCTGTGTCGCCGGGCGTGTTGTGTTCGGCGATGACCCGGATCCCCTCGCGGGACTTCTCCGGGTAGTCCACGATGGTGACGGGGTTCATGTTGTCGAGGTGGAACGTCCGGAGGTCGGGGACCGTCTCGCGGATCCCGCCGTACAGGTCACGGAGCGCGTCGGGGTTGGGCGCCTCGCCGTCGCCGCCGAACGCGAGGATGTCGGCCTGGCGGCCCAGCCGGAAATCACGGACGCCGTGGTCGGCGAGGGCCTCGACCTCCGCGACCACTGAGTCGGCCGTCCGGAACGCGGGGTCGCCGTACAGCGGTTCCGTGCAGAACGAACACCGGTAGGCACACCCCCGCGAGGTCTCGAGTTCGGCGATGAGGTAGTCGGGGTGGTTGGGGTGGTCTTCGACGACGAACGCGCCCGCGCGGGCCCACCGCGAGACCTCCGCGTTGTCGCGCAGGCGGTCCGAAAAGCCCTCCAGCCCTTCGCGGACGAGGTCGTGGGCCGCCGCCTCGACGTCGCCTTTCGCCACGAAGTCGTAGTCCAGGTCGTCGCGCTCGGTCTCGATGGCGCCCTTGTTCTCGTCGCCGACGCCGAACCGGACCGGCCCGCCCAGCAGCGTCGTCCCGTCGGCCCGCCAGGCCAGGCGGCGCACCTCCTCGGGTTCGGCCGGCGCGCCACCGACGTACTTGCCGGGGACTGTCATGCCCCCGACGTAGACCACGAGGTCGGCCCCGGCCACGTCGCGCCAGCGGTCGCGCTCGTCCCGGAGCGCGTCGATGGTGTGGTAGGTGATCCGCTCTTCTGGGACGCCCGCGTCGACGAGTGCCCCCGCGGTGTAGCGCGGGTACGTCGAGACGTAGGGCGGCACGCCGAAGTGTGCCGGCTCGTCGACGTACCCGTCGACGACCGTCACGTCGAGGGTCGCGGGGTCGACGGTCATGTCACCGCGTACCCGTTCGAGCGGTAAAAACGCCGCGCGTCCGACCGGAGCACTCAGCGGTCAGCGAGTCCTGGCCGCGACGCCCGGGCACGACGGCGGGGCTACTCGTGTTCGACGGCCGCGGCCCGCCGGGACCCGAACGCGTCGAGTTCGTCGGCCTCGTCGAACCGTTCGACGCAGGGCACGTCGTAGGGGTGGACCGCGACGACGCGCTCACGAAGGTCGGGGTAGCGTTCGTCGGTCGTCTTCGCGAGCAGGAGTTCCTCCGTCTCGGCGTGGACGGCGCCGTCCCAGCGGTAGACCGAATCGCAGGACAGCCGGTTGACACACGCCGCGAGTCGCTCCTCGACGAGCGTGCGGGCGATGTCGGGCGCGCTGTCGGGCGGTGCCGTGATGTACACTGTCGGCATGACGGGGGAATCGTCGCCGGGCGGAATGAGTGTGGCGGCCCCCGCGTGGGACGAGCGTAGCGGCCACCGGGCGAGACGAGCGCGGCGGTCGCCGGGGCGGAGTCCGGTCTCGCGCCGACCGGCCCGGTGCCGGACCGTCGCGTCCCGGGCGCGGGTCCGGACGGCGCGGCGACCGTGGCCGCGACCACGCCCTCTAAGACTGTGGGCCGGCCAGGGGCCGTATGGAGTTCACGGAGTTCGGCGCGGGTGGTGACAGCCGCGTCCTGTTCGTCCTGGGGTGGGGCAACCGGCCACACCACGAGCACGTCCGCTGGCTCGTCGACCAGCTGGCGGGGGCGGGCTATGTCGTTGACGTCGGTACCATCCCCGACCACGGCAGCGACTTCGCGGCCGACTACCTGGAGCCGACACAGCGGCGCCACGACGCGACCGACCCCGACCGGATCCTCTCGCACAGCACCGGCGGTCTCGTGGCCGCCCACCTCGACTCGCCGGCCCCGCGGGTCTACCTGAGCCCCTGGTGGGGGATCGCCGGCGAGCCGTCGCTCCTCCAGCGCGTGCTCGTGGCGCTGCCGACGGGTCGGCCCGTCATCCCCGTTCCCACCGACCCCGACGCGCTGGGCGAACTGGTAACCGACGAGCAACTGGCGGACGGCCCCGACCGCGCCTCGCCCGCCTTCCTCCGGGCGGTCGTCGACGCCCAGGAGCGACTCCCCCCGTTCCGCGAGGACAGCGTCGTCTTCTGCTCGCTGCGGGACCGGGTGGTCGGCGTCGACGCCATCGGCCGCCACGCCCCCGCCGAGCGGGTCGTCGTCTACGACGGCGGCCACGAGTTTTTCAGCTCCACCGGGCGCGAGCGGACCGTCGAGTGGGTGCTCGCCACGCTCGCCGACGGCCCGGACGCGCTGTCGCCGCCGCGCTCCTCGGTCTAATCGCCCCAGAGCGTCCCGTTTCCGGCCGCGTTCGCGGGTGTTCGGCTGTCGTCTTCCCGCCCTCACGGTGTGCCGGATTCGACAGCGTTGTAACGGCGCGGTCGCTTCCCACAGGCGTGTCGCTGGTCGACGTCCTCGTCTCGGCCGTGCTCCCGGTCGTCGTCGTCGCGGCGCTGGGCTACGGGATCGGACGCATCCAGGGAATCGACTCCGACCCCATCGCCGCGGTGACCGTACACGTCCTCACGCCGGCGCTGGCCTTCCACAGCATCGCGACGACGGAACTGTCGGGCGGGACGCTCGCCCGGATCGTCGGCGGGCTGGTCGCGTTCATCGTCGTCATGACCGTCGTCGCCGAACTCGCGGGCCGGCTCGCCGGTATCGAGGAGCCGTTCCTCTCTGCGCTGGTCCTGCTGGCGGTCTTCCCGAACTCCGGCAACTTCGGGATCCCGCTCTCGGAGTTCGCCTTCGGGGCCGTCGGCCGGTCGGCGGCGCTCGTCTACATGACCGGGGAGGCCGTCCTGATGTACACTGTCGGCGTCTACGTCGCGGCCCGCTCGGGCGTGGCCAGCTGGACTGCCGGCGTCAGGCGCGTGGCCACTGTCCCGCTGGTCTATGCCGTCCTCGCGGCGCTGGCCGGGCGCGCGCTGGGCCTGGTCCCGCCGGTCGACAGCACCGCGATGGGGACCGTCCAGCTGGTCGGCGACGCCGCCATCCCGATGATGCTCCTCGTGCTCGGTATCGAGCTCGCACGCACCGACTACGGGGCGACCCTCCGGGCGGTCGGCACGGCGACGGTCCTGAAGATGGGCGTCGCGCCCGTCGTGGCCGTCGCGCTCGCGCTGGCGCTTGGCTTCGGCGACGCGACGGTCGCGCGCACCTTCGTCGTCGAATCGGCCGCGCCCTCGGCGGTGACCTCGCTCGTGCTCCTCATCGAGTTCGGCGACACCGACCCCGTCGACGGCGTCACCGTCGCCGAGTTCGCCAGCACCGTCATCCTCGTCTCCGTGGTCCTCTCCGTGCCGATACTGACGGTGCTGATCGCTCTCCTCCAGGCGGGACTCGTCTGAGAACGGCCCCGTCGCCGCCGGCACGGCCGGCGGTGGTCGCGGTCACCGCCCCGGTCGCCGCGACCGGCCGGCACGCCTCGCAGTCACCGCTTCCGTGGCCGCCGGCCCGGCCGGCACACCCCGTGGTCACCGCTCCTGTCGCCGCCGGCCCGGCCGGCACACCCCGTGGTCACCGTTCCTGTCGCCGCCGACCCGGCCGGCACGCCTCACGCTCAGTGCTCCCGTCGCCGCTGCGACCGGCCGTCGTCGCAGACGTATTCGAGCGCGTCGACGAACGTCTCGGCGTCGACCCGCCCTTCTTCGAGGCGCTCCCGGAGTTTCGTCGGCGTCATACCTCGTGTTATCGTACGACACAGTCCGGAGTGAGCGTTCTTCCGCGATAGCTGCCGGTCGGTTGCCGTTCAGCGAGACGCCGCGGCGAACTTCCCGCCGAGCACGAGCGTGGCCGCGCCGAGGGCGCCCAGCACTGTCATCGACGTGGCGGTCACGGCGACGCCGGTCGTCAGGACCACCACCCCGGTCGCCAGACCCACCAGCAGCAACGTGAGGACGGCCGCGTAGACGTCCGTGAGCGTCCCCGGCACCGCCAGTGAGAGGTCGGTCGCGTTGGGCACTCTCCAGTCTTCGTATCTGGTGGGCATAAGCTGTATACCAACTATGTGGGTATATGCGGCGGCCGGGGGTGGCCTGGACCCCTGTGGGGCGGCCGCCGTCGGGCCGGGACGTGTGACTGGGGCCGGCGGTCCGGAGTGTCCCGCGACCGGCAGTCCGGAGTGGCCAGGGGGCGGGCGGCCCGGAGCGTTCCGGGGGTGGGCGACTCGGCTAGTCGGCGACGGCTTCCCCGGAGGCCACCGCCGCGGTCGGGTCCTGGATCCAGAGGTCGCCGAACATCTCGTCTTGCTGGAGGCGGACCCGGCCGCGGTGTGAGAGAAAGAGCAGCCCCAGGTACGTCCGGACGCGCGAGCCGGCGACGGTCTCGACCTCGCGGAAGAGGACCTCCTCGCGGCCGTTCTCGTAGTGTTCGCGGACGGCGTCGTGGACGTCCGCGATGACCTCGTCGATGTCCTCGGTGTGGGTCGCGCCGGTCACGTCCGCGGCGGTCGGTTCGTCGTCCATCCGGACGTCGTCGTCGCGCCGGTAGTCCAGTTCCTGGGTGCCCCGCGCGAACCCGCCCGGCGAGTCGCTGGTGTCGTACTCGCGGGACTCCTTCCACCAGGTGTCCCGCTCGGCCTCCCGCAGGTCCCTGACGAGTTCGTCCAGCGTCTGTGGCATCCCCCGCGCCCGTTTGCGTTCGAGGCGGCGGTCCATCTCGGCCTCCAGGGCGGCGAACGGGTCGGGGTCCTCGACCGGCGCCTCGCCGGCCATCTCGGCCTCCCACGGCTCCTCCCAGGGCTCGTCCTCCTCGTCGTCGTCGCTCAGCATCGCGTCGCCTTTCATCCGCAGGAGGACGCTCGCGTAAAACAGCGCCCGCCCCGAGGTCCGCAGGTCGCCCTCGTCTAACCGCTCGAGGAACTTGTCGGTCACCGCCACGATGTCGATGTCCCACGGGTCTATCTCCCCGTCCTCCGCGAGCGTGACCAGCACTTCGACCGGCTCGACCGTCTCCTCGCCCGCCTCGCCGTCCACGTCCCCGGCATCGTCGACTCCGCTCGCTCCCTCGTCGGCTCCGCTCGCGTCCGCCGACCCGTCCGGGCTCTCAGTCGCCTGTCCGTCCGGGCTCTCGGTCGCCCGTCCGTCCAGACTCGTGTCCGCCCGTCTGTCCTCGCTCGCCCCTGCCGCTTCGACAGTGTCTTCCGTCCTCGCCGACTCGCTCTCGTCGGCGAGCACGCCGACCCCGCCGTCGGGGAGTCCCTCTCCGTCGTCTCCCGACTCCCCCTGCGGGTCGCGGTCCTCGTGGCCCGCGATGTCCAGCGGGATGTCCCCGGAGTCCTCGCTCTCGGGTCGTTTCGCTCCCCGCTCGCCGTCCGAGGCCTCCGGCGTCGCGCCGGAGTCCTCGCTAGTCATCGGCCGGCACCCCCTCCGCGCTCAGGTCGATGCCGGTGACGGCGCTGACGTTGTCGTCCTGCATGGTGACGCCGATAGCGCGCTCGGAGCGTTCGAGCATCGCCGAGCGGTGGCTGACGACGACAAACTGGGCCTGACCGGCGAGTTCGTCGACCATCTCGCCGACCAGGTCGGCGTTCTTCGCGTCGAGGAAGGCGTCGATCTCGTCCAGCGCGTAGAAAGGCGCAGGGTTGTGCCGCTGGATGGCGAAGATGAACGCGAGCGCAGTCAGGGACTTCTCGCCGCCGCTCATCGCGTTGAGGCGCTGGACCGGCTTGTCGCCCGGCTGGGCTTTCATCGTCAGTCCGCCGTCGAAGGGGTCGTCCTCGTTCTCGAGGTGGAGCCGCCCCGTCCCGTTCGAGAGCCGCTCGAAGATGTCACGGAAGTGTCCGTCGATGGCGTCGTAGGCCTCCATGAACGTCGCCTTCTTGTTGGCCTCGTAGCGGTCGATCCGGTCGCGGATCCCCTCGGCTTCCTCGACCAGGGTCGCCTTCTTGTCCTCGAGGTCGTCGAGTTCCTCGGCGACGCGGTCGTACTCCTCGATGGCGAGCATGTTGACCGGCTCCAGCTGTTCCATCTCGCCTTCGAGCCGCCGGATCTCCGACTCGACCTCCTCGTGGTCGGGGATCGCCTCGGGGTCGTAGTCGCCGACCGCGGCCTCGAGTTCCTCGATTTCCCACTCCAGGCGGTCGCGCTCCTCGCGGGCCTCCTTGAGGTCGCTCTCGACCGCGCCGACCCGTTCTTTCTGCTCGTCGCGGGCCGCCCGTGCCTCGCGCAACTCCGCTTTCAGTTCCTCGCGCTCGTCTTTGAGGTCCGCGAGTTCCTCCTCCAGTTCGGCGACGGCCTCGCGTTTCTCCTCCAGGAGGGCCTCCTTGTCCGCGACGTCGTCTTCGAGTTCCGCGATGCGTTCCTGCTGGTCGGCCTTGCGGTTCTGGGCCTCCTCGATGGTCTCGTGGAGTTCCTCGATGGCGTCCTCGGCGTACTCCTTTTCGAGTCGGAGCTCGTTGAGGTCGCCGTCGATGTCGTCGATGTCCCGCTCTAGGGCGTCGATCTCGGCATGGAGCTCGTCGGCCTCGCTCGTCAGGTCGGGTAGCTCGGAGTCCTCGACCTCCGCCTCGAGGTCGTCTATCTCCGCTTCGAGCGCGGCGATGGCTTCGGTGCGCTCTTCGATCTCGGCTTCGGTCTCGTCCATCTCCGCGGAGACCTCCTCGCGCTCGGCTTCGATCTCCGCCAGGCGGTCTTCGAGGTCGGCGACCTCCTCGCGGACCTCCTCGCGTTCGGCCTCGCGGCGCTCGATGTCGGCCTCGATGTCCCGGACCTGGTCGGCGGCGTCGGACTGCTTGTCGCGGGCGTCGTCCAGGCGCTGTTCGACGTCGCGCAACTCCGAGCGGACCGACTGGCGTTCGTCTTCGAGGTCGTTGATCTGGCTCGCGATCCGTTCGAGCGTGCCCTCTCCGCCCGAAAACGAGTAGCGGGTCCCCTTCGAGGAGCCGCCGGTCATCGCGCCCGACTTCTCGACGAGGTCGCCCTCCAGCGTGACCATCCGGAACTCGCCCATGAACTCGCGGGCGGTGTCCATGTCCGCGACGACCAGCGTGTCCCCGAGGACGTACGAGAACACGCCGGCGTACTCGGGGTCGAAGTCGACCAGGTTGTACGCGAAGTCGACGACCCCGCCGTGGCCGGGGGCGCTCGGCAGCGAGCGCTGTTCCATCTCCGTGACCGGGAGGAAGGTCGCCCGGCCGGCGTTGCGCGACTTCAGGTAGTCGATACACCGCTGGCCGACGCGGTCGTCGTCGACGACGACGTGTGCCAGGCGGCCGCCGGCGGCCGTCTCGCAGGCCACCGCGTAGTCCGGGTCGACCCCGCCCAGTTGCCCGACCGTCCCGTGGATGCCCTCGACGTCGGCGTTCAGGACCGTCGTCACCGCGCGGCCGTACGACGAGTCGCCGTCCTGTCCCGCCTTTGCTTCGAGTTCGGCGTACTCCTGTTGTTTGGCCGTGAGTTCGTCCTCGATGTCGTCGAGGTCCGCCTGGAGCCGCTGGCGCTCCTCTGTGAGGTCCGCGACGACCGACGAGATGGTCGACTCGTTCTCTCTCGCTTTCTCCAGTTCGGCCGTCAGGTCGTCGATCTCGGCCTCGATCTCCGGGACCCGCTCCTCGAGTTGCTCGGTCTCGGCTTCGGTCTCGCGCTGTTCGTTCGAGCGCCGGCGGGCCTCGTCGAGCAGGCGGTCCTGCTCGCGCTGGAGCTCGTTTTTCTCGGCTTTCAGCTCCTCGACGGCCTCGCGTTTCTCGTCGAGTTCGGCCGTGACCTCCTCGAACTCCTCGCCGAGTTCGTCGATGCGGGCCTCGACCTCCGACAGTTCGGTCTCTTTCTCCTCCACGTCGGCTTTCAGCGACGACTTGGCGACTTTCTTCTCGCGGATCTCCCCCTCGAGTTCGTCGATCGTCTCCTGCTTGCGGTCGATCTGGACGAACGCCTGGCGGCGCTCGTTCTCGGCGTCCTCGGTCTTCCCCTCGGCGGTCTCTATGGCGTCTTCGAGCCGGGAGATGTCGCCTTTGACCTCCTCTATCTCGCGTTTGATGGCGAGTTGCTCGTCCTCGCCCTTGCGCTCGATCTCGGCGTTGCGCTCGTCCAGCTCGTCTTCGAGGCGCATCACCCGCCCCTGGCGCTCGTCGAGTTCGACCTGGCGCTCGTCGAGTTCGGCCGCCAGGTCGTCGACCTCGGCGGCGACGTCGTCGAGTTCGTCGCGCTTGTCCTCGAGTTCGGCGGCCTTCCGGTAGCCCTCGTATTCGGCTTTCCGGTCGCGCAGTTCCTGGTACTCGAGGGCGGTCTCGCGTTCGTCCTCGAGCTGGTCGAGGCGGTCTTCTTTCTCCTCGATGCGCAGTTCGGCCTCCTCGATGCGCTCCTCGACGGTCTCTAACTCCTCGAAGGCGCCCTCCTTTTTCTTGTCGAACTCGGCGACGCCGGCGATCTCGTCGATGATCTCCCGACGGGCGCGCGGTGTCATGTTGATGATCTCGGTCACGTCGCCCTGCATGACGACGTTGTACCCCTCGGGAGTGACGCCGGCCTGGGCCAGCAGGTCCTGGATGTCCCCGAGGTTGACCGAGCGACCGTTGATGTAGTAGTACGAGTAGTAGTTGTCGTCGGTCTCCTTGACGCGCCGGCGGATCGAGATCTCGTCGACGTCGCCGACCTTCTCGGTGCCGGCGGCGTTGACGACCTGCGAGCGCGAGAGGGTCCCCTCGCTGTTGTCGAGGATGACCTCGACGCTGGCTTCGCGGTCGCCGCCGGCCTCGACGGCCTCGTCCTGGTGGCCGGGGTTGTAGATCAGGTCGGTGAGCTTCTCCGCGCGGATGCCCGAGGTGCGCGCGAGCCCCAGCGCGAAGAGGACGGCGTCGATTATATTGGACTTACCGGAGCCGTTAGGGCCGCTGACGGTGGTGAAGTCCTCGTAGAAGGGAATGCGAGTCTTCCGGCCGAAACTCTTGAAGTCGTCGAGGACGAGTTCCTTGATGTGCATGGTCGCCCCGCGCCGGAGTCGCGGCCCCTACGCGACGATGATGTCGCCGGTCCCGGTCTCCGTGCTATCCTCTTGGTCGGTGTCCTCGGTTTTAGTACCTTCGGCCTCGTTTTCATCTGGAGATCCCGACCCGTCTGGTGTGTTCGGCGCCTCGGGCACGAACCCGAGGTCGCCGTCGACAGCGTTCTCCAGTTCGCGTAAGCGGACCTTACACTCGACGAGTTCGTCGGTCAGCCCCTCGACCGACGCCTCCAGTTCCTTGACGCGTGCTTCGAGTTCCTCGACTCGGTTGCCGCACATATCCCCACAGGCGTCTTCACCGACCATAAACGTACGTCAGACATTCACACCGATCCTGATAGGTGTCGGACCGGCGCGGACCTGCCTCTCTCCGCTGACGGACTCTACCAAAATTATTTACGGATATATACCACATCAGGGGTATGAAAAGTCGGATCGCGACTGTCGTGGTTGTCGCGCTCGTGGTGGTATCGGGCTGTAACTTCGTCGTGGACAGCGGCTCCGAAACGTCGGGCCCGGAGCCGGTACCGGACACGCCCGAGCCGAACGTGGAGACGCCGACCGCGACGGCGACGGCGACCGCCACGTCGACCGCGACGGCGGCGACACCGACGGCGACCGACGCGCCGACTGCGACGGCGGAGCCGGGCGACGGGACGCCGACGCCGGCGCCGGACCTCGACCCGGTGTCGGCCGTCGACGCACCGCCGGGACTCGACGGGAACGAACTGGCGAACCCGGGGCAACTCGTCGGGGCCCACCGACAGCGACTCGCCGGGGCGTCCTACGAGACGGACCTCCTGATCGTCAACACCTCGCGGGACAACGCGACCCTGCACGTGCGGAACGGCACCCAGGCCGTCCTGGTGAGTCTCGAAGCCCAGGACGGGCAGTTCAACAACGACTACTACCTCAGCAGTACCGAGGCCGGCGTCCGCAACCAGACCGCCGACCGGGTCAAGTACGGCAACGGACCGACCAGCGTCCAGTTCGAGGCCGGGTTCCTGGTCGGCTTCTTCGGGGCGTTCGGCCCGCAGTTCGCCGGCGCGGCCGAGTGGCACGCCGTCGGCTCCCAAACCGTCGACGGCGAGGACCAGGTCGTGTTCACGGCTGAGGACCTGGTCGCGAGCAACGAGACCGACCTGAACATCGTCTCGCCCGACGAGAACGCACGCGACGTCGAGGGACGGATGGTCGTCTCCTCGGACGGTCTCATCCGGAGTATCGAACTCACGTGGACGACCGAGCGTGCCGACGGGACTACCTACAAGGAGGGCATCGAGTACTCGCTCTCGAACGTGGGCGAGGTGACCGTCGACCGGCCGACCTGGCTGGAGGGCGCCCCGCAACTCGAGGCCTCCGTCACCGATAGTGACAGGTTGTTCGTCCTCGACCACACGAACGGGCCGACGCTGGACGCCGGGACCAACGTCACGTTCAGTAGCTTCTTCGGACCCGGTACGAACGTGACTCTCGACCAGCAGGTCGGCGAGGGTGACACTATCTACGTCTACAAGACCGGCTCGGGGACCGACGTCTCCTACGAGGCGAGCGTCAACAGTCGCCCGTCGCTGCCCGACGACGCGACTGCCTTCTCCGGGACCGTCATCGCCAGCGCGGCGCAAGGCAAGTACGTGACCGAAGCGGGCGTCGAGATCGCGTCGGAGTAGCCCGACCGGGGGACGTCGACGCTCCTACTTTTCGCGCGGACCGGCACCGTCACGGACGTGGACCGCCATTCCCGTCTCGAACGCGAGCATGCCCGCCCCGCCGAGTTCGGCGCGGCCGACGGCCAGCAGGTCGCCCCGTTCGTGGACGACCATGACCTCGTCGCCCGGCCGGATGGCGGGGTCGGCCTCGGTCACGAACTTCGCGAAGGCGTTGCGCCCCTCCCGGACGTACGGTTCGCTCTCGTCGCCGACGACCACGCGGGCGGCCGGCGGGTCAAGCGCCGCCCGCAGCCTGCGCCCGCCCGCGATACCGAGCGTGAACCGCCCGTCGGTCGCGTAGGTGGCCAGCCGCCCCTCGGGGGCCCGGACCTGCCGCGGCCGGCCGGAAGCCGTGTGGGTCACCTCCAGCTCCGTCGAGTCGAACAGCCCCCCGCCCGCACCCACCCCCCACTGGTAGTCCGCCACCCGACGCAACCGCCGTAACTCGCCGTCGTCCATCGCCACCCGCTTCGGCGTCTCCACCCTTGTATCTGTCTCACTCCGTTGTCCGGCGCCGGCAGGGGTCCGTGCTTGCCCGGTCTCACGGGCCCCCGATAACCGTGTGCCTGCCCGGCCTCGCAGGCCCGCCGGCAGGCGTCTGTATCCGCCCGACTGTCACGATCTATCGTCGTCCACTCGTGCGATTATGTGGATTTATATACGGCTGGTGTCAAGCGTCGACCGATGGCACCTACCGATACACGGACGGTCGCCGTCGGGGTCGTCCTCCTGGCGGTCAGCACAGTGCTCGTCCTCGGCCCCGCGACGCTCGGGACGGCGCCGCCGCTCGTCCTCGTCACGCTCGGGACGCTCGGACTGGCCGCCGGTGCGCTTCTGGTCGGGACGGCCGGCGGCGGCCGCCCCGTCTGAGCGATATCTTCCGCCGGTATCCGTTCCCTACGAGACCACGACGACCGGCCCCGCTCCGGGATCGTGCGCGCATCCGGGATGGCCTCGGCGATCATCACTCTCTATGCTTTCGGACTCGTCCTCATCGCGGTCGGCGCGGCGCTCGTCCCCGTCATCAGCACGCGGGTCGTCCCGCCGAAGGGCGACGTCGAGGAGGAGGCCGCCGAACCCGATACCGAGGAGGTCCTCGAGGCGCCCGAGAGCCAGGCGCGGTTCGAACTCTACGAGGACAGGGCCGGCAAGTACCGCTGGCGACTCGTCCACCGGAACGGCCGGATCATGGGCGACAGCGGCGAAGGCTACGCCTCGCGGACCGGCGCGATAGGGGGCATCCAGAGCGTCAAGCGCAACGCCGAGGGTGTCATACAAAGGTCTCATACCCGTTCTTCGCTTCCTCGATTCGCTCAGTGTAGATTGTTTACGTTACGAGCGGGCGGCTACTGGACGTCGCTCGTCGAGAGTGCACTTCGAACGTTTTCATAGATACGGTCGGTTTCAGTTTCGTCGTACGAACTATCGGGCCCGAGGTCCAATTGGTCGCCTTCTCGGCGGGGTGCGATATGGACGTGAAAGTGCGGTACTGATTGTTGGGCAGCGCGGCCACTGGCGTTTAGCAGGTTACACCGTCGAAATCGCTGGAACAGAGCCGTCGGCTGATCGTCCTCACGTGTTTCATTACTGTACACAACGTTGGCTCCGGAATATCGAGTAGGCTTTCGTAGTGTTCTTTCGGGATCACCAGCATATGGCCCTCGGAAATGTGGTCGAGAGGAGCGAACGCGAGCGTTTTGTCTGTTTCGTCGAGAATCAGAGCGTCCTCCTGGCCTCGACAGATCGAACAGAACACGCAGTCCATACCGATGAGTGAGCGTTGACTGTTTTAACAGTTCTGCCAGATTGTGACGCTGTACCAAGGAGGCAATCCATTCGCACATCTACCTACCCCCTAATTCCTAACCAGCCCCGAATTTCGAGGATAATCGCTCAGTATGGCCGGCGGTGCCCGTCCCACACCCACCAGACGCCGATGAGACTCCCGACGACCGAGAGCCTGATCGACTGGACCCACGTTAGGTCGATAATGGGGCAATATACTTTTTATTGAAGGGTGTTGACCAATTATTGGATATGGGGTCAGTTGACGCGATCTGCTTTGATTTGGATGAGACTCTCTGTGATTCAGAGCTGTCCGATCACGAATTCAACAACAGAGTGTTCCAGCGTGCCGGCATCGACCCAATTTTTTCTCCATGGGAGCTACGTGCCATTGATCCCGAAGATATAGAACGCGAAAACAAACGCCGTTCATCCAACGGGGACTCGATAAAGGGCATTGCCGGGTTCTATACGAACCTCTATCGGGCCACAGTCCGCTCCATCGACACTGATATCGAGGCAGAGTCGTCTTTAATTGAAGAACTTGGAAAAATAGCAGGTGAACTATATGACCCAACAGCTGTAACCTTCCGAGAAGGAGCCGAAGAAACCCTGAAATACGCTCGTGAACACTACAAGGTCGGGCTCATTACGAATGGAAAAAAAGAGACGCAAATGGCGAAACTTGAAGAACTGGGTATCACTGACGCATTCGATACGGTAGTAATCTGCGATCCGACTAAAGGAATTAGCGGTAAACCCGCCTCGGAGCCATTCGAAACGGCGTTAGCCGATCTCTCAACCAGCGCCAAGAACACAATACACGTTGGTAACAGTCATGGTGAGGATATCCTCGGAGCACACAATGCGGGGTTCCAGACCGTTTGGGTTCCCATGAATAGAGCGCACGAAGAACTCTCATCCGAGCCCGACCCAGCTCCAACATATCGCGTGGAAATGCTTGGTGAACTCCGATCTATTCTCTGACGTGGTCTGTCTGCACAGCTACCCACCAACTGATTCTCAAACAGTCTCGATT
This sequence comes from Halobacteriales archaeon QS_4_69_31, assembly GCA_003021655.1. Taxonomy (GTDB): domain Archaea; phylum Halobacteriota; class Halobacteria; order Halobacteriales; family Haloarculaceae; genus QS-4-69-31. The sequence goes on from PXRP01000010.1 coordinate 43,379, forward strand.
TCCGGGGTAAAGCGCTCAGTATGCGCTTTTACTGAGCAGCCGATTCGTTTTTGATAGTCCTGAAACTAACCACCTTGCGAACTATTCTATGACACCCTGGCAACGCCCCCAATGCCGACCTCGACCTGCCCGAGGACGAGGACGACGAGTAACCGACCGCTTTTCACTCTGAGGGCCGGCACCGACGAGACAGCACTCCCGTCGGTCACTCGCCGCCGGTGTCGAACGTGTCGCCCGTTTCGGTGGTGGGTCAGAGAGGGACGGGCGGCGCTGGGTGCGGGCGGTCGGTAGCGTCGAAGCGGCTCGATGGGACGCGGTCGGTACCGGCGCCCGGGTCCGTGGTGGGGCGGCGGCGACGGGGACAGTCCGTGTCCCGAGGCCGAGTATCGGTCGATCAGAGCAGGAACCGGTCGGTGTCGTCGCTCATGTTCCGGAAGTCGTCGGCGGCATCGACGAGTTCCTCGGCGGTCGACTCGCCGAAGGCGACGACCTCGGCGCGGACGCCCTCGTGGCGGAGATGCGAGCAGAGCCGCGAGAAGTCGCCGTCGCCGGTACACAGCACCACGGCGTCGGTGTGGGAGGCAAGCGTCACCGCGTCGAGGCTCATCCCGACGTCCCAGTCGGCCTTCTGCGAGCCGTCGCCGAAGGTCTTGATGTCCTTGATGCGGGTCTCGAAGCCGATGTCGACCAGCGCCTCGAAGAACGACTCCTCCTCGGGGGCGTCGGCGCGGACGACGTAGGCGATGGCGCGGGTCAGCTGGCGGTCCTGGACGGCGGCCTCGAGCAACGCTGCGTAGTCGATGTTGCGCGAGTAGAGGCTCTGCGCGCTGTGATAGAGGTTCTGCGCGTCGGCCAGCACGGCCACGCGCTGTCCCGGATGGACGTTTTTCATACACCCACTGGCGGGCGGGTCCCGATATCTCTTTGGCTCTCGCCCCGAGACGCCGGCGCCAGCGACGCGTGGGTGCACCTGGGCCGCGGTCACTCGGGACGCGCCGGCGCCACAGACATCGGGACACGCCAGCGCCACGGACTCCGCCCAGTTCACAATCGTTAAGTTCCGGGACGTCGCTCTCCCGTGTATGACCCGCGCTGCGCCCGCGGACGGTCGGAGTCCGGCCGAGCGTAGCGTGTCAGTTCGTTTCTCGAAACGCAAACGGTCGTGAGTGGCTCGTGGCGGGCGTAGCGTCCCCGTCGCGGGCCGTCCCGGGCCGGCACCGATTCCACGCGAACTATCACCCACCCCCACGAACACCAGCCAATGCCGACGTTCGACTTCGAGGGCGTCTACCCCGCGATGTGTACGCCCTTCCACGACGACGGTAGCATCGACTTCGAGACACTCCGTGCCGACGCCCAGCGCCTCGAGGCGGCGGGCGTCGACGGGCTCGTCCCCTGTGGCTCGACCGGCGAGTCCGCGACGCTCTCCCACGACGAACACATCGAGGTCGTCGAGGCGGTCATCGACGCGGTCGACGACGTCCCCGTCATCGCCGGGTCGGGCTCGAACAACACCCGCGAGGCGCTGTCGCTCTCCGAGCGGTCGGCCGACGCCGGCGCCGACGCGCTCTTGCTCATCTCGCCGTACTACAACAAGCCCGAGCAGGCGGGCCTCGTCGACCACTACGAGGCGGTCGCCGACGCGGTCGACCTCCCGCAGATCGTCTACAACGTCCCCTCGCGCACGGGACGGAACATCGAGCCCGACACCATCGTCGAACTGGCCGACCACCCCAACATCCAGGGGTACAAGGCCGCCAGCGGCGACATGGGACAGATAAGCGAGGTCATCGAGCGCACGCGTGACACGGACCTCGACGTGCTCTCGGGCGACGACGGCATGACCCTGCCGATGGTCGCCGCCGGCGGGACGGGCACGATCAGCGTCGCCGGCAACGTCGAACCCGAGCGCACCTGCGCGATGGTCGGCGCCGCGCTCGCGGGCGACTTCGAGCGGGCCCGCGCCATCCACCACCGCCTCGGCCCGCTGTTCCGCGCGCTGTTCGTCGAGACCAACCCCATCCCGGTCAAGGAGGCCATGCGGATCCGCGGGTACGCCCCCGCTACGGTCCGCTCGCCGCTGACGCGGCTGTCCGACGAGCACACCGAACAGCTGAAGCAGGTCCTCGACGACCTTGCGGCCGAGACCTTCGATTTCGAGGACGAGTACGCCGAGATCGAACGATGACGCGGGTGGCAGTCAACGGCGCCGCCGGGCGCATGGGCCGGACGGTCATCGAGACGGCCGCCGACCGTGAGGACCTGGAGGTAGTCGTCGGCGTCGACGTGGCCGACGTCGACGGGGTCGGGGGCGTCCCCGTGGTCGACGCCAGCGAGGTCGGCGCGGCCCTGGCCGAGTACGACCCCGCGGTCGTCGTCGACTTCACGGTGCCCGACTCGACGGTCGCGCTGGCCGACGCCTGCGTCGAGGCCGGCGTCGGCATGGTCGTCGGGACGACCGGCTTCGACGACGACGGCTTCGCGACGCTGGAAGCCGCGAGCGACTCGGTCCCCGTACTGAAGGCGACGAACTTCTCCCGGGGCGTCCAGGCGCTCCTCCGGACGGTGCGGGCGGCCGTCGGGGCGCTCGGGGGGTACGACCTCGAACTGACCGAGACCCACCACAACCAGAAGGTCGACGCGCCCTCGGGGACGGCGAAGACCATCCTCGAGACCGTCCAGGAACAGCGCGACGTCGAACCGGTCTACGGTCGCGAGGGGCACGCCCCCCGCGAGGACGACGAGATCGCCGTCTTCGCGAGCCGTGCGGGGGACATCCGCGGCGAACACGAACTCGTCCTGGCCGGCAACGACGAGGTGGTCACGCTCTCACACCGCGCCGAGGACCGCGCCGTCTTCGCGGCCGGCGCGCTGGACGCCGCGGCGTGGCTCGCCGGCCGCGACCCCGGCTGGTACGAGTTCGGTTCCGTCGTCGACGGGGAATAGCGACCGCCACGGACCGTAGACGAGTCCCACGGGACCGCCGCGAGTCGCCACCGTTAACGACGGCGAGCGAGAGAGGCCGACAATGACACTCCAGTCCGACGTCGAAGACCTCTGGCAGCGCAAGCAGGACGGCCTGACGGCCGCCGACGCGACCGGCGACCACCTCGCGGTTCTCGACGAGTTCCTCGCGGCGCTCGAAGCGGGGGAGGTCCGGGCCGCCGAGAAGTCCGGCGGCAAGTGGGAGGCAAACGAGTGGGTCAAGCGGGGCATCCTTCTCAATTTCGGCCTGCGCGAGACCGACCCCCGGGAGTACGGCGGGGTCACCTACCACGACGTCCTCCCGCTCCGGGAGACCGCCGACCTGGGCGAGCGTGGCACCCGCAACACGCCGGACGGCACCGTCATCCGCCGGGGGGCCTACGTCGGCGGCGACGCCATCCTCATGTCGCCCGCGTTCGTCAACATCGGCGCCCACGTCGGCGACGGGACGCTCGTCGACTCCTGTGACACCGTGGGCTCGTGTGCCCAGATCGGCGAGAACGTCAAACTCGGCGCGAACACGCTCATCGGGGGCGTCCTCGAACCCGTCGAGGACGCGCCGGTCGTCGTCGAGGACGGCGTCTCGCTCGGTGCGGGCTGTCGGGTCACCTCGGGCTTTGTCGTCGGCCACGATTCGGTCGTCGGCGAGAACACGCTCCTGACCCCGCGGATCCCGGTCTACGACCTCGTCGAGGCGGAGGTCCTCTACGGCCACCTCCCGCCAGAGCGACGGGCGTTCACGCGGTTCGTCGAGTCGTCCGTCTCCGAGCACGACCTGATAGAGGGCGGCGCCTACAAGCCTGCCGTCGTCGCCACCGACGTCGAAGAGGATACCCTGGAGGCGACCGAGCGCGAAGAGGCACTCCGGGAGTGACGGCCCTCTAATCGCCGGGTATCCGCCCGCGGCCCAGCCGTCCCCGTTCCACGGGGGCGGTCAACAGGGGTCGTACCCCTTCCCGATGACGTCTTTCGATACGGTCACGAGTCGCACCGACCCCTCGGTGACGAAATACCGGGTCTCCGTTCGCCAGCCGTCGATCGTGTAGCTCTCGTTGGTCTCACATTCGAGACCGCCGGAGTGGACGCCACGGACGCGGACGAGCACGCCGGTCTCGTTCCGGTCGAGGACCGTATACTCCGACTGAGCGACGTCACCGGTCGAGTATCAGCTGATGTTTGCCCACCCCGACAGGGTCTCGCCGATACGCCGTTCTTCGGCAGCGACCACCCGTCGACCGGCGCTTTCGTTCGAGAGTTTGCTGGCTGGAGGCGTCGCCCCCGTGGCCGTCCCCTCCCGGGAGGCCACGGGCGAGGCTGTCTCCGGGGGTCCGTCGGGGGTTGTCGTGTCGGCCGTCGGCGGGTCCCCGGCGGTCTGTCCGCCACCGGGCCCCAGACAGGCCGACAGGCCGACACAGAGAGCGAGGACCGCGAGCGTGCGGACGGGTATCTCTCGCACGGGATCGGGTTCTGCCGTGGCCAGTAAATGCTTTCTGCGGTGTCGGCCGGCGTCCCACCGCACGCTTTTTGCCCGGGTGCGTCCATCGGGAACTGTGACGGTGGTCCTCTGTGGCGTGGGCGCGGACACGGGCAACGTCAGGCCGGTGCCGCGGGTCGACGCCGACGGCCGCGTCGAGTACGTCCCCATCCCCGAGAAGGGCGCGACCAGCGAGACGGCCACCTACGGCACCATCGACCAGCGGTTCGGGGACGGCGTGCTGGCGGACCTGATCGACGGCGTCCGGCCGAACAGCGACGGGGAGTGGGTCACCGACGCCGCGGCGGTCCGCGACCAGCCGGTCCACCACGACCCGAACCTCGAAGCCCTGACCTACGGCGAGCACCGTCCCGGCTACGTCACGAAGCTCCGGGACCTGACGCCCGGGGACGTGGTCGCGTTCTACGGCGGCTTCCCGAGCGCCGACAGCGAGTACAAACACCGGTACCTCTTTGGCTACTTCACGGTCGCCGACCGCCCCACGGTGCTCGACCCCGGGATGGACCTCGCCGAGAAGCGAGCGCGCCTCGACGACCACCCGGCGAACGCCCACGCCAGGCGGTTCGAGGGTCACGATGACCTCTACTACCACGACCCCGCGTTCACCGACCGGCCGCGCCCGGTCGTTCTCGTCGCCGGCCGCGACCCCGGCGGACTCCTCGACCGGGCGGTCCGGCTCAGCGACCGCCGGCGCGGACCCAACTACTACATGGCCGACGACGTGGCCGCAGTACTCCGCCCCCGGTCCCGGACGGAGCACGGCACCCACCTGGGCGGGTTCAAGCCCGCGCTGTGGTGTGACGTGCACGCCGACGAATTCATCAGATTCGTCTCAAAGGGTCCGTGATCGCGCTGCTCGCCCACGACGGCGCGCCCGTGACCGCTGTGACCGGTCGTCTGTCTCCCGCGTTCTTCCGGCTCGGCGGCGTTGGTGACACGACCGTCGAGGAACCTGCGTGGTTCGACGAAGCCGTGTCGGAAACGTCGTGAATCGGGTGGTCGGACCGCAGTCGGTTGCACGGTAGCAGTGCCGCAGTTGACATCCTCCCCACGCTGAAGCGCGAGGATTCCAGCGTGGGGCGTCGGGCCGTCCGACGCAACCCCGCCGGTAACTTCCTCCCTGGAGGGAGTACCGGGTTCGTGAGCACCACGTCGGGGCGGTGGGCGCGTGACGACGCCAGTCCGTTGCGGACTCCCCCGCTTGTGGCTCCACACCCGCCCGGTCGCTCAGCCGCAACAGGGGCGACCGTCCGAACGAATGTGTTCGCCCCCGTTCTTTCGCCGGGAGCGACACGGGCCGTGCCATCGACCGGACTCGGCCGCGGCCGAGTAGACAACCGCGAACGGGGCAGGTTTTGGTGTGCCGTCACCCCCTCGTGTACGCGGTCGTTGCCGACCGACTCCAGGGACGGGTAGGGGTTCTATGAGGACGGTGAGCGGTTCAGTCCCGTAGTTGTGACCCCACAGGATATGACCGCCGCGTGTCCATGTCGGCGGGGAGTGGCCCCGGCTCTCCCGGTTTGATTTTCGCGCTTGGCGTACCGCCATGTACGACGCCCTAAACGTCAGCGCCGGGGGTCGCCGCTGCGGTCCCCCCGTCGGCGGCGACCGCGCCGCCGCCACCGGACGTGCTCTCGCCGGGTTCTATCTCGCCGACCCAGTGGGCGGGCCAGCTCTCGCGGGGCCCGAACTCCCACTCCTCCTCGGGGAGGAAGTAGCCGGCCCGCAGCGTCAGCGAGGTGACCAGCAGGCCGACCATCGCGCCCAGCAGCGCGGGGAAGGTCGGCCCTAAGAAGTATGCGGTCAGCCAGTAGGGAACGGCGAACGACGCCCACGCGAAGATAGGTGTCCTACCGAGGTGGTGCTGTCGGTCGGAACCCCTAAGCGGGTCCCGGCCGTGGCCGGAGGCATGGACGCGCTCGACCGCTTGGACCATCCGGCGTGGGTGACCGCCGGCGCGACGCTTGTCAGTTACGGCCTCGTCTTGCTCGTCCTGTTCGCGCTCCTGTTCGTCGTCCCGTATCTCGTGTTCGCGGGCCTGTGAGTACCGGACCTCACAAGCCCGTCGAGGGGGTGTTCGCGTTCATGGACGACCCGGAGAACCACGTGACAGTGACGCCGAGTCTGGCGGCGGTCCGGAACGTCGGACGGCTCGACAACGGCGGCAAGCGGCCGGAACACACCTTCCGGATGGCCGGCGTCTCGCTCGACGGCGAACTCGAACTGACGTTCGCGAACGTCAAGGCCCACCCGGAGACCGGGGCGTGACCGCTCTGGAGTCGTCTCGCCCGCCTCGGGCCACGATTCCCGAAAGCCGTCTCGCCCGCCTCAGGCCACGATGTCGGCGATCCGGCGTGGCTCCCCCGAGAGTGCGGGGTTCTCCTCGACCAACTGGAGCACCTCGTGGTCGGTCACGTCGGGGTAGGGTTTCTCGACGGCTTCCTCGATGAGCGACTTTTCCAGACGGAAGTCGTGACCCTCGTAAACGACGTCGACACCCTGTTCGTCGAAAGAAAGCACCGTCATGGGCCACTCTACGCCGTCGAAGATTAAATATCCAGAGGTGCCGACCCGTCCCGCGTCCCCACTCGCTCCAGCTTCGACCGCCGGTCGCCGACCGGGGCGGGCCCGGGGCGTCGTGTGCGTGGGAGAACGGTACCGTCAGACGCGCGTCAGACGCGCGTCGTGCGCTGTGTGAGGCTTTATTACGCCGGAAATCGCTTGAAATACTGTGTCGATCCGTTCGGACCCACTGGACGAGCTGGCCATCCCCGACGGGACGACGGTCGAGGAACACGACCTCGTGACCGACGGCGACGTCGTCGTCGGCGGACAGAGCACCGTCGAGTTCGGGGTCCGCGGCGGGGACGTCATGGCCGGTGAGCGGGTCAGCGTCGGCGGTGGCATCGAGGCCGAGGGCGACTGCCGGCTGGACATGTGGAGCGAGGTCGCCGAGGACGTCCTCGTCGGCGGGGACGCCTACCTCGGAGAGCGCGTCAGCGTCGGCGGCCAGCTCAAGGTCGCCGGCGACGTCGACATCGGTGACGACGTCGACATCGCCGAGAGCTTCGAGGCCAGCGGCCACATCGTCATCCGGAACCCGATGCCGACCGTCGTCTTCCTGGTCATCTACCTCTCGCAACTGCTCCGTATCGGCGAGGAGGAGGCCGCCGAGGAACTGGCGAGCCAGCTGGTCGAGGCCGAGGAGGGCGAGGCCCAGCCCGTTGTCATCCCGCGGGGCGCGACCGTCAGCGACGACGCCTGGCGCGTCTCGACGCCCGCGACCGTCGGCGACGACTGCCGGCTCCACGGCAACATCCGCGCGGAGTCGCTGTCGGTCGGCGAGGAGACGACGGTGTTCGGCAGCCTGCGCGCGAGAGAAGACGTCTCTGTCGGCGAGGACACCGAGATCAAAGGCGACGTGACGACCCGGAACGGCGACGTGTACGTCGCCCGCGGCGCGACCGTCTGGGGCGACATCTCCGCCGAGGACGTCGAACTCCACGAGCACGCCGTCGTCGAGGGGAAGATCCGCGTCAGCGGCGAACTGACCCAGGTCCGGGACGCGCTCGGGCCCGAACCCGCCGAGGAGCCCGTGGGAGACGACGGCCCCAGACAGGAGACTCTCGACGGGGCCCTCTCCGGGGAAGGGGACGCCGAGCCCGGGACCGACGAGTCGGCGTCGGACGCGGTCCCCGGCGAGTCCGGGGACGCCGGTCGGCCACCCGACGAACCGGCAGCGGACGCGACGCCCGACGAGTCCGACGGCGGCGAGGACCCCCCGACGGTCGAGAGCCGGGAGTCCATAGAGGAGGCCCTGGACGGCGTCGTCCCGATGATGGGCGGGGCCGAAGAGAGCGAGAACGGCCACGACGAGGACGCCGAAGTGGTGTCGGACGCGGACTGAGACCGGGTTTTGTACCGAAAGGCGCTTCCGGGGGACGCGAGTAGCGACGCCATGCTCTCTGTCGCGCTCGCCGGCAAGCCAAACGCCGGGAAGTCGACCTTCTACACGGCGGCGACGATGGCGGACGTGGACGTGGCCAACTACCCGTTCACGACCATCGACGCCAACCGCGGCGTGACACACGTCCGGACGGAGTGTCCCTGTCTCGACCGCGAGAAGCACTGTGGCCACGAACACTGCCACGACGGCAAGCGGTACGTTCCGGTGGAACTGCTGGACGTGGCCGGGCTCGTCCCCGGCGCCCACGAGGGGCGGGGGCTCGGGAACCAGTTCCTCGACGAACTCACGAACGCGGACGTCATCCTCCACGTCGTCGACGCCTCCGGCGGGACCGACGCGGAGGGCGAACCCGTCGAGGTGGGCGAACACGACCCCGTCGAGGACCTGCAGTTCATCGAGGAGGAGATGGACCTGTGGCTGGCGAGTATCGTCGAACGCAACTGGGAGTCGGTCGAGCGGGCCTCCCGCTCGCCGGATTTCGACATCGACGAACAGCTCACGGAGATGCTCACCGGCGTCGGCGCGACGGAACTGGGTGTCGCACGCGCGCTCCGGGGTCTCGATTACCCCGAGGACCCCATCCAGTGGACAGACGACCACCGCGAGGCGCTGGCCAGCGACGTCCGCGCCCGCACGAAACCCATCGTCGTCGTCGCGAACAAGGCCGACGTCGCGCCGCCGGAGAACGTCCAGCACCTCAAGGAGCGCAACGAGGCGACCATCCCGACGACGGCCGACGGCGAACTCGCACTCCGGAAGGGCGTCGAGGCCGGCGTCGTCGACTACGACCCCGGCGACCCGGACTTCGAGATAACGGGCGAGGTCAGCGACGACCAGCGGGCGGGCTTAGAGCGCATCCGCGAGGTGATGGCCGAGCACGGCGGGACGGGCGTCCAGGAGGCACTCGACACCGCTGTCTACGACGTGCTCGAGCACTTCACCGCCTACCCGGTCGAGGACGAGACCCACTGGACCGACGCCAGCGGGCAGGTGCTCCCGGACGCCCACCTGCTCGCGCCGGGGTCGACGCCGCGGGACCTGGCGTACGCGGTCCACTCGGACATCGGCGACGGCTACCTCCACGCCGTCGACGCACGCGAGAACCGCCGGATCGGCGAGGACCACGAACTCTCCGAGGGCGACGTCGTCAAGGTCGTCTCGACGGCGAACTGACCGGCGGCGAGGAGATGCCCACGGACCGAGTCCCCAACGCGATGACGGCCGCCGAGTTGCGGCCGACTCAACTCCTACCTCGCGGGCGTCGAGCGGGTGGCCGTCGAGTACGACGCCGACCTGGCCGCGGAACACGACCTGGCGCTCTACCGGGAGTGTGTCGAGTGGTGCGACAAGGCAGGGGTCGACCGTGTTCCCGACCTCGCGGGACGCGTACTGGCGCCCGACACCTACGAACGGGAGTGGATCGACCGGTGTCACCGGGCGGCCGAGCGCCCGGACGAGGGCTGATCTACTCGTCTCGGACCAGTCCCAGCAGTCGGCCGACGAGTCCGTCCGGTTCCGCCTCGCTTGCGAGTTCCCAGTCGGCCTTCTCGGCGACCGCCTCGGGGTCGCGGAACTCCCAGCCGAGGTGGTCGGCGATCCGGCGGTCCTCGACGGAGGTTCCGACGAAGGCGTGCCGCGGCGTGGCGGCCGCCGCTGCTCATACCTGTCCGGTCGCCCGCCCGGGTGAAAACCTGTGGGGTGGCCTGCTTTCGAGATCCGGAGTCGGGGTCCGACCGAATATTTATCCGACACTCCGGCCTACCGTGTCCCATGAGCACCGGGCGGGAAATACGCCTCATCGAAGAAGATGACGGCTGGTGGTCGGCTATCGACGAGGAGACGGGTGTCGCGAGTCAGGGGTCGACGCGAACCGAAGCCCTCGAAAACCTCGACGAAGCCGTCGAGCTAACCCGAGAAGCGCGAGCGGACGACTCGCCCGCGCCGGAACCCGACGCGCCGTGGTTTGATTCCTGAATGGTCTCCCGCGACTTCTCCGGCGAGGAGATCGTCGCTGTGCTCCGGAAGTTCGGATACAGGCGTGACCGTTCCGCTCCACGACCGCGTTCGCCTCGGCACGCTCCAGAACATCCAGTTCTCGGCGCCTTCGGTCGACGGCGCGAGACCGGGCAGTATCCTCTCTCCTGCGTCAGTCGTCGACGGTGACGGACTCCCAGTCGTGGTCGCCGTGGGCGCCCTCGCGCTCTTTGGCGGCCTGTTCGACGCGGACGAACTCGGCTTTCTCGCGGGCCTCGGGGATGGTGTGTCCGCCACAGTATGACAGGCCCGAGCGGATGCCGGCCGCGAACTCCCCGGCGACATCGGCCAGGGGACCCTTGTACTCGGTGAGGCCCTCGACGCCCTCGTCGGCGGACGGGGCGGCCGCGTCGGCGTCCTTGTCCGAGCGCGCCTCGTTGGCGGCGGTCGTGGCCATCCCCCGCGAGCGCTTGTAGCGGGTGCCCTCGACCTCGACCACCTCGGGTGGGGCTTCCTCGGTCCCGGCGAAGAGACTGCCCATCATCACTGTGTCGGCGCCGGCCATCAGCGCCTTGACGGCGTCGCCGGACGACCGGATCCCGCCGTCGGCAATGACCGGAATCCCGAGGTCGCGCGCGGCCGTCGAGCAGTCGTCGACGGCGGTCAACTGCGGGACGCCGGCGCCGGCGACGCGGCGTGTCGTGCAGTGCGAGCCCGGGCCGATGCCGACCTTGACGGCGTCGGCGCCGGCGCGGGCGAGGTCCCGGACGCCGGCGGCGGTGGCGACGTTGCCGACGACCAGCGGCAGGTCCGGGAACCGGCCGCGGAGGCGCTCGACGGTGTCGAGACACCGTTCGAGGTGGCCGTGGGCCACGTCGACCATCACGCAGTCGGCGCCGGCCTCGACGACGGCCGCCGTGCGGCCGATGGCGTCCTCGGCGATGCCGACGGCCGCACCGGCCCGTTCGCCAGCGTCGACGACGCGCTCGACCGCCGCGGCCTGTTCGTCCGGCGTCATGAACCGGTGGACCGTGCCGAACCCGCCGGCCTTCGAGAGCGCGATAGCCGTCTCCGCGCCGGTGACGGTGTCCATCGGGGCCGACAGCAGCGGCGTCTCCAGCCGGATCTCCGGCGTCAACCGCGTCGAGAGGTCGACGTCCGAGCGACTGTCGACCGGCGACCGCTGGGGGACGAGCAACACGTCGCCGTAGGACAGTCCCGTTCTGAGGTCGTCCATGCCGCCGGGAGGCTAGTCGCGCCGGCTACAAGACAGTGGCGGTCGGGGGCGCTCAGCCCAGCGGGCGAAACCAGACCGTCCCGACCAGCACCGCCAGGAACAGGTACGACCCGCGGATGAGCAGCATCGTCGCCAGTTCCGGGCCGGCACGCCGCGAGAGAGCCGCCACGGCCGCGAAGGCCAGCGGCGCCGCCACGGCGCTTGGGGGTACCCCGTCGACGCCGACGGCCATGCCGACGACGGCGACCATCCCCGTCGCCATGAGGGCGTAGGCCGCCCGGTAGGCCGCCCGCGGGCCGACGACGACCGCCGCCGTCCGCTTGCCGATAGTGCGGTCGTAGTCGTAGTCCTGTGTGTCGTCGATGACCTTGATCCCCGAGAGGACGACCAGAAAGACCCCGGCCAGCGCCAGCACCGTCGCGGAGAGACCCCGCACCTGGACGTAGTGGCCACCCAGCAGGGCGAAGGCGATGCCGGTCGGGTAGCCGGCGGTCGCGCTGACCGGATGCATGTCCAGGCGCGGCGCGTGGTTGAAGCCGATGAGCCACCCCGGCAGCGTCAGGAGAGCCCCGACCGGGCCGACCAGCGCCCAGACGGCCGCCAGACACGCGAAAAACGCCGCCGACGCGCCCGCGAGCGCGACCCGACAGCCCCGGGCCGTCAGCGGGTGGTGGTCGTCCTCGTCGCGGCCGTAGAAGTCGACGTAGCCGTCCTTGACGTGGGCGGTGTAGAGGGCGAAAAACGCCGACGCGACGTGGACCGCGGCGACCCCCGGGTCGAAGGTCGCCGACCCGCCCTGCGTGGCGAGAAGGCCGCCGAACACCGACGCGGCCAGCGGCGGCAACATGAACACGGGATGGACCTGGGAGGCCAGCGCCCCCAGGGCAGCGACCGGACCGCGACCGTCCGTGGCCAGTGGCATGTGTACCTCCACGGACGGGGACGGTAAAAAGACGCGCCGGCAACACGTTAGGTACCGGGCGGTGGCGCCGCCGGCGCGCCCTCAGACCAGGTTGTCCGCGTCGAAGACGTACGCGGACACCCGCGAAGCGAGGCGGCGCGCACCGCGTTCGGAGTCGGCGTGGAGTTGCCCGGCGACGTGGCCGGTCTCGCCGCCGACGCCCTCGCTCTCGGAGACGGGGTCGACCTGGATGGCGTAGGACCGTTCCGACCGGACGACCGACCGGAGGTCCCGGAGCGCCCTCTCCGAGAGTTCGCGGTCGAGGTGCTGGAGGTCGTACCTGACGACGTACCCCCGGTCGCCGTCACGGACCGCGACGACGGGCTGGCCCCGGTCGGCACACCGGTCCCACAGCCGTCGCCCCTCCGCGCGCGTCTCGTAGACCGGTACGTTCGACGGTGCGAGCTGGTCCATCGAACCTCGCTACGGGCCGCTCCGTTATCGGCCTTTTGAACCGGGTCCCGAACTCACCGGACCGCCTGGTAGGCCTCGTCCATCAGTTCGAGGGCTTCTTTCAGCGTCTCGACGGTGACGGCATAGGAGATACGGGCGTGGCCAGCGCCGTGTTCGCCGAAGGCATCGCCGGGGACGACCACGACGCCGCGGTCGATGACCTCGTCGACGAAGCCCTCTGGGACCTCGGGCATGGCGTAGAAGGCACCCTTCGGGGTGGGACAGGACAGCCCGATGTCGGCCAGGCCATCGAGGAGGACGTCCCGTCGAGTCTCGAAGGCGGCGACCATCTCGTCGACGGCGTCCTGCGGGCCCCTCAGTGCGGCCTCAGCGGCGTGCTGGGCGGCCGCCGTCGCGCAGGCCTGGCCGTACTGGTGGACCCGGAGCATCCGCTCGATACGGCGGTTCGAGGCGGTCACCCAGCCGAGCCGCCAGCCCGTCATCGAGTAGGTCTTCGAGCACGCGCCGACGACCGCGACGTTGTCGGTCTCGGCGAACGCCATCGGCGAGCGGTGCTCGCCCTCGAAGACGATGTGCTCGTAGACCTCGTCGGAGAGACAGAGGACGTCGTGTTCGTCGGCGATGCGGGCGAACTCGCGCATGTCAGCGGGCGACTGGACGGCGCCGGTCGGGTTCGCCGGACTGTTGACGACGAAGACGGCCGTCTCGTCGGTGATGGCGTCCTCGACGGTCGCCGGGTCCATCGTCAGGTCGTCCCGGAGCGGGACCGGCTTGGGCTCGCCGCCCGCGATGTGTGTCAGCGCCTCGTAGGAGACGAATCCCGGGTCGGGGAAGACGACCTCCTCCCCGGGGTCGACGTGGGCCTCCAGCGCGATGTGGAGCGCCTCGCTCCCGCCGGCGGTGGCGATGACGTGGGCCGGGTCGACGTCGAACCCGGCGTCGGCGGCGTACCGGCCGGCGATGGCCTCCCGGAGCGACTCGGTTCCCTTGTTGGAGGTGTAGCCGTCGGCCTCCCCCGCGCGGACCGCCTCGATGGCCCCCTCGCGGGCGTGCTCGGGCGTCGGGAAGTCCGGCTGGCCGAGCCCGAGGTTGATCGCGTCCTCGCCCGCGGCCTCGAAGACCTCCCGGATACCGCTTATCGAAACCTGCTCGACGCGTCTGGAGAAGCCCGTCATACTCTATCCCCTGGGTGGCTCCCCGATAACTGTTGAGGTTGGACCAGGTCCTGATTTCAGCCGATGTAGCGCAGGTCCTCGTCGGAGGGGGTGGGTGTGCCCTGTTCCATCTGCTGGATCTTGCGGACGACCTCCTCCATCTCATCGGCGCGCTCTTCCAGCGAGCCGAAGTCGACCTCGAAGCCGACCAGTTCCTGGAGGACCTCCAGGACGGCCTGGGCGCTCTTGGGGTCGACGAGGTAGCCGCTGGTCTCGCCCATCAGGCAGACGGCGTCGAAGCCGCGCCGTTCCCCGAGGCCCAGCAGGAGGCCGCTGACGCCGACGATGCCGCCCGCGGGCTCCTCGTCGCGGAACTCGACGCCGGCCGCCTCCAGCTCCTCGACGCGGTCGCCGTCTGTGACGGCGCCGACGACGCCGTACTCCTCGATGAGTTCGCCCGTGGGGACGCCGCCCAGGGCGTAGACCGACTCGACGCCGAAGTCGTCGGCCACGTCGAGGAAGGTGTCGGTCAGGCCGTAGTGGCCGGTGTTGTCCTGTGCCTGGTGGTCGCCGGTCAACACGAGCAGGTCACGACCGCCCGCGGGCGTGACGGCGTGGAACTCGGCGCTCGCGAGGGCCGTCTCGCCGTCCTCGACGGCGACCTGTGGCGGGAAGTGCGTCGAGTACACCCGCTCGACGACCTCGCTGTCGAGTTCTTCGAGCACGTGCTCGGCAGCGAGTTTGCCGACGTGGCCGACGCCGGGCAACCCCTCGACCAGTACCGGATCCGCCAGGTCGACCGCGGCGACTTCCTCGCGTTCGAATTCGTCCATACCCCCTACTCCATGTGGCGGCGCTTAAGAGCGCGTCGATACTCGCCGTAGGGGTCTTCGGGGGAGAAAGGCGCCGGCGCGCTGTTGACCGCCTCGCGGCCACACGCGGGGCAGGTCTCGCCCAGCGTGTAGCGCGGGCGGTCGTGTTCCTCGCGCCAGGCCGAACAGACGCGGATGTCCGACTTCACGGCCCTACTCCGCGTCTTCGGCCCGGTCGCGGTGGTAGTCGGCCCGGCCGCCGGCCTCGTCGACGACCCCCGTCGCGCGGTCGGCACTGCGTTCGAGTTCGGCCTCGGCGGTCTTGTAGTCGGGTGCCCGGACCTTGATGCGGTACTCCGGCGAGCCGACGTAGGTCACCTCGAGTTCGACCTCCTCGGGGATCTCGCCGTTGCCCTCGGCGGCTTTCAGCGCCTCCTGGATGACGTCGACGCCGTCGCCAGTCGGACACTCAAGGGTGACGTAGCCGGTGACGTTGACGTACGGCACCGAGACGTTTTCGCGGGCGGTCTCGACGATGGCCCCGACCTCGTCGTCGTCGAGGTCGGTGTCGTCGAGGGCGTCCTCGCCGTGGATGGCCGCCTGCTCGAAGCCGTCGTACATCGAGCCGAAGGCCGCGAGCAGTTCGTTGGCGATGGCGGCGTACTGCTCGTCGGAGATATCCTCACCGAAGGCCAGCAGCATCCAGTTGTCGGCCTTCTGCTCGTTTTTCCACTCCTGGATCGTCTCCTTGCGCTGGTGGTCGTTGACGTCCTTGATCGAGAGGTCGATCTGCTGGGCGCTCTCGTCGACGTCGAGCACCTTGGCGACGACGGTCTGGCCCTCGTTGACGTGGTCGCGGACGTTCTTGATCCACCCGGAGGCGACCTCGCTGATGTGACAGAGGCCGCGCTTGTCCCGGTACTCCTGGAGGTCGACGAAGACGCCGAAGTCCTCGATCTCGTCGACGCGCCCGACGACGAGTTCGCCCGGTTCCGGCCAGCCGCTGTACTTCATCGTGCCTCGACGGTCTCGACCACGTCGCTCTCGATGGTCGCCTTGCCGCCGGTCGGGGTCGCGAGCGTGTGCCCACAGACCTCGCAGGCGACCGCCGTCGCGGCCTTCTCGAAGACGACCTGTTCGTTCTCACAGTCCGGACAGACCACGGTGACGAAGGTCCCCGCCATCGTCAGTCCGTAAGCTCCAGTCGGCCGGCGCGCCATCCCTCGCGGAGGTGGGCTTTCCCACACTCCGAACAGCGGTACTTCAGGTCGGTCTTCTGGGTGGGCTTCTGGGCGCCCGGGACGGCGGAGAACTTCCCCGCGTTGCCGTAGCCCGACCGGGCCCGCTCGGCCTGGCGACCGTCGACTTTCGTCATGCCCGAGGCCCGGCCGCCCCGGACCTTCTCGACCTCGTGTTCGTGGTGTGCGTTGCAGTGCGGACAGTACGTATTAAACCGGCGTGGCATCTCCATAGATATCGACCTTGCGGAGGCGTTAGATACCCCCGCTTAAAACCCGTTTGGTTCGGACCGACCGCCCGCCGGCGGCCCGTCGGTGTGTTCGAGGGCAGTCTGTCCATCGGCGGTCTGTTCGTCTTCCGGTTCGTCACCGGCGTATCCGTGGGCGGCGTGGGCGTCGGTCGGCGTGGCTTCGAAGTCGATAAATACGGCTGTTGCGAACCGGCGGGCATGAAGAAGCTCATCGTCCACGGCGACCCGGGGTTCCGGAAGGACGCGGTCATCGCGGTCGACGGCGAGGAGTACGTCGTCTTCGGGGTCGCACGCCAGGGCGAGTGGCACGGGCCCGACGAGCCCCAGCTGTGGTGTACCGTCGGCACCGAGGACGAGCGCGAGACCTACGACCGCCGGGACTACATCCCGATGCACATCGACACCGAATCGGTCGACGCCGAGGCGGTCGAGATAGTCGAGTCCTGACCGGGCTTTTCTGGCGGGTCGACTCGCGCCGCCAGTGGTTCCTGAGACGGGTTCACAATCGACAGAAACGCTTTACTCGCCCCCGCGGGGACCGTAGGTATGGACACGGCCGAGCGATTCGACCTCGCGTCCCGCAACACCGCGGAGGTCGTCGAGGAGTCGGAACTGGAGGCGCTGCTCGAGGAGGGGTCCCCGTCGGTCTACATCGGCTACGCGCCGACCGGCGAGATGCACATCGGCCACTTCACGACGATGCGCAAACTGGCCGACTTCCTGGGGGCCGGCATGGAGGTGACGGTCCTGGTCGCGGACCTGCACGCCCACCTCGACGACGCCAAGAGCCCCTTCGACCTCCTGGAGGCGCGCTCGGCGTACTACGAGGCGGCCATCGTGGCGATGATAGACGCCGCGGGCGCCGACGCCGAGGCCATCGAGTTCGTCCGCGGCAGCGAGTTCGAACTCGACGAGGACTACGCGCTCGAACTCCTACGGATGGCCGCAGAGACGACCATCTCGCGCGCCCAGCGGGCCGCCAGCGAGGTCGTCCGCGAGTCCGATTCGCCGAAGCTCGGCGGCCTGCTCTACCCCCTGATGCAGACGCTGGACGTCGACGCCCTTGACGCCGACGTCGCCTACGGCGGGATCGACCAGCGCGGCATCTACATGCTCTCCCGGGAGGTCCTCCCCGACCACGGCGGCGAGGCGCCGGTCTGTATCTTCGCGCCGCTCCTGTCGGGGCTCTCGGGCGGGAAGATGTCCGCCTCCGACGAGTCCTCGAAGGTGAACCTCACCGACGACCGCGAGGCGGTCGTCGAGAAACTGGAGGCCGCCTACTGCCCGGCCGGCGAGCGCGAGGACAACGGCGTCCTGGAGTATCTCGAATACCTCGTGTTCCCCGTGCTGGACGAGCGCGACGAACCGTTCGTGGTCGAACGTCCCGAGGAGTACGGCGGCGACGTCGTGTACGACTCCTACGGCGACCTGGAGGCGGACTTCCTCGCGGAGGAACTGCACGCGGCGGACCTCAAACCCGCCGCTGGCGCGGCCATCTCGGAGGTGGTCGCGCCGGTGCGCGAGCGCCTGGAGTCCCGGCCGGAGTTGCTCCGCGAGGCCTACCCCGAGAAGTACGACTGACCCGCGATGGACGGGGATAGCCCGGGGACGGCGTCGGTCCGGGCCACTTACGACCGGATCGCCGACCACTTCGCGAAGACGCGGGCCTACCCCTGGCCCGAGGTTGAGGCGTTCCTCGACGACCGGGCAGTCCCGCCCGGGGCTCCCGGGCCGACGGTCGGCCTCGACGTCGGCTGTGGCAACGGCCGTCACACCGAACTCCTGGCCGAGCAGTGCGACCGGGCACTCGGCGTCGATGCGAGCCGCGCGATGCTGGCGACCGCCCGCGAGCGCGCCAACGGGGGCAGCGAGACCCCCGGAGCCCGCGGATTCGCGCTCGTTCAGGCCGGGGCCGCCGCGCTCCCGGTGGCTGACGGGACCGTCGACGCCGGCGTCTACGTCGCCACGCTGCCCCACCTGCCGGCGAGAGAGCGCCGGCGCGCCAGTCTCGACGAACTCGCGCGCGCTCTCGCCCCGGACGGGCGGGCGCTGGTGAGCGCGTGGTCGACCGAACACGACCGGTTCGACGCCGAGTCGGGCTTCGACACGACCGTCGACTGGACGCTGCCCGGCGGCGAGACGGTCGGCCGGTTCTACCACATCTACGACCCCGACGAGTTCCGGGCCGACGTCGCGGCGAGCGCGCTCGAACTCGTCGAATTCGAGGTCTCCAGCGGCAACTGCTACGGCGTCGTCCGGCGCGCCGACTAGCCGTGACTGTCGGCCAACCGTGACTGCCGACCCGCCGTAACTGTCTACCAGCACATGGAAACCCCGAAACCCCGAAACCGGACCACTCAGAGTCGCTTGCGCATGTACGTCGCCGACGAGGGACACAGGTCCGCGAACTCCGCGGTCTTCCGGATGGCGTCGGGCGCTAGGTCCCGGGCGACCTCCTCGTATCCGCGCCGCCGGAAGAACTCCGCTGCGGTCGTCGTCAGGAGAGAGAGCGTCTCTACGCCCTGTCGTCTGGCGTGGGCCTCGACGCGCGCACAGAGCGCCGCGCCGTGGCCCTCGCCGCGATGGGGCTCCGCGACGGCCACCGAGCGCACGAGTCCCGCCGACCCATAGATTTCGACGCCGCCGACGCCGATGACCTCCCCGGCCTCGGCGACGAAAAACTGTCCCGGACTGTCCCGAACGTCCCCGGACGGCAGGTCGTTCGTCGCCAGCAACGTCTCGATGCGGTCGAGATCGTCCTGGTCGGCCGCGCGAACGGTGACGTGCGGTTGTGACATCTCGTCTGGCCCCCAGTTTAGCTCTCGCCGCGGGATTTCCCGCCCTCGGCCGTCCCCGGGAGGGCGGAGCCGTCGGGGTCGCACTCGCGTCCGGCGGCGTCAGTCATCGTCGACGGCCCTCGTCGCCGGCGCGGCCTTTCGTTCTCTGTCTCATTTTAGTGAGTGCTAATATACGTCGCGCTAGTATAAAAGTGATGCTGGAGAGAGACCGACCCGTCGTCGACCGGCGGTCACGGAAGCGCCGGAAGATGAACGGGTCGAGATGGTTTCGCGAAAAGGAAACGCCCATAACAGGGCTCGTTCAAAGACCGGGTGAGCGCCGGTGGTCTAGTGGTAGGACCTGAGCCTTCCAAGCTCATGGCCCGGGTTCAAATCCCGGCCGGCGCAGTGAGGAGCGCAGCGACGAGCGAGCAGGCCAGGGATTTGAACCCTGGGAGTCGCAGCCCCGGAACGGCCGAACGGAGTGAGGCCGCACACCCGGAACGTCTCCATCCGGTTCAGATCCCGGCCGGCGCATGGCGAGGTTCGCGACGAGTTCCTTGATCAGGTCCCCGGGGAGGACACGGGGGGCCGACGCCACGTCGACTTCGACAGCCACGTCCGCGTCGGAGCGGAGTCGGTCGAGCGCGCGAACGGTGCGTATCGGTTCGGCCGCCTCGTCGACGTTAGCGAGAGCCGTTTTGAGGGATTCCCCCGTCGTCCCGAAGTCGTCGTCCAGGGCCAGTTCGATGCGGCTCCGCGCGACCTGGAGCTTGTTGCCCAGGTCGTGGCGCAACAGTGAGTTGAGGAACGCGGCGCGCTCCTCGGCGGCCTTGCGCTCGCTGATGTCCTCGGCGACACAGGCCATCCCGTCGACGGAGCCGTCTCATCCCGCATGACAGACGCCGAGAGGCTCATCGGGATCGTGTCGCCGGCTGCCGTCTCGAAGACGACCTCCATGTCGGTCACCTGGCCGTCGGCGAGCAGGCGCCCGACGAGGTCCACCCGCGAGACCGTCGACGAAACGTCCTCGCCCGACGCGAACAGGTGGTCGACCGGCTTGCCGACCGCCGCCTCCTCGGGGTAGCCGAGGACCTCCTCGCAGGCGCGGTTGACCCTGACGACCCGCCCGTCGGGGTCGACCTCCACGAGCGCGTCCACCATCGTGTCCATCAGGTTCTCGAGGTAGTCGGTGTGTTCCCGGATCGCCCCCGCGAGGTCATCTCGGGAGAGGAGTCGAAGGTCCGGCGGGTCGTCCCCCGAGTCGTCCGTGCCCCTACAAAATGCGTCCGACAGTATATATTCTGCCTGTGGGTCGAGCACGTATGTATCTGCTATCAGATACGTCCCGGGACGGGGTGCACGTAACTTTCATTTAACTCCGAATTACACCCCTCTGTCGGTTTCAGCGGCTGACACGCGGTGTCGGGCGCTCGTTCCCAGTATATAACTCCGATTATACTTCGTCGTCAGTTGGGGCCGGTTACGTCGACGAGGGTGCTCGTGGGGGAGAGGATAACAAAGACGGTTTCATGCTACCAGCCGCACGGATGATACCCAACAAGTACGCGAAATCGGCGGTAGCGATAGTCGCACTGGCGCTCGTCGCAAGCGCCGTGGCGGCGACAGGTGCGACAGTTTCCTCGCACGTGGACGGTCAGGAACCGGCGAGTCAGGATACCTCCTATCTGCGCGTGGTCCACACGTCGCCGGACGCGCCGGCGGTCAACGTAACAGTCGACAATGAGACGCTCGTGTCGAACGTCTCGTTCGGGGAGGCGACCGAGTACATGAACCTCACGGCGGGCACGTACAACGTCACGATCAGCGCGACGGACAACCCGGCGGCAGTCGTCTTCGACGGGAACCTGACCGTCGAGCCGCGCGAAGTGCTGACCGTAACCGCTACGGGCGAAGTGTCCAACGGCGCCCAGACGTCGTTCCAGCCGGTCGTTTTCAGTGACAACGCCTGGACGCCCGGCGAGGGACAGGCGGCGGTGAGTCTGGTCCACGCCTCGCCCGACATCGGCAACGTCGACGTGGTCGTCCTCGAAGGTCCGGGAGGGGAAGACACGAACGCGACGGCGACCCCCACTGCGACGGCGACTGCGGCAGGAACCGCGACGGCGACCGGAACCCCGGCCGATACCGGTCCGCCGGTCCTGGCCGAGAACGTCTCGTTCCGGAACGTCACCGATTACGTGAACGTCCCCGCGGGCAACTACACGCTCGGGATCCGTTCGGCGGGTGACGACGGCATGAACACGCTCACCACCGTCGAAGTCTCACTGGAGGAGGGAGAGACCTACACCGCCGTGGCGGCGGGCTACCTGATCCCCAGTGACGAGCCGGGCGACCAGCAGTTCACCGTCATCTTGCTGGAAGACGCCAGCATGTCGCCACACTTCCCCAGCGCCGGGACCGAGACGCCCGAAGAAACGGGAACCGAGATGCCCGAAGAAGCGGGGACCGAGACGCCCGAAGAAACGGGAACCGAGACGCCCGAAGAAACGGGAACCGAGACCCCCGAAGAAACGGGAACCGAGACGCCCGAAGAAGCGGAAGGAGAGGGAACCGAGACGCCCGAGGAGGAAGAGACAGAGACTGAGACCGCCACCGAGTCCTGAGCGCTGCTGGCGGTCACAGCGGCCCACTCCCGATCGGACGATGGGGCCAGGGTCCGTGCAGCGCGCCATTCAAGGCGGTCGCAGTCGAAAAGAGAGGTGTGAGCGACGACTCCGCGAGAGACGCGACGGGGCGCGAGCGACGCGACGCTGCGGCTGACGACCGGCGCGATGCCGCGACAGAGGGGGATGGCGACGACGAGAGCCTGGTCGGCACCCGGACCGGGCGCCACGAGCGTGTCAGGTCCCACCCGACGCCCGGGCCCGGCAACGCACTCGGCGACTGGCCGGAGGCCAAACACCCACTCCGGCTGACGCTCAACTTCCTCGTGGTCTGGGCGGTCCGGTACTCGCCGAGTCTGTCGCTCAAGCGGTGGTTGCTCCGGCGACTCGGGGCGACCGTCGAGGAGGGCGTGACATTCGCGCTGACGGCGACGCCGGACGTCTTCTGGCCGGAGTTGCTGACCGTCCGCGAGGACGCCATCGTCGGCTACGACGCCACGCTGCTGTGTCACGAATTCCTCCAGGACGAGTACCGGACCGGCGAGATAATTGTCGGCGAGCGAGCGATGGTCGGCGCCGACGCGCTCGTGTTGCCCGGCGTCGAGATCGGCGCCGACGCGCGGGTGGCGGCCAACTCCCTGGTCACCGAGGACGTCCCGCCGGGGACGACAGTAGCCGGCGTCCCTGCCAGGCCCGTCGAGGAGTGAGCCCAGTTACTCGCGGATCCGGACGACGCCGGCCCGGAACACCTTCTGGTTGGGGACGATGTACTCCTCGCCGTCGTCCTCGATGTGGGTGGTGAACATGCCCATCTCCTGGACGATCCCCTCGCTGTCCCCGATGCGGATCCTGTCGCCGATCCCGTAGGGCTGGTTCAGGAGGATGTAGATGCCGGCCGCCCCCGCCCGGAGGAGGTCCCAGAACGCCAGCAGCGACAGGAGGACGGCCCCGAGCGCGTAGACGCCAAGCAAGACCAGCAACGCGTCGATTGCGACCCCGAGCTGGCCGAGCGCGATCAGCGCGGCGATGTAGAAGACGCTGTACTTGACCAGTTCCGGGATGACCTCGGCCTCGGGGAGTTTGATACTGCGGAGCCGTTCGCTGACGTACAGTTGCGCTTTGTCGCCGACGATCAGTCCGCAGATGGCCGCCAGCGCGGCGACGAATAGTTTCGGCAGGAACGAGGTGAACCGCGCCCAGAAGAGGTCCGACCGCATCAACTCGGCGACGCTCAACGCCAGGATGATCGCGGCGGCGTAGACGAACACCGCGACCAGCGTCGCGACGACCCCGACCGTGGAGGTGCCAAAGCCCTGGGCTGTCCGCTCGAAGGGGGTCCCCTCGACGGTCTCGGGCACCTCCGCGTCGGTCAGCAGGCGGCGCACCCACCGCCAAGAGAGATACGAGAAGACGGCCCCGAGCACGAGGATCAGGATAGACAGCCAGAAGGCCGTCTCCTCGGAGAAGATCCGTCTGATGATGGTCGCCCAGTCCAGTTGCATCAGTACTCCTCCGGGTCGAGTTCGAGGATCAACTCGCCTGCTTTGAACGCCCGGACGAGCCCGTCGCTCTCGCTCAGGACGATGGCGATCGCGTTCGTGTCACGGCTGATAGCGCCGGCGGCCATGTGGCGGGCCCCCAGCCCCCGCGGGATGTCGACGCCCTCGGCCGACGGTTCGAGGTACCGGTAGGCCGAGACGATCTTCCCCGCGTCCGAGATGACGAAGGCCCCGTCCAGCCGCGAGAACTCCTTGAGCATGACGTTCACGATGGGGTCGCCGACGTGGACGTGGGACTTCTCGAAGGGGTTGTACGACAGCGGCCGGGACTTGTTCATTACCTTGCCGGCGTCGCCGACGACGAACAGCGCGCCGACGGGCTTTCCTTTCTGGCCTTTCTTGCCGAGTTCGACCGCGACCTCGAACACGTCGCGGATCACGGACGGCTCGGCCCGCGAGTCGACGAAGAGGTCGTAGACGCCGGACTGGTCGAACTCGTCGGCCCTGACGCGCGTGACCGTGTCCGCGTCCCCGTCGAAGACCCGTGCGACACAGACGACCTCCGCCTCCTCGTCGACGTAGCCGTTCTCGATGGCCCCCTCGATGCCGAACCGGACCCTGTCGGCCAGGTCCTGGAACTGGAGGGGCAACTCCACGAACGCGTCGGCGTCGACGTCGTTCTCCGGACCGATGACCACCACCTCGCCGTCGGCCGCGAGTTCCTCGTACCGGGTCCGACTCGACGAGAACAGGAAGACGGCGTCCGCGTCCGCGACCAGGTCGTCGACGAACTCGTCGAGGCCACTCATTGTCGTATCATTCTATCCGACAGGAAAAAAGCTTGCGCTGCAGTCCACGCGCCGTCGTGCGGGCGTCTGACGGCCGCATTTCTGTCGGGAATGACCCGACCGGCCCCTCTCTCGATCCGGATCCTGAAACCGCGCTGACTGTTCAGCCGGTGCTGGCCGCCTGGGCGTAGCGTCAGATGAAATCCGAGACGCCGGAACCGTCACCGCCGCCGTCGCTCTCGGCGCCGCCGCCGACGGTGCCGAACGCGAGGGGGTTGCGGGTCTGCATCCAGACGTGGCCGTTCCCCGAGAACGTCGTCACGATCCCTTCGCCGCCGAGCATCGTCGACTTGATCGAGCCGTCTTTCTCCCGGGAGAGACTGAGGCCCTCGGTCCAGGCGACGATGTGGTCCTCGTCGGCCACCAGCGGTTCGTCGGGGGTGACGTCCCGCTCGTAGATCGACCCGAACGACGAGAGGAACGCCCACCCCTGGCCCGACAGCCCGAGCACGGTGAGCTCGCCCGAGGAGAAGAAGTTCGTCGACTCGTTCATTTCCGTGGACTTCTCGACGAGGGGCTCCCAGGCCAGCGCCGACCCCGACTGGACCCGCAGCGGGCCCGTCTCGGTGACGTTGACCGCCGTGATGTCGCCGGGGTGGTCCGGGACCAGCGTCACCGTCGCGCCGTCGCGCTGGGCGTGGAATTTGTTCTCGACGAGACTGCGCTCGTCGCTGACCGCCCGCTTGACCTCGGGGTTGCCCGGACAGAATCCTGTCCGTAGTTGGTGAACAAATCTGCGGGCCGGAAAGTCGGACGGAAACTGTAGGGGTTTGCACTGGGGGAGTAGCCCCGAACGGACTTACTCTCGATAAGCGCCAGTGCGGTTGCGGTCGGCTGGCTGTCTAACAGCTGCCCGTTATCGCTGTGAATATTTCGTTAGCCGATTAGTGTGAATAGAACTCCTTCTGCAAAAAGAACAACACCCACACCAAGAAGCAGTCCTGTAACCACTCTGAGCAGATTGTTACTTTCGCGGTTGCCGAACATTTGGGTCGTTCCATCTATCCCACCGGGCAATAGAAATGCCGCCCCGAACATGATGCTGAGGATAGGTGAGAGAAATTCATCTCTAAACGGGAACGACAAAATCATTAGAATCCCAGCAAAGTACATCCCCGTACATCTCGCGCACAGTCCGAAGTATCTCCCGTGGTAGCACAGAGAACGGTCGGGTCGGGAGTGACAAAACGGATACGGCCTAAGCACTCTGTTTGAGACGCGGAAAATAAAATCTAATAGAGTCATCCTGAATTGCCAAGTTCAGAGCCACAGTCATGACAGTAAGAATTTTCTTGAGGGTTCTGCCACCCACAATCCGAGCAAATCCGTTTCGGTTTTGATTGAGTAGATTTCTGCTGTACTTGATTTTTGTCGTTCATTTCTTCCTGCACGGTCCTCAAGAACTCTCTGCCACTTTCAGTCAGCACCAGCGGTACGATGATGGGTAAGGAGAGGAATATTGCTCCCAGAGCCGGATTTCCACTGAGAGAAAACATTATTGAAAGAACTACTGCCAGTATAATACCGATAATACCGCCGAAAGCCTTCCATTTCGGAACCTCTTCCCACGGATTCTCTTCTCTTTCACCGTTCTGAAACTTTTCTATTTTCTGAGTGAAAGACTTGTCAGATTCCCCTATCTCTTTCTTTTCTTTTTCTTCTGAATCCGTTCTTTCCGATTCTGTTTGATTCAGATTCTGGCGCCGTTCTCGGATGTCTTCTACTTGTTCGCTAAATGACTTCTCGTCCCCATCACTCATCTTTACTTTCTCCAGACGGGGTGAAACCGAACCCACAATCACCACAATACTCAGCATCTCTCGGATTCTCAATCCCGCAATCAGGACAGACTCTTTTTGGCTCGTCTGTGTCATCATCCATGACGGTAATCTGCTGTTGCTGTTGCTGGTCAGGACAACAGCAACCGATGACACCTAATCCAACAAGAGACAGGGCCGTCGTTCCAAGCCACGTTGCTTCAACTATCATGGTTCAATGATTATACGCGTCATTGATAATATTATTTGTTGTGAGACTCAGCCCATGTTATCGAGCGCATCGCGCCGGTCCTCGATTGGGACAGAGTCATATTTCATTGTTGTCTTGACACTTTTATGACGTAATTGAGCCTTCGTCGCGGCAAGGTCACGCTCTTTGGTCATGTGAGTGCCCACACTATGGCGGATTGCGTACCATGACATCTGCCGGTTCTCGTAACTAATCCCGGCCCGGTCACACAGGTCTTTGAGAATCCGACTCAGTTCGTTGGACCCGTAGCGGTTCCCATGCCGGGTGAGCCAGAGTTTGTCGGTGTCCTCGTATCTCGGGTGGTCCGCTCGTTCGTCTATCCACCGTTCCAGAGCGGTCGCTGTCCGGTCGGTGATACCCACCGTCCAGTTCCCCTCGTTCTTGGCTAATCCTCTCTCGGGATACGTAGCAGACCGTTATCGGGTTCACACCAGCCCACCTGAGCGTTCCCGACTTCAACCGGACGAAGCCCGGCATCGAGACTCGTCCAGACGAGAGACGTGAATTTCCAACTGTCCGGGTCGGCTTCGAAAAGGTCGCTGTCGGTTCCGTAGTTGGGAGTACCGTCTTTGCCGAGTGCGGCCTGTCGAATCTTGCGACGTTCCGGCTTTGTCAGGAAGTCGCGTGGGCCGTTGTTTCCTCCGCCAGATTGGAAGTTCCAACTAAACTCCCACTCGTCGCGGTTGTACTTGTGCCGAAGCCACTTCGAGTATCGCCCGAGCGCACCGAGCGTTTTCCCCTTCGTGGATTCGGTAACGTCTCGGAACGCGACTTTCTTCATGTAGGCTTTGGTGTCGTCCTCGTCAGGCGGTGTCTTGTAGCCGCCCCGGTTCTCCCACAACCACTTATCGAAGCGAGCAGTCCGGTTTGCCGTATTACTGACCGTGTAAGGCGAGTATCCTTTCGCCTTCTCCGGGTTTTTACCCATCCGAAGCAAGTACGTCAGGAACGGTTTGCGGTACTCGTAATAGTCCACGGCGGCCTTATCGCTTAAGAACTCACGTTGACCCTTCCGCACGATTGTAATCGTTCTATTCGGCTCCAGCATGTCTGAATCGAAACCGTCACATCGTTTCAGCGTATTCGGCTTTTCGAGGGTCATTTGCGGTCCCGACAGACCGAAAACGGGAGGTAGAGTATGCGCGGGGTCGGATTCGAACCGACGGACCCCTACGGGACAGCGTCCTAAGCGCTGCGCCTTTGGCCTGGCTCGGCAACCCGCGCTCGCCAGTGGGTAGACCTGAGCACCACATCAACGTGTCGCTACCGCCCGAGGACGACACGTCCCGTCAGTCGTCGGCGCCGACGTTCTCGGTGCTCTCCAGACAGCGGGGGTCGGGTTCGATGTTCGCGTACTCGACGGCGCGGTGGCCCAGCGTCGCCACCCGCTCGGCGGCGCTCTCGTCGACGAACGTCTCGCCGTCGAACATCGTTCTGGCTTTCGGGAGCGCCGCCTGGTGGGGGATCACCCAGGCGTTCAGCGCCCGGCAGACCGAGCGGAGGTGGTCCAGCGACGTGACCGGGAACCCGCCGCCCGAGACACAGAGCAGGCCGACCGTCGTGTTGTCGAACTCGTCGAACCCACAGTAGTCGAGTGCGTTCTTCAGCGGGGTGGCATACGAGCCGTGGTAGACCGGCGTCCCCAGTATCACCGAGTCGGCGGCCTGGACAGTCTCCCGGAGGCGGTCGGCGGCCGGGAACTCGTCGTCGTCGGGGTCGTAGACCGGCAGGTCGTACTCCCGGAGGTCGACCAGCTCTGTGGTCGCGCCGCGCTCTGCCGCCGCATCGAGCGCGTGCCGGAGCGCGCGCCGCGTGTAACTCTCGTCCCGAAGACTCCCACAGACCGCGATGACGTGTGGCGGGTCGGACATGCTCCCCGCTGGGACGGCCGGCGTGAAAGAGTCACGGGTTCCGGGTCCGGTCCCGGCGGGGGACGCGCCGCAGTCAGACGGTGACCCCGCCGTAGACGAGGACCATGCCGACGCTGACGACCAGGCCGACCCCGAGCGCCCGGCCCAGCGAGGCGACCGTCGACCCGGCGGCCGACCGGCCGAGGACCGTCCCGCCGTCCGCGCTCGCGCCGTCGCCGGCGGCCGTACTCCCCAGATAGTGGGAGACGTAGCCGGGGACCAGCGGGAACGAACACGGCGAGAAGAACGTGGCCGTCCCCGCCGAGAACGCGAACACGAGGTCCGAGAGTTCCGGCGGCACGGGTGGGCTCACCCGGACTCTTCGAGCGCGCGCTCTCTGGCTGCTTTGATCTCCTCGTAGGTCAGCAGCGTCCCGGTCTCCTGGCGGGAGCCGTCCGCTCAGGAAGCGGTCGCTACCCGACTAGCGCGGGCTGCCCGCGAAGCGACCAGCGACCGAGACGCTCGCCACGTCTACCGGGCAGGTTGGGGCCACCCCAGGTCGTTGGGCACCCGTCACCGACGGAGTCGGGCGACGGTGTCACCGTCCCGCTGTTCGACGTCGACCAGGCCGTCGTCGGCCAGGTCCGCGAGGAGGTCGCCGAGCCACTCGCGGCCGTAGGTCCCGTCGGGCGCGTAGTCGACCCGCACCCGCGGGCCCAGCTCGTCCAGCGGGAGTTCGTCGTACTCTGTCAGCACGGAGACCACCCGCCCGCGCATCTGGCGGCGGCTCCCTTCGAACTCGGGCTGGGTCGGGACGTCCGGCGCGGTGAAATCGCCCGTCCCGTAGGCGTGACACCACTCCCGCCAGGGACAGCCCGCCTCGTCACAGGCCGGCGTCTTCTCGCAGGCCACCCCGCCCAGTTCCATGACCGCGTTGTTCCAGACGCGGGACTCGCCGGCTGGCACGAGTGCCCGCGCGACCGCCTCGAACGCCTCGTCGTCGTCGGGGACCTCGAACGCGCGGTAGAGGACACGTTTCACGTTGGTGTCGACGACGGCGTCGCCGTTGTTGAACGCGAAACTAGCGACGGCGTTGGCGGTGTAGGGGCCGACGCCCATCAGCTCCGAGAGAGCCGCCGGGTCCCGGGGGAAGGTCCCGCCGTGGTCGTCGCGAACCTGCCGGGCGGCCTCGTGGAGGTACTTCGCGCGGTTGTTGTAGCCGAGGCTGTGGTCGGTCCAGAACGCGACCACCTCGGCCCGGTCGGCCGCGGCAAGGTCCGCGACCGTGGGCCACCGCTCTAAGAACGCCTCCCAGGCCTCGGCCACCCGACCCAACTGGGTCTGCTGGCTCATCACCTCCGAGACGAGGATCTCGTAGGGGTCGTCGGTCTCGCGCCAGGGGAACGCCCGGTGGTCGTCCTCGTACCACGCGACCAGGGCCTCCCGGACCGCGTCGACGTCCGCTGGCAGGTGCTCGTCGGGCCCCTCGACTGCGGACTCCTCGCCGGTCGTCATCGGCGTGGGCTTGCGACCGAACCCGCTTTTGCGTGACGGTCGCCGGCCGCGTCGGGACCCCTGTCCGGCGCCACGACGACCGAGGGAAAGCTTCCACAGGATCAGCGCCGGTCAGAGCGCGGCCCCAATCGCGCCCACGAGCGTCTCCCACACGGAGAAATCGGTGAAGATAACCAGGAAGGTGTCGAGGCCGAAAAACAGAAAAAAGGCGGCGCCCGCGGGTGAGGCCTTCCGGGCGTCGAAACGGGCCGAGAACGTATCGAAGAAGTAGGCGTTGGCCAGGCTCACCGGAACGATGACGAGCATCTCGCCGAGCCAGATGCCCGGGTGCGGGTTCAGGCCGTCGCGCCGTCGGTCGCCGCGGCGTGGTCGAGCCCGTCCTCGTCGGCGTCGACGCCGGCCTCCTCGTGCGCTTCCGGCCGGCCAACCGGCCGTGACTCCCCGCCGTCGGGGTCGTCGTCGCCGCCCCGGTCGTCACCGCCCGTGGCGTCGACGGCCGCGACCGCTTCCCGTCGATGGCCCAGGACCGTGCCGTCGTCGGCGACGTAGACGAACAGGGCCTCGCCGTCGAGTTGGGCGCTCACCCGGACACACCACGGCTCCCGGGAGACGAGTGACTCGCGCCACTCGTCGCCGACGTTCCAGACCGGCCGCTCGCCGGGGTCCCGGTCGTGGTCGTGGTAGAAGGCGGCGACAGCCGGGTGGTCGAGCACCGTCAGCGTGACCGGACACCGCAGCCCTGCGCGACAGGTCTCGCACGCGAACGCCGCCTGGACCGCCACAGGGTCGTCGCCGAGGACGCCGTCCGCGCTGTCGCCCTCCGACCCGGCGGTCGTGCCGGCGCCGTCGAATTCCGCCGGGACGACCGCGTCGGTCGTCGCCTCGACGGCCCCGGCACAGTCCGGACAGACCCCGTCGGCGAAGGCCCCGACGCGGCGGCGGAAGGTGGCGTCCAGCGCCGCGGGCAGGGCTTCCTCGTCGCGGTCCGCGTAGCCGCTGGGCGGCAGCGACAGCCCCATCAGCACCGCCCCGCAGGACTCGCAGGCGACCTCGCTGACGTTGTCGGTGACGCTCGCGACGAGTGCGCGCTCCCCGCACAGCGGGCAGTCCTCCCCGAGTCCGACCGGGTCGCGTTCGACGCGCTCGGTGAACGCGCCGGACTCGACGGCGCGGACGGCGGCGCGGCCGGCGTCGGTGAGTTCGTAGCGGTCGTCGTCACGCTGGCGGACGAACCGGCCGGCCAGTTGCCGGAGGTGGTAGGCGAACCCCGCGGAGGTGTCCTCGTCGCTGGCCGCGAACAACTCCGAGAAGGCTCGCGGCTCTCCGTCGGCGAGCGTCCTGAGGACGCCGACCCGCGTCTCGCCGCCCAGCGCCTGGAACGCCTCGCTGGCCGCCGCCTCCGCCGGCTCTGCCGCGTCGGCCGCGTCCACCTCGCCCGTTATATCGGCCGCGTCCGCAACGTCGGCTCTCTCGTCGCCGGGAGGGCCGTCAGCGCCGTCGGGGAATCGACGTTCGGGGGACACGTCGTGGTACTGTGTGCCACGCACGGATATGGCTGTCGTCGGCCGCAAAACCGTGGCCTTCTGTTCGGCCTCGCGTGAACCGGCGTGGGCCCCTCGCGGGTGCGGCCATGGGTCTTATTACCGGGCGGGCGGAACGTAGTGGTATGCTCGCGGACGAGTTCGGGCGCGAGGTCACCGGCGTTCGGGTCTCGCTGACCGACCGGTGTAACTTCGACTGCGTCTACTGCCACAACGAGGGGTTGGGTGACACGCGCGGGCCGATGGCGCCCCGCGACCACGAGATGTCGACCGACGACGTGGTCCGCTTTCTGGAGGTCGTCCGCGAATTCGACGTCGGCGCCGTGAAGTTCACCGGCGGCGAACCGCTGCTCCGCGAGGACGTCGAGGAGATCGTCCGGCGCGCCCCGGACGGGATGGAGGTCTCGATGACCACCAACGGGACGATGCTCCCCGGGCGCGCCGGAGACCTGGTCGAGGCCGGCCTCGAACGGGTCAACATCTCTCAGGACGCCCTCG
The DNA here is from genome assembly GCA_003021655.1 of Halobacteriales archaeon QS_4_69_31. Lineage (GTDB taxonomy): Archaea > Halobacteriota > Halobacteria > Halobacteriales > Haloarculaceae > QS-4-69-31. Next base: position 75,050 of record PXRP01000010.1, read on the forward strand.
ACCGGGAGACGTTCAAGCAGGTCACCCAGGCCGCCGCCTACGACGCCGTCATGGAGGGGGTCGACGCCGCCCTTGACGCCGGGCTGGCGCCGGTCAAACTCAACATGGTCGTCTTCGAACAGACCGCGGGCTACGTCCCCGAAATGGTCGACCACGTCGCCGAAAACGAGGGGCTCAGGCTCCAGCTCATCGAGTACATGCCCGAGATCGCCGGCCACCCGGAGTGGGCCATCGACATCGGCCGGGTCCACGATTGGCTGGCCGACCAGGCCGCCCACGTCGAGAACCGCGAGATGCACAACCGCCGGCGCTACTGGGTCACGCCCGACGGCGTCGACGCCGCCGACGTGCCCGGCCTCGGCGACGACGACGCCGCGGTCGACGAATCGCTGGCGGGCATGGTCGAGATCGTCGACCCCGTGGAGAACCCCACGTTCTGTGCGAACTGCCACCGGGTGCGTGTCACCCACGAGGGGTATCTCAAGGGGTGTCTCAACCGCACCGACGACCTCCGGCCGATGGGCGAGATGACCCGCGCCGAGATCCGCGAGACCTTCCGCGAGACCGTCGCCAAGCGCGTCCCCTTCTACGGCGAGTACATGGTCCGGGACGGCGACGGCGGCTGGGTCGTCAACGAGGAGTACGTCGCCGACCCCGAGGGAGAACCGACCGGGGCGGCCGACGACACCGGGACCGACACGGTTGCCGAGGACCCCGTCGTCGAGGACGTCTTCGCCGACGGCGGCGAGGAGTCGCTGGCCGACGACGACTGACCGGGCCCCGATATTCGCGGCGAACGCCTCGCGCGCGCGGTGGATATCAGGCGTCGAGGACTTCCACCAGTTGCCGTGCCGCCCGGTCCACGTCGCGCTCGACGAGGAGTGTCGCGATGGTGCTTTTCAGCTCGACGAACTGGGTCGGCGTGACGGCCAGGCCGTGCGCCGTCGAGAAGGGCTGTTCGCTGGACCGGGTGAACGCTCGCTGCTGGCTCTGGAGGAACGGGGGGAACTCCTCCGTCGAGACGTCGGTCCGGGGCGGGATCGACCCCTTGCTCCGGTTGAACGCGACCTGGGCCTCCTCGCTGGCCGCGTACTCGACGAACGTCGTCGTGGCAGCGGGGTTCGCGGTGTCGCTCGCGACGACGAACGCGTCCATCACGACGACGTAGTATCCCTCGGTTCCGGGGAAGGGAGCGTGTTCCCAGCCGTCGCGGTAGTGCATCCCCTCGGCCTCGAGGATCCCGCTGAGCCAGTCGCCCTGCGGGAACAGCGCCACCTCCCCGTCGATGAACTGGTAACAGGCGTCCATCAGCGAACTGTACACCGCGCCCTCCGGGGTGAATTCGATGAACCGCTCGATCCACTCCAGGGCGTCCCGGACCGCCTGGCTGTTCGCCCGCGCGCCGCCGCTGGTCACGGCCCGGTACACGTCGTGGCCGTGTTCGGCGAGGAGTACGGTCTCCCACACCTGCAGGACCGGCCACGGGTTCCGCATCGGGAGCGCCATCCCGCTCGCGTCCGTCTCCTGCTCGATTGTCTCTAACGCTTCGAGGAACTCCGCGGGCGAGGAGAGTCGGTCCGGCGAGACGCCGGCCCGTTCGAGGAGCGCGGGGTTGTAAAAGAGGTCGTTCGCGCGGTGAAGCGTCATCGGAAGCGCGCGGTACGTGCCGTCGAAGCTGACGACACGGCGGGCGCCCTCGCTGAAGTGGCTCGCCAGCCCGCCCCGCTCCCAGACGTCCGAGAGGTCCATCAGCAGGTCCGCCTCCAGGAACGGCCGGAGGTTCTGTCCCGGCCACTGCATCCACATGTCCGGTGACAGCTGACGGAGGATCCGCGTTTTGACTTCGAGGTCCGCGATGTCCGCCGAGACCATGTTCAACTCGATGGTGACCTCCGGATGCTCGCTGCGGAACCCTTCGAGCAGGTAGTCGATCCCGGATTTCGTGTCGTCCCCCTCCTCGGACGGGTAGACGAGATCTACCGCATCGGTGCGTGTCGGCTCTTCGAATCCGACAGAATCTGCCATGCCAAGCGATAGAACAGGCCGTTCGATGCTTAAACGACACCCCCGATGTATCAATTTTGAGAACGCGTGACCCGCCGGGACCGGACGCCGGGGCCCGACACTCTGGTACTGTCGGACAAAAGTGATGCCACCGCTTCGGTGACTGTTTCGGGGTCTTCGAGATTCATGTCCCCGAACGTCGACGAGCACGTTCACGTACTTGTGTCCGGCAGTATGAATGCCCTCAGCCTCTCCGGGAGGGATCCGGTTCTGTCCGCCATCGAACACGCGGTCCGATTCTGGACGGGTGCCCCGATTTTTTTGGGTCGCTCCGTGCAACTCACGATTTCGTGCACTCGTGACTCCGGGTTCGGTACGGAGAGACTCTCAGGGCCGTCGAAACGTGTACCTGCCGTCCTCGCGCTCGACGTGTAACTCCCCGGCGTCGTGGTCGAAGACCAGCCTGTCGGCGTCGCCCGCGAACTCGTGGAGCGGCATCCCGGTCTCGATCCGGCCGTCCGGGTGGACCGTGACGTGCGTGACGCCGCGGAAGTCGGCGACCACGGCGCCGT
>PXRP01000011.1 GCA_003021655.1 Halobacteriales archaeon QS_4_69_31
CAGCACCGGGTTCGCTAACGCAACCCGGATGATAAGCTTTGGCGGTCATGCTCATTTCTCCTTAGAAGACCACCGAAAACCGCCATAGGGCGACGGTATCAGACTGCGCCGTCCGGGAATTGAACCCGGGCTATGAGCTTGGGAAGCTCATGTCCTACCACTGGACCAACGGCGCGCGCCGGGCAATGACGGCCCTCTCCCACACGTACGTGGCGCTCGCTCTCACTTGAACGTAGCGCTTCTGCTCACGCCCGCCGGGTCCGGCCGACGCGCCCCGGATGTACGCACGTCCAGGTGTCGCCCCGATAAGAGGATATTAGTCTCACCAGGCCGAACGGGCGTTCATGAGTATTACGGAGGGACTCGTCACCGCCGACGAGACGCTGGATTTCGGGCTGTCGGAGTCGGAACTGGAGGCACACCGCGAACACATCACGGCGTTCATCCGCGACCAGCTCGAGGCCGCCGGCGTCGACCGGGCCGTGGTCGCGCTCTCGGGTGGGATCGACAGCACGCTCACCTCGCACCTCACGGTCGAGGCCGTCGGGGCCGAGAACGTCCACGGGCTGGTGATGCCCAGCGAGGTCAACCGCTCGGAGAACATGTCTGACGCCGAGCGCGTCGCCAGCGAACTGCTCGGCGTCGAGTACGACGCGGTCGCCATCGAACCCATCGTGGAGGCGTTTCTCGACGCCTACCCCGACGCCGCCGACGACCAGCTGGCGACCGGGAACCTCCGGGTGCGAACCCGAGCCGTCCTCAACTACCTCGTCGCCAACCACGAGGACGCGCTGGTCATCGGCACCGGCAACCGCAGCGAGGCCCTCGTGGGCTACTTCACGAAGTACGGCGACGGCGCAGTCGACTGTCACCCGATCGCCAACCTCTACAAGGGGCAGGTCCGCCAGCTCGCCAGACACGTCGGTGTCCCCGCGGACCTGACCGAGAAGACCGCCAGCGCCGAGATGTGGGTCGGCCAGACCGACGAAGCCGAACTCGGGATGGACTACCCGACGCTGGACTCGGTCCTCGCGCTCCACGTCGAAGGGGGGCTGTCGGCGTCGGCGACCGCCCGCGAACTCGGCGTCGACGAGCGCGTGGTCGAAGAGGTGCGCGCGCTCTACGAGGCCAGCGAGCACAAGCGCAACGCGCCACCCGGCCCCGACCCGCTGTACTGACCGTCGCCGGTGGACCCCCAGTCAGCCAGACCCGTTGGCGACGACGCGGACCTCGTCGTCGGGCTGGAGGACGTACGACTCGGGGTCGACCTCCTCGCCGGTGACCTCGTAGACGACCGTATCGCCGTCGCTCTCGTCGTAGACCTCGCCGTCGAACGCGACCGCATCCGGGGTGACGCCGATCCCGAGCGATTCGAGTGCGTACTCCAGGGTCACGCCCTGGGCGTGGACGTGATACTGGGAGCCGTCGCCACCCTCGAAGTGAAAGGCGCGGTCGCCGGTCGACCCGACCTGGAAGCGGTCACGGCCCAGATCCAGCTGTTCGCCGCCGATGACGACCGTCATCGGGCCGTGGTAGTGGACGCTCCCGACGTTGCTGGGTTGCTGGATGTCGTCCTGGAAGGGTGCCGCGTTTCCGCCAGACCCGCCGTTCCCCACGAAGAAGGTCACCCAGACGACGAGCCCGCCCGCGACGACCAGGAGCCCGACCAGGACGAGCGGCCCCACGGGGAGTCCGCCCCCCTCGTCGCCCTCGTCATTCCGGACGCGGCGCTGGTCTATCGCGCTCAGTTCCCCCTTGTGCTCGGCCGCCAGGTGGGCGAGGTAGGCATCCTCGTCCCCGAAGGAGGCGTCACAGTAGTCACACTCCGGCATCTACCCCTACTCGGTGACCCGGGCTTTCAACCGTTTCGGTCCCGAGAGGGCGTCACACGACCGGCGTCCGGCCGCACCACCGCGGACACCACGAGGGAGGGAACTCCGCTCGCCGCTCATCGTTCCCCCACGGTCGCCGTCGTCGCGGTCTCGACCACGGCGACCACCGCACGCGGGCCGTCGCTGACCGGGGTCGGCGCGTCCTGCCAGGAGTATGGCGGCCGGTGGCGGCGGAGACCTCGGGCGGTCGGCGCACTGACGGACGGCGTCCGTTCTCTCGTCTGCGGTTCATGAGTGGCAGGTATGTGGTTTCCAAAGGTCTTTCGCGGCTCGACGACGGCTCGATGGCACCCGGTGTTCTGGCGATGCTCAGTGCCCGCGCCGCCGCCGACGCGACCGGCGACGACACCGGACCGTCCACCTTCCCGGCAGAGGCGGCCGCCGAGCGCGGAGCGGGCGTCCAGCTCATCTACGAGGGGCTCCGGCTCACCCGGGCGCTCGCCCAGGACCCGCCCTGGGAGCGCGCCCGGTCGCTCACCGACGGCGCCGGCGACGCCGCGGAGGTCGATCCCGGCTCGCCCCCCGAGAACGCCGCGTCGCCGCCGGTCGAGGCCACGGACCTGACAGACGTCGACATGGCGATCCTCGTCGCCGACATCATGGTCGCCCGCGGGTTCTACCTGCTCGCGCGCACCGACGCCGCCGGCAACGCCGTCGCGACCGTCCAGGCGTTCGGCAGCGACCAGACGACCCGCCGGGCCGAGGGCGACGCGTCGCTCGACCGGAACCTGGAACGGGACGTGTTCGAACTCGCTGCCGTCGCCGGCACGACCGCCGTCGGCGGCGCGGCCTCGGACTCGCTGCGCGAGTACGCCGCCAGCCTGGCCGACGAGGGACCGCTGCCGCTCGCCGACGGACTGTTCTCCGACGCCACCGTCGGCGAACTCGCCCGCCACACCAGCGGCGTCGCCACGTCGGGCGACGACTGACCACACCCCGAATCGAAACGCCTAAAGACGAATCGAGGTTACGAGCGAACGCGCCTGGGTAGCTTAGCGGTAAAGCGCGTCCTTGGTAAGGACGAGAGCCCGGGTTCAAATCCCGGCCTAGGCTCTAGACGGTTCTTCACTCCGGGTCCTCGACGAGTTCGATGCTATCGTCGCCGGTCGGGACTGCACAGATGAACGACCCTTCGGTGTCGCTCTCGTTGCGGTACCAGTGGACGGTGCCCGCGGGGATGTGCAGGGCGTCGCCGGCCGAGACGATGTACTCCTCGTCCCCGATGCCGACGACGTATTCGCCGGACAGAACGTACTGTTCGTGTTCGATCTCGTTGGTGTGTTTGGGTACCTCGGCACCGGGTGCGAGCGTGAACCGCCGGAGCGCGAGGGTGGGTGCGCCGTGTTCCTCGCCGACGAGGACGGCCTTCGAGAGCCCCTCGGCGGCGTCGACGGGTTCGGCCTCAATGTCGGCTGCGTCGCGGACGAGCGGTCGTTGCGTGGCGTCGCTCATACACCCCCGTAGGTCGGCCCGGCTAATATGAGCCGGGTCGCCCGCACTGGTGGCGTTTGGTCAAAAGATGTCCCTGCTGCTGTTCTCACCCGACTCGCTGAACTCAACACCACTCCCTCACTCGTGACCGAACACGGGGACGGGGTGGTACGGTTCTTCGAGGTACTCGACGTCCGAGTCAGAGAGCGAGACGTCCAGGGCGCGGACAGCCGATTCGAGGTGCTCGATACTGGAGGTGCCGACGATGGGCGCGTCGACTGTGTCGTTCTGGAAGTGCCAGGCCAGCGCGACCTGGGCCATGGTCACGCCCTCGTCCTCGGCGAGTTCCGCGACGCGGCGGTTGATCTTCTCGCTCCCCGGCCCCTCGTGGTAGGGGACGCCCGCGTCGTCTTTCTCGTGTTCGCCGCGGGTGGTGGCGTCGAAGGCCTTGTGGGGGCGGGCCAGGTAGCCCGCGGCCAGCGGACTCCAGGGGATGACGCCGACGTTCTCGCGGTCGCAGACGGGGTACATCTCGCGTTCCTCCTCGCGGTAGGCGAGGTGGTAGAGGTTCTGCATCGTCTCGAAGCTGGCCAGCCCCTCTCGGTCGGCGACAGCGAGGGCGCGCTGGAACTGGTGGGCCCACATCGACGAGGCGCCGATATGCCGGACCGCCCCGCGGGCGACGGCGTCGTCCAAGGCCCGCAACGTCGTCTCGATGGGCGTCTCGTAGTCCCAGCGGTGGACCTGGTAGAGGTCGACGGTCTCCATCCCGAGGCGGTCAAGGGAGTGTTCGAGTTCCTGCTCGATGGTCTTGCGCGAGAGGCCGCGGGCGTTGCGGTGGTCGGTCGCGCCCGGGAAGCGGACCTTCGTGGCGACGACCTGCTGGTCGCGGTCGTAGTCCGCGAGGACGTCCCCCAGTATCTCCTCGCTCTCGCCCGCGGAGTAGGTGTTCGCGGTGTCGAAAAAGTTGACCCCGAGGTCGATGGCGCGCTCGACGAGGGCCCGTCCCTCGTCGGCGTCGAGCATCCAGTCGTCCCCGCTCCCGAAACTCATACAGCCCAGACAGACCTTCGAGACCTCCATTCCGGTGGAGCCGAGTGTGGTGTACTCCATACGGGCCCGTCGGGCGGGGAGCGTATATATCGTCGGCAGGCGGCGGGCTGTGGGGGGGGCCTGCCCGCCGGGCTCCCGTGGCGTCCGTGACTGCGCTCCCCGACACCGGGCGTACGGGCACGAGCGTTCCACAGCGGCGCGCGGTCGACGACTCGGCCGTCGTGCCAGCGGGTGGGTGGGGCGTGTGGGGTGGACGGACGCGCACCGGCGTCCGCGGGGTCGGTCGGCGGCCGCCGGCACTCGGGAAGGGAAGGGTTTTGTCCGCGCCGCCGGTACACCGACCCGAACGAGGAGATGACCGACATCGCAACCAACCTCGCGGGCGCGCGGACCGTGCTCGTCTGTGCGCCGTCGCTCAGCGGCGACGAGCGCGAGGTCTGTAGCGACCTGTTGCTGGCGGACGACCCGGCCGAGACGAGCGTGCTCTGGGTCACCTTCCGCCGGGACGCCCGCGCCTGCGTCGACCAGTGGTCGGCAGAGACCGACGGCCGGCCGCGCGACGCGGCGGTCGTCGCCGTCGGCGACACGAACGAGGCCGTCGACGTCGAATGGGCCGCCGTCGAGACGCTCCCGTCGGCGAGCGACCTCACGGGACTGGGCATCGAGATCGGCGAGTCCCTCTCGGCGTGGGACGGCGACCTCGCGGTCTGTTTCGACTCGCTGACCGCGATGCTCCAGTACGTCGAACTCGAGACCGCCTACGAGTTCATCCACACGATCACCGGCCAGTTCTACGCCGCCAACGCCCGCGCGCACTTCCACATCGACCCGACGGCCCACGACCCCGAGACCGTCGACAGCATCGCCTCGGTGTTCGACGGCGTCGTCACGCTCGGCGACGGCGACGCACGTATCCGGAAACGACGACTGCTCGGGCAGTGACAACCCGCCGTCACTTTTATTTCCGCGCCGGTCGAACCACCGCGCAGTGCTGCTGGTGGTGGCCTACTCGCGGGACGCGCGGGGGACCCTCCGGAACGTCTGCCGGGCACACGAGGAGACCGTCGTCCGCCGGTTCGGCCGGGTCGCGCTCCTCCGCGAGACCGAGTTCGCCGCCTTCCAGGCGCTCCGGTTGCGCGAGAAACACGGCGGCGACGTCCAGGTCGAGCGGACCGAACCGTTCAACGAGTTCGAGGCCCTCGACGAGGCGGTCCGCGAGGCCGCCGCGGCTTACGAGGCCCGCGACGACCCCGCGCTCCCGTACACTGCGTTCGCCAGCGGAACGGACCACCCCGACCCCGACACCCTCCGGAACAGCGACCTATGACCCGCGAGAGCACGGCCGACCGGACGACGACCGAGGGCGAGTCCGCGTCGCCGGACCGCGCGGTCCGGGTCGCAGTCGACGGGACGACCTACGCCGGTCGCGCGCTCAACCTCTCGAACGTGGGCACACCCGCGGACCCGGACCTGGACCCAACGGCGGGCGACGAGCGTGGCGACGACGGGCGTGACGACGCCGAGCGTAGCGACGACGGGCGTGGTGGCGACGGGCATGACGACGAGCGGGGCCTCGACCCCGAGGCGGTCGGGCGTGCCGTCCGCGGCGGCGCGGGCCCCGTGGACGTCGACTGTCCGGAGCCGGAGCCGGTCCACGAGTACGTCGGCGTCGTCCGCCCGGGGATGGGGCTGTCGACCCGGACGGCGCTGGCCGCGGCCGCCCGGTCGCGCGGGCTCGCGGCCCCACATGACGAGGCGGTCGCGAGCGTCCGCGAGGAACTCGCCGGGCTGTCGGTCCCCGACGCCGGGGCCGAGGCGGGAGTCTCCCCGGCGGCCGCGCGGCGGCGACTCGCCGGCACCGAACGCGAGGTCGAGCGCCTGCGCGAGCGCGTGGCGACGCTCCGCGGGCGCGTCCAGGCCGCGCGCGAGGCCGGCCACGACCCCGACGAGGTCCAGGCCGAGCTGACCGAGGCCGCGCGGGCGCTCTCGGAGGCCGAGACCGAGCGCGCGGCCGCCCGGGAGGCGCTCGACCGCGCCGAGGAGCGCGCCCGCGAGGCGCGCGATGCCCGCGAACGGCGCCGCCGACTCCAGGACCGGGCCGCGAACCTCGAACGCGCGGCCCGTGCCCACCTCGTCGACCGCCTCGAAGACGAGTTCGAGCGGGCGCTCGACGCACTCCCCGCGGAGGGGGGCCGGTCGCGGCCGGCGGAGCCGGCCCCGTCGCGCCCGGACTCCCCGGACCGCGACCCGTTCGACGCCGACCCCGTGGCGGCCGCGCTCGCGGTCGCCAGGGTGGCGGACCTGCGCGCACCGGTCGTGCTCGCCTGCGACCGCTTCGAGACGCCCGAGGCGGCCGCTGACTGGCTGGACGCGCCCGTCGTGCGAGTCTGAGACCGCCCGCCTGCTCGCCGTCCTCCGTGGCCGCTACCGGCGGTCGCCGGCACACTCTCGTGTCGCTGACCGTCGCGGCCCGGTCAGTTCCCGTAGCCGTTGCCGTCGCCACGGTTGTCGTCCGAGTCACCGACGGTCGCCGTCCCGGAACCGGTCGAAGTACGCCGGCGAGTAGGCCGACAGTAAAGAAAACTTATTAGCCCCGGGGAACGATCCGGCGGACCCATGCCCGACTGCACCATCGAGGTCGTCGACTACGACCCCGAGTGGCCCGAGCGCTTCGAGCGCGAACGCGAGCGCATAGCGCCGGTCGTCGGCAACCTGGTCCTGCGTATCGAGCACGTCGGGAGCACGTCCGTGCCGGGCCTGGCCGCGAAACCCATCGTCGACATCTGCCCGGTCGTCCCGGACATGGAAACGGCCTGGCGAGTGAGCGACCGCCTCGACGAGCACGGCTGGCCGCTCTGTGACGAGCGCGGGGACAGACCATGGGTCGAACACACGCGCACCGACGAGGACGGCCAGGAGTACAACGTCCACGTTCGCCCGCGCGAGGCCGCGGTCGAGAACTACCTGCTGCTCCGCGAGTACCTGCGCGACCACCCCGACCACCGCGACGAGTACGCGGCGGTCAAGCGCCGTGCGGCCGAGCGATACCCCCAGGACGTCGGGGAGTACACGCGGGCCAAAACCGACGTCATCGAACGGGCCAAAGAGAAAGCCCGGGCGGCGGGGTACGCCGCGGAGATCGACCTGTAGCGGCGGAGATCAAGTCGACATCGAGCGGTACTGGTCGCGCAACCCCTGGAGGTAGCCGATCGCCCACAACCGTCCCTTGTCGTGATAGCCCGGCGAGGAGTTGTCCTCGCCGGCCATGGTCGGACAGTGGTCCGGGCGGACGGGCCCCTCGTAGCCGACCGCTCAACTCACGCCGTGTGAGGGCGCTCAGATAGCCCGCAGCGCCGACGAGAAACGCTGTCTCGCGACGTCCATTTTCTCGGTGAGCCGATGCAGGAACGCCGTCTCGGGGGCGGTCACCGCCGGTCGCCGGGCGACCAGCGCAATTCGACACGGACCGAGTCCGAGACGAAGGGCAGCCGCGAGGTGTCGAGGTCGACCGACACCTGGTCGGGCGGCGGCAGCGAGACCGACTCCCCGTCGACGGTGACCGTCACCGTGTCGGCGGCGGGGAGGCACTTCCGGAGGCGCTCGACGCCGTCGACGAGCGCCTTGCGGTCGACCTGCCGGTCGGCGGCCTCGTCGTCCCGGCCCGCCCCGCCCGGCACCCCGTCGAACACCGGCCGGATGTCGATGTCCCGGCTCCGGTTCGAGAGGACGGCGTTGACGGCGACGCCGACGAGCAGCACCAGCCCGCTGAAGTACAGCCAGGCCATGAACACGAGCACGCCGGCGAGGACGTCCCCCGAGGAGGCGGCGCTCCCGGCCTGGACGTAGAGCCGGAACAGCGACTCGAAGGCCGTCAGCCCGACCGCGGCGAAGGCCACGCCGGGCAGGACCTCCCGGGCGAGCATCCCCGGCTGGTCGGGGAAGACGTAGTACATCGGACAGAGCGCCACCCCGAGCCCGACCACGAGGAGGAGTCGGCCGACCGCCCAGCCGGCGGGGCCCCGGAAGCCGACCGAGCGTTCGACCAGCGCCGCGATGACGATGGTGGCAGCGACACAGACGAACACGAGGGCGCCGTCGCGGAACTGGTCGAGGATGGTGTTGCGCGCCTCCGACTCGTAGATGTCCGAGAAGGCTGTGTCGAGACCGCGGAAGATGCGCAGGGTCCCCCACACGAGGACGACAAGGCCCAGCACCGAGACGCCGGCGGAGGTCGACCGGAGTTCGGCCACGAGCGCGTCGGCGGCGCCCGGCGTCAGCGCCGCCCGCGCCAGCGCGATGATCCCCCGTTCCAGCCCCGGCCGCCCCAGCGCCGAGACGACCGCCAGCACCAGCAACAGGAGCGGCAACAGCGAGACGAACGCGTTGTAGGCGATACTGCCGGCCATGAAGGTGATGCGCTCGGTGCGCACCTCGTGGACGATAGCGCGCACGACCGTCAGCCCCCGCTGAACCCGTCGGTCCATGGCGGCGGTGTCACACGGGGCCGACAAAAAGGCGTACACTCGCCGCCGGGTCCAGGGCGCGGTATCTCTCGGGACCGGTCCGTACCGCTCCGGGGCCCCGCCGGCCGAGGCCGGCCGCGCCTGCAGACGGGTGCTCGCCGCCGTGGGCGGGTCGTCCGGTCACGCCCTCGGATGCGGCCGGGTCACTCCGTCACGACCGTCCAGTCGACGGCGACCTCGAAGTCGACCGAATCGAGGATGAAGCAGTGTTCGCGGGTCCGTTCGAGTATCACGTCGGTCTTCCTGGTCGCCGCGCCGGTGTGCAACTCGACCGCGAGTTCGAACGAGTCGACGGCGGTCGTTCCGTCGTCCGGGCGCAGTCTCAGCGTCCCGTCGGCGACCAGCTCCTCGAACTCGAGGTCCGAGTTGTCGGCTATCACCGTGAACGTCGCCACGTAGCAGTTCGTGAGCGCGACCGCGTAGTAGTTCTCCGGCGCCGGGCCGTCGAACTCGCCGCCGAACTCCGGCGGGATGCCGACCTCGAACTGCCCGCGGGATTCGGTCGCCCAGCTGTCGCCGTCGGCGGTCGCTCTCGCACTGGCGTGGTAGTCCTCCGCGTATTCGACCATGTCGCGCGTTGGTTTGTGCAGGCAAAAGTGTGACTGTCCCCGGCGGTGACGCTCCCTCCTGCTCTGCCGGTAAGCGACGCGCCCGGCGGCCCGTGTGTCTGCTGTCACCGTCCGGACCCCCCGGTGGGTTGGCCGTCACTCCGTTGGGGCCCCAGAGCACGCCCGTCGGTCACGCGACGGTGGCGTCGCTGTGTCCCCTGCCGGTCGTCGACGCCGGAACGGTCACCTCTCTCGTGTCGGACGACGCCGCGTTCCGGCGGTCGGGCCAACCCGGCGCAGTCGCCGGCCCGCCGGCGAAACGGATTTGAGTGCGGGCGAGCGAGGGAGGTGCATGATAGACGGTTCGGAGTGTCCGGGATGTGGCGGCCACGTCTCCACCGAAGACGGAACGACCTACACCTGTGACGACTGCGGAACCGGGTACGACGCCGCCGACCTGTTTCTCCCCTGAGCGGTGTCGCGTCCGGCGGTCTGACTTTCGTAACCCTTTTTTCCTCTGTGGTCGGACTGCGAGACGCGCCGCCTTAGCTCAGACTGGGAGAGCACTCGACTGAAGATCGAGCTGTCCCCGGTTCAAATCCGGGAGGCGGCATGGCGAATTTCCTCGGAGAAGATCCGCAAGGAGGCTACGCCTTACAGCGATTTTCCTGCGATTCTCCGATTTAGATTTGAACATGATTTTACTCGCGCCCCAGCGCCTTCGGGCACTTCAGCCTACATTTGAAACGGAGCGCGCTTAGACCTTAGCGTACAAGAGCCGTGAGGACTCGAACTTTCTTCATCTCCATCTCTCTCATGCGCTCGCGCGAGGGGTTCGTTATCACGCGGTCGTGCCACGACCGAGACGGGCGTTCGAATCGCCCCTCGCGCACTCGGAGCGCAGCTCGTGAATCAGATAGCCCGAGCGACGCTCTTCAGCAGAGGTGACATCATGGCAATCTCCAGTGACAACGACCCCGAACCGACGACGACTGCTATCGTCATGATCCGCATCCCATGTGGCGCAGACAGCGGTCTCGTCACCGATGCCGAGAAGCGTCTCTCGCGGGCCGAGAACACCGATACCGTCACGGTTGACGAGATGCACGGTATTGCTCCGAAGCTTTCGGCAACGGCCATCACCGTCGGCATCACTCTTCGCTGGACCACGACGATGACTGAGACGGAGGTGAGGAGACGGCTCGCCGAGGTTCCCGGCCTTGAGTCAATTGAGCGGATCGGATGAGTTGACTCGGACACCGCCCTTCCCGACGATTTATGCGGTCACCTGCTGACGAACATCTACGGGCGGTATCGAGCTCCGGAATGGAACGCTCGTCGTCGAACGCGAGCCGAATCAGCTCGACGAGCTAACGATCAGATTCTCCGAGATTCTCGGGCAGTTCGACATCGAGCACGTCTACACCGCGGGATACGTCTCCATTCTCGCTGGCCGGGCACGGTCTACCGAAGACGTCAACGTCCTTATCGAACGGATCGACGAGGAGACTGTAGACGAACTCGCGGAGACACTCGACGAAGAGGGTTTCTGGGGACCGGCGATGCCGCTCTCTTCGATGCACGAGATGCTCGATAACGGCGACAATATCTGGGTCGCTCCAGAGGACCAGATTACACCGCATCTCGAAGTGAAGTTCGCGCGTGACGAGTTCGACCGCACGTCCCTGGAAAACGCTATCACGGCCAGAATTGGTGACGAAGCGATTTCGATTGGACCGTTAGAACTCCAGATCGCATACAAACTCCATCTCAGCGCACAGAAGGACATCGAGGATGCGGTCCACCTCTACACGCTCTTCGAAGAAAGTCTTAGTGTGCCCCGCCTCGAAGAGTGGGTAACGCGACTCGACGTCGAAGACGAATATGAGCGACTCAAACGCGCGTGAACATCTCAACGCCAAGCACGAACGCAACCGTGAGCAGCGCATAGAGGGCATCAAGCGGTGGGTCGAATACATCAAATCAGAGCCACCGGAGACGTGGGGGCCGCAGCAGAATGCGGTCGTCAACGACCAACTTGATGCGGCCCAAAGCGTGCAGACTCCGGCGTCCCACCAGCAACACGTAAAGGACGTGGCGGCCGAGATTATCGAAGCGAGCAGTGAGTCCGACGCTGAATCGAAGTAGCCGAGTCACTCGCAGTATTACCCGAATAGGGATATGTTGGCGCGTCTGCTGAACGAATTCCGTTAGATAATACTCCGACTAGCCTACACCATCAGGTGAGTGCTCACTCACGTACCTGCGCATGTACGTGAGTACGTACATAGGCACGTACCCGAGGCGAATACTGAACGAGCGCGAGAACGGGTAGTAGAGGAGTTGAATCTTCAGAACCTCACCGATGACGAAGCCGTCCGGCTCTTGGAGCTAGCGAACGACGGCGTGTATGACACCGAGGATATGCCCGGTCGGTGGAACAGTGTCTTCGAGGAGGTGGAGGAGAACTTCTCTCGTGAGGTCTCGTTCCAGACGAGTGACCGCGAGATATGACCAAAGCCCCTATTGGAGTCCCGAAGAGTACCTCCTATCGGCCACGGGATGTTTCTATCAGTATCTATAGATGTGGCTGTGGAAAAGTGGGTAGACCCAAGACATAGTCGTCTTGGGCTGTAGGGTATCGTGCTAGAGCCAAGGGCCGGATTTGAACCGGCGAAGATCCGCTCTGCAGGCGGACGCGTTAGGCCGGACTCTGCCACCTTGGCGCAGGCGCTAGTACCTCGCTGGCTCGCTTAAGCCCATCGGAACCCGCCGGGGGCAGCGTTGCCACTGCCGGAACGACGACGACCCCCGGCCAGCGCCGCCGCTGGTCAAGGGTGATGAACCCGGCCGCGAGGGCCGGAGGATGAATGGCAGGCGGCGAACCGAGTTTCCCAGAGGCTCGCGCACTCCAGTACTCACCGGAACGCTGGCGGGCTTAACTTCCGTGTTCGGGATGGGTACG
>PXRP01000012.1 GCA_003021655.1 Halobacteriales archaeon QS_4_69_31
CCCGGATTCCACCTCCGCGACGTACTGTTCGACGGCCGAGCGGATCGCCGAATCGAGGTCGGCGTACTGCTTCGAGAGGCTGTACGGCTCCGCGCCGAGGCCGAGCACGTCCGAGATGACGAGCACCTGCCCGTCGACGTACCGGCCGGCGCCGATGCCGATGGTGGGGACGTCGACCGCCTCGGTGACCGCCCTCGCGACGGGTTCGCTGACCGTCTCCAGCACTATCGAGAAGGCGCCGGCGTCTTCGAGGCGCTGGGCGGTCTCGACCAGCGCCTCCTCGGTGGTCGAGGTGTCGCTGTCCCGGCCCTGGACGTACGCGCCGCCGATCTGGTGTTCGCGCTGTGGCGTCAGCCCGACGTGGCCCTGGACCGGGATGCCGAGTTCGGTGAGGCGGTCGACGATCTCGATAGTCGTCTCGCCGTAGGGGGCGGTCTCCAGTTTCACCGCGTCGGCGCCGGCCTCCTTGAGGAAGCGCCCGGCGTTCTCGACGGACTCGGACAGAGAGGTGCCGTAGGAGAGAAACGGCAGGTCGGCGATGACGAACGCCTCCTCGCTGCCGCGGACGACCGCACCGGTGTTCGAGAGCGCCTCCGCCATCGTGACCGGGAGCGTGTCGTCGTAGCCCAGGTGGTTGTCGCCGGCGCTGTCGCCGACGAGGACCATGTCGACCCCGGCCCGGTCGACCTGCTTGGCGATGGGTGCGTCGTAGGCCGTCAGCATCGTCAGCGGGACGCCGTCCTCGTACTTGTCGTACAGGTCGGGGATGGTTGCCCGGGACATCGCGGTGGCCACCCCTTCGACCGGGAGCGGTTTATGTGTTACCGGGGTGTGTGCCGGGTCCTCACCCGGTTCCGTCGATCCGCTTGCGGGAGAGTGGGAGGTGCAACGCCACGTCGCCGAAATCCACTCGCTCGTTCCCGACGTGCGTGAACCCACCTCGAACCGGCCCAGCGTGAGTGCTCCCATGCGTCCGACGGGGCCACCGGCCGCAAAATCACTCCCCCGGAGACGACGATACCGGCGACGCAACTGGCAGCGCCGCCTCACTCGACCTCGGCCAGCGAGTCGAAACCGTCCCAGCACTCGCAGTCCAGGTCCTCGACCGAGGAGACCTCGTCGGGAAAGCTCGTCGTCGGCATCCCGTCGTCGAACTGCTCGCACTCCTCGGTGTGGAGAGAGAAGTCGTCGCTCGACATACGGGCATACGACGCTCCACGGACGCGCGGAAAATAAACCCGTCACGGCGTTTCAGACCCCGAAAACGCCTCCGGCCGCGAGCACCGACCCCTCAGGGGGTCTCCGGATCCGTGGCCGGGTCGACGTCCGCGAGGCCGTCCCAGTACCCGAACGGGTCGGTGGCGGCGTCCGCGACGATGTCGTCGATGTCCTCGCGACTGAACCGCTGGATGCCCGCCATGCGGACGTTCGGGCTCTGGTTGACGCCGCCGGCGTGGACCAGCTTGTTGTGCCAGAGGATGACGGTCCCGGCCGGGCCCGAGATCTCCCGGGAGCGGGCCTGTTCGTCGAGCCGGCGGGTGTAGTCCCAGCCGTCGTCGTCGATGGCGGGCAACTGGCCGTGGTAGCCGGGGCTCTCCAGGGAGTGTTCCGAGAAGTAGTCCGCGGCGACGTGGTGGCTGCCCGGCCAGACGGTGAACCCGCCGCCCCGCTCGACGACGTCGTCGAAGTAGACGACGGCCCCGGCGGTGAAGGCGCTGTAGTCGCCGGTCTCCCGGAAGCCCGGGCCGTAGCCGTCGAGGTGGCCGAACGCCGGCGTGCGGTCGTGGTGTGCGCCGAGGCGGACCTCGGTCGGGTACCGGAGGGCGAACTGCATCCCCGGCCCGTCGGGCTCGACGAGCGCGTCCCCGACGAGCTCCGAGAGGTAGTCGTAGAACCGCTCGTTGATCGTGGAGAAGGGCCCCTCGCCCTCGGGGTCGGGCGAGCGCCGCCCGACGCCGACCAACTCCGCCGGGTCGTCCAGGTCCTCGGGCACCGCATCGGCGACCAGGTCCCGGGCCTCCGCGACGAGGTCGGCGTCCATCCCGTCCTCGATGCGGAGGTAGCCGTCGCGCACGAATCGGCGTTTCTGTGCGTCAGAGAGCATGGGCGAACTATTTCCGGACCGGCCAATATATCCTCGGGTAGTGGAGATTTACTGGGGGTGCTCGCCGGGCCGTCGGCGGCCCCGCATGATTTATTCCGGTCGGTCGCGTTGCGTCTCATATGTCCCAGTCTTCCTACCGATGTACCTGCGGGAAGACCATCGAGTACAAACAGGACATGGTCAAAGAATCCGGCGGCGTCAGGGCGACGTGGCTCTGCCGGGACTGTCGCACGCCGGTCCCCAGCGTCACCGCCGAGAAGATACGCCACCAGCACCCATCCTGAGAGCCCGACGGGATTTGAACCCGTGACATCTTGGTCCGGAACCAAGTACTCTGTCCACTGAGCTACGGGCCCTCGTATCGGCGTAGCGGGTACCGACTCTTAACCGTTTTGAGACGCTCGAAAAGGAACGGTCAGGGCTGTTCGCCGGTTTCGATGGTGAACTCGGCGGTCGGGTAGGCCACGCAGGTCAGACAGTAGCCCTCCTCCATGTCGTCCTCGAAGAGGGCTTCGTTCTGTCTGTGGCGGATGTACTCGCCCGCGGGGCCGTCCGTGATCTGGCCGGAACAGGAGACACACTGGCCCTCGCGACAGGCGTAGGGGAGGTCCCAGCCCTCGTCCTCGCCGGCGTCGAGGATGGTCTCGTTGTTGGCAACCTCGATGGTCTCGCCCTCCTTGGCGAACTCGACCTCGTAGTACTCGACCTCGTCCTCGGGGATGGCGCTCGGGTCGAAGCCCTCGTCTCCCTCCTCTTCCTCGGCCTCGCCGAGTTCGCCCTCGGCCTCGCCGGCGGGGATGGCACCCGTCGCACCGCCGCCGCCGATGGACCGATTCATCGGCTCCGGGAACTCCGTCTCCGGGACTGACTCGGCCCGTCTCTCGAGGACCTCCTGGGACATGTCCCCCGTCGGCTCCCAGCCGGTCCCCTCGGCGTAGTGGAGCGCGACGACGACGAGCACCAGCGCCGCCCCGAGCGCGATACTCACTGGGTCGACCATACTGGGGCTTTGGAACGCCCGTATAACTAGCTGACGCTTCCCAGCCACCTTCCTCTCCTCCGGGTTTTCGCGCGCCGGTGGCGGCCCCGCGGGCGCTCTCACTCGCGCCGACGGACCTCGTGGCGGCCGAAGCCGTACCGCAGGCGGTTGGCCAGTCGCCGGGAGAAGCGGCCGGGGCCGTCGCCGGTCGCCCGGGAGTCGAAGCGTTCGGCAAGCGCCGCGTAGATCAGCGGCACCGGCACCTCCTGTTCGAGCGCCTCCTGGACGGTCCAGGTGCCGGTCGACCCGCCGGCGACGTGGTCGGCGACGGTCCCCAGGTCCGACCCCTCCTCGCGGAAGGCCTCCTCGCACAGTTCCAGCAGCCACGAGCGGATGACCGCGCCGTTGTTCCAGGTGCGCGCGACAGCCTCCAGGTCCAGGTCGTACCGGCCCTCGGCCAGCAGTTCGAACCCCTCGCCGTAGGCCTGCAGCAGGGCGTACTCGACGCCGTTGTGGACCATCTTGACGTAGTGGCCCGACCCCGAGGGACCCATGCGGTCGTGGCCCTCCGGCCCGGTCGCGACGGCGTCGAAGACGGGCGTCAGTTCCTCGTAGGCCCACTCGGGCCCGCCGACCATCAGCGAGAAGCCCAGTTCCGCGCCCGCGGGGCCGCCGCTGGTGCCACAGTCGAGGTACGCGGCGTCGGTCCGCTCGGCGCGCCGGAGTGTGGCCTGGAAGTTCGAGTTGCCGGCGTCGACGACGACGTCCTCGCCGTCCACGACCCCCACCAGGTCGTCGAGTGCGGCGTCGACCGCCTCGCCGGCCGGCACCATCAGCCAGACCCGCTTGCCCGCACCGAGTCGCTCGGCCAGGTCGACCACCGACTCCGCGGGGGTCGCGCCGGCGTCGGCGGCGGTCGCGACCGCTGACTCGTCGAGGTCGAACGCGACCACGTCGTGGCCCGCCTCGGTGACGCGGTCGACGACGATCTGTCCCATCCGGCCCAGGCCGATGACGCCCAGTTGCATACTCGCCGGTCGCCGGGCGCGCAGGTATGGGTTGTGGTTCGACGCTGAGAGGGGGGACCTGCGGTCGAACGGACGGCAGGTCCAGACCGCCCGTGCTCACCCACCGCCGTCTACGTCTCGCCGAGCGTCCACAGTTCGACGCGGTCGGGGACGCGGTCGAGCGCGCTCGCGGGCCAGCCGTCGTGTGCGAGCGTGAACTCGGTGGCGGGGTGGGCCGCGACCAGTCGCCGGACGCCGTCGGCGGCCCACTCGTAGGCGGCGTCGTCCAGGCGGTCGGGGACCTGGGCGGTGAGCGGATAGGCGTCGGATAGCGCCGGCGGGTACGGCCCGAACGGCGGCGCGACGCGCCAGCACTCGTCGAAGCCGTCGGCGGGGTTGCCCTCCGTCAGCAGGACCGACTCCCCGTCGGGTTCGAGGCGGTCGAGGCGGTCGTGGTGGCGCCGGACCTCCGGGCGGCGGGGGCTGTCCGCCGAGAGATAGAAGAAGGTGCCCTTCGAGACAGGGTCGGTCCGCTCGAGTCGGTCGGCGTGGTCCAGCAGCGCGCGGTAGCCGTCGACCATCGCGGGGTGGCCCCGCGCCCGCGCCTCGACGAGTTCCAGCAGGTCGCCCCGCCGGAGCGCCTGCTTGACGCGGCGCATCTCCGCGAAGGAGACGTGGAGGTTGTGGCGCGCGAGCAGGCGCTCGCGCTCGTCGTCGGCGCGCCCGCGCAGGTCCTCGGGAGTGTACTCGGCACAGACCGGACACGAGCAGGGGAGATACGAGAGGTCTTCGAGGTGTTCGGTGGTGCGGACGGTCATGTAGCGGTCGTCGCGTGCGTAGATGGCGTAGGCGGCCGAGTCGAACAGGTCACAGCCCAGCGCGACCGCCAGCGCGAACATCATGGGGTGGCCGGCACCGAACAGGTGGACCGGCGCGCTCTCGGGGAGGCCGCGCTTGGCCGCCGCGACCACCGCGACCAGGTCGGCGTAGCGGTACTCGTTCATCAGCGGGACGACCGCGCCGACCGGGAACAGGTCCAGGCCCGACGCGGCGGCGTGCTCGGCGGCCGCCTCCCGGAGGTCCGGGTAGGTCGACCCCTGGACCGGCGCGGTGACGAGCATCTCGCCGGTGTCGGTCGCGCTCACCAGGTCGATGCGCTCCCGGGTGGTCGCCAGGTCGGCCTCGGCGCGCTCGCGGTCGGCGTCGGGCGGCGTGGGCACGTCGACCGGCGTCGCGATGTCCGAGCCGATCCGCTCCTGGAAGTCCAGGATCTCGGCGGTCGTCACGTCGATGTCGCCGTACTCGGCCAGCTGGAACGAGCCCGAGTCGGTCATGACCGCCCCCGAGAAGTCGAGCACCTCGTGGAGGCCCGCCGCGAGCGCGGGCTCGCGGAACTCGTCGCTGCCGTAGAGGACGTAGCTGTTGGTGATGAGCGCCTCCGCGCCGAACTCGGATTCGAGCGCCGCGGGCGCGACCGTCTGGAGGTGGGGGTTGACGACCGGCAAGAGCGCGGGCGTCTCGACGGTGACGCCGGCCCGCGGGACTTCGAGTTCGCCCAGCCGGCCGGCCGCGTCGTAGCGGCTGACCTCGAAGACGTCGCGCATTACCGCCAGTTCCCGGTCGCCGGGCCTAAGGGTTGCGTTCGGCGGCTACCCGAGGGCGGCGGGGTCGGTCCGGTCGACGAGCCCCCCTTCGTTGTGGTCGGCGTAGAAGACACCGGTATCGACGAACCCGCCTCGGGAGAGGCCACGGGGTACTGACCACCCGCCGGGTCTCAGGCGTCGTCCTCGAACAGCGCGTAGTACAGCACACCGAGCATCGTGCGCCCGTCGCGCAGGTCGTGGGTGCGGGCCGCCGCGACCAGGTCGTCGAACGTCGTCGTGTTGACGCGGATGTCCTCGTTGTAATCGAGGTTCTGCTGGCCGGTCGGGGTACAGTCGCGGGCGACGAAGTAGTAAAAGACCGAGTCGAGGATGCCGTTGGCGGGCTCGACAGTGGTGAGCCGTTCGACTGACCCCGGTTCGTACCCGGTCTCCTCTTCGAGTTCGCGCGCGACGGCGTCGGCCGGGTCGTCGTCGTCCGGTTCGAGGCCGCCCGCGGGGAGGCCGCGGTTGACCCGCCGGACGGGGTGGCGCCACTCGTCGATGACGACCACCTCGCCGTCCGCGGTGAAGGGCAGGACGACCACGCTCTCGCCCTCGGCGACGGAGTCGTAGCTCGCGACCGTGTCGTCGGGGAACTGGACGTCCTCGTTGACGACGTCGAACCCTTCACAGGAGTAGACCGTCTGTGCACCCAGGGTCTCCCAGGCGAGGTCCTCGCTGTCGCTCATACGCCCACTGGCGCGGCCAGCGGATTAGCGGTGTCGGTCCGGCCTCCGGGCCCGCGCCGGCGCGAGAGCGAGTCCCGGGGCCGGGCGGTCGCGCAAAAAGGGTGCGCCCGCGCACCCGCTCCGAAACACCGAGGGCGGCGTCGGCGCGCCCGCCCCGAAACACCGAAGACGGCGCCGGCGCTGTGGCCGGGTATGGACGTCCACGACGAGCACATCCCGGAATCGACGTTCGGCGCGTGTCTGGACGCGCTCCCGCAGGTCTGTGTCGAAGTCCTCCTCGAACGCGACGGCGCCTTCCTCGTCGCGCGCCGGACGAACGAGCCCGCGAGCGGCGAGTGGTTCTGGCCGGGCGGCCGCCTCTACAAGGGCGAACGGCTCGTCGACGCCGCCCGCCGGGTCGCCCGCGAGGAACTGTGCGTCGAGGTCGCGGTCGACGAACGGGTCGGCGTCTACAGTCACTTCTGGGACGCGACCTCGGTGGCGGGGGCCGACTCGCGCCACACGGTCAACGTCGTCTACCGGGTCCACGAGCGCGACCCCGGCGCGGATATCGTCCTCGACGACCAGCACGACGACTACCGGTTCGTCACGGCCCCCGCTGACGACTGCCACGAGTACGTCCAGCGGTACTTCGCGGAACTGGACCTGTGACCGCCGACACCGCGTGTGATCCCGTTGCCCGGCGTCCGGCGGCGGCGGGCGACTCGGCGGCGGCCGGATGGCCGATGACGGCCGAATGGCCGGCGGCGGCGGGCGACTCGGCGACGGCGGGCTACTCGGCGGCGACGGCCTTGTAGACGTGGCCCGATCTCCCGTCGCCGTCCGAGAGGTACGCCTCGGTCGCGCGGTCGGCGAAGTAGACGCCGTCGTCGGTGACAAGCGGCGTGCTCGAGACGTCGCCGCCGGCCTCGACGCGCCAGGCCTCCTCGCCGTCGGCCTTCGCGAGGGCGTAACAGTTGCCGTCGTCACAGCCGGCGACGACGTGGTCGCGGGTGACCGTCGGGCACCCCATGAACCGCGCTCCGCCGCGGAACGCCCAGCGCCGTTCGCCCGTCTCGATGTCGAGCGCGTAGAGCCTGTTGTCGTGGCTGCCGACGTAGACCGTCCCCGTCGCCGGCTCGACGGCGGGGCCGCTCATCACCAGATGGCCCGTCTCGAACGACCACTCCTCACGCCCGTCCGCGAGCGCGACGCGGTAGACGTAGCTGTCCCACGAGCCGAAGAACGCGCTCCCGTCGGCGACGGCGACCGGTCCCTTGATCGGGCGGTCGGTCTCGAACGACCACTGGGACTCCAGGCCGGGGTAGGACCACGCGTAGATGTTGCCGTCGTTGGAGCCGACGACGATGCGGCCGGCCTCGCGGTCGATGGCACACGTCGAGTGGGGGTGGTCCGTGGGGCGCTGGTCCTCCCAGGTGACCTCGCCCGTGACCGCATCGAGGCCGAACATCGCGCCGCTGGGGGTGCTGTACTCGACGGCGATGTAGACGGTCCCGTCGCGGTAGGCCGGGCTCGACCCGATGGCGTCGGCCAGGTCCACGCGCCAGAACCGCTCGCCGGTCTCCACGTCCAGCGCCGAGAGCGCCCCGTCGTAGGCCCCGATGTAGACCGCCCCGTTGGCCACGGCTGGCGTCCCGTGGATCCCGCGTGTCGCGTCGGTGATGCGCTCGGTCCAGGCGACCGTACCGTCCGGGGCGACCCGCCGGACCGCCCCGTCGTCGCCCGGGACGACGACGTCACCGCCCGGGAGCGAGACGGCGCTCGCTTTCGCCGCCGTGTGCTCGCCGGTGTTGACCTCGGGGACCGACCACGCCACCTCGACGGCCTCGGGGACCGTCGCGGCGGGGAAGACCCCCCGGCGGCGTATCCCGCCGCGGAACTGTGCCGTCGCGGTCTCCGAGGGTGGTCGCCCCTCCTCGTCGATGCGAGACTGGCCGACGAGCGACCCCGGCGACAGACAGCCTGCGGCACCCGTCGCGACCGCCAGACCGGTCGTCCGGAGGACCGCGCGGCGCGAACGTTCGCTGTCCATACCTTCTGTCCGACCGACACCACCATGACAGTGTTGGGTGACTGCACCGCGGCAAGCGATTCTTTTATTACCCGATAGGTGGTGGGGAGGCGTAATGAATGGGGGCGCGTCACGCAGGGACCCGCTCGTCTCCGTCGTCGTTCCGATGTACGACGAGGCGGCGTCCGTGCGCGAGGCGATGCGGTCGGTGCTGGCCCAGTCGTACTCGCCCGTGGAGGTCATCGCCGTCGACGACGGGTCGACGGACCGGACGGCGGCCATCGTCCGCGAGTACGCCGAGCGGTACGACCGCGTCCGCCTCCTCGAAAACCGGACGAACGTGGGCCAGACGTTCGCGCGCAACAGGGGAGCGATGGTCGCCGACGGCAAGTACCTCGTCTTCCACGACGCCGACGACGTGTCGACGCCCGACCGCATCGAGAAACAGGTCGCGTTCATGGAGCGGAACCCGGCGGTCGGCGTCGTCGGCAGCGGCTACTTCTACCGCAACGAGTTGCGCGGCGAGCGGACCGTCCGCACCCGCCCGACCGACGACGCGACCATCCAGCGCAACCTCGCCCGCGAGCCGATGGTCAACCTCGGCACGTCGATGTACAGGTGGACGGCCCTCGCGGAGACGGGGCTGTTCGAGGCGCCACAGCTCGAGGGGTACGACCTGCTCGTGCGGCTGGCCGCCGACCACGAGCTCGCGAACCTCCCGGAGCCGCTGTACGTCTACCGCGTCGACGACGGGTCGAGCAGCCGCCGCGACGAAGGCCGGAAGAAACTCGGCCTGGTCCGGCAGGGCGTCGAGGCCGCGCGTACCCTCGGCGTCGGCCACCGCAACCTCCTCCTGACCACCTGAAATGGAAGTGGGCCGGCGCGAATTTGAATCGCGGTTACGGCCACCCGAAGGCCGAAGGATACCAAGCTACCCCACCGGCCCGCAGTGGTAGCGTTCGAAGGGAGACGCTGGCTCGTTTTAATAGTTCCGAACGCGAGCTAGTACGTCCGGAAGCCGTCGGTGTCGAGGTAGTTGTGCGCGACGGTAATGGCGTGGTTGGCGTGGAGCGGCCGGGGTCCGAGCGAGACGCGGGCGTCGGCAGTCTCCTCCAGCGCCGCCCGCTCCGCGGCCGTGAACGGCCGGTGGTCCGAGAGGACGAAGACCGGGTCCTCGGGCGCCGGGACGTCCAGGACGGGGTCGCCGTCGCCGTGGAGTTCGACGACCATGCCGTCGGCGGCGTTGAGAGTCGCGGCGAAGTCCCGTCGGACGATGGAGACGCCGGGGGTCGTCTCGACGGCCTGGCGGCCGACGGCCTCGTCGCGGCGTTCGAGGGCGGTCCGGACCAGCGCGGCGGTGCTGCGCTCGTCGGGGTTGAGCCGGCGCAGGTCCGAACCCTCGAAGACGACGGTGTACTCCCCGCCGAGCACGAGGTGCGTGCGGACGTCCTCGCGGATGTCGTGGGAGAGAAAGAAGGCGGCCGAGACACACCGACAGAGGACGTCGAGGCGGCCGGCGCCGCCGGCGAGGTCGTCGAGCGCGAAGTCGGGGGTCGTCGGCGCGTCGTGGCCGACGACGACGAACTGGCGCGTTCCCATACCCGGGTCTGGACCGGACCGGATTTACCTTCTGCGGTGAGGGCGCTAATTCCCCTTCCTATCGCAGTAGGAAGGGGATACAGCGCCCGCACGGTTCGCAAACACGTTCTCCGCCACGTTTACTACCCCTGCGGTCGAAGAGGGTAGTAAGATGCTCGCCACGCGTCCGACGGCGTTCAAACGTGGTTCGAAACGGCGAAGCCGTTTCGTCATCACGAGAGAGCT
>PXRP01000013.1 GCA_003021655.1 Halobacteriales archaeon QS_4_69_31
CGACGAGGCCGAGGAGAACGCCCCCGCCATCGTCTTCATCGACGAGATCGACTCCATCGCGCCCAAGCGCGGCGAGACCCAGGGCGACGTCGAGCGCCGTGTCGTCGCCCAGTTGCTCTCGCTGATGGACGGCCTCGAGGAGCGGGGCCAGGTCATCGTCATCGGCGCGACCAACCGCGTCGACGCCGTCGACCCCGCGCTCCGCCGGGGCGGTCGCTTCGACCGCGAGATCGAGATCGGCGTCCCCGACAAGAACGGCCGCACGGAGATCCTGCAGGTCCACACCCGCGGGATGCCCCTGAACGAGGACATCGACCTCGAACAGTACGCCGACAACACCCACGGCTTCGTCGGCGCCGACCTCGAATCGCTGGCCAAGGAGTCCGCGATGAACGCCCTGCGGCGCATCCGCCCGGAACTCGACCTCGAGTCCGACGAGATCGACGCCGAGGTGCTCGAACACCTCGAAGTCACCGAACACGACTTCAAGGACGCGCTCAAGGGCATCGAGCCCTCGGCGCTGCGCGAGGTGTTCGTCGAGGTCCCGGACGTCACCTGGGACGACGTCGGCGGCCTCGAAGAGACCAAAGAGCGGCTCCGCGAGACGATCCAGTGGCCGCTGGACTACCCCGAGGTCTTCGAGACGCTGGACATGCAGGCCGCCAAAGGCGTCCTGATGTTCGGCCCGCCCGGCACCGGGAAGACCCTCCTCGCGAAGGCCGTCGCCAACGAGGCCCAGTCGAATTTCATCTCGATCAAGGGTCCCGAACTGCTGAACAAGTTCGTCGGCGAGTCCGAGAAGGGCGTCCGCGAAGTGTTCAGCAAGGCCCGCGAGAACGCCCCCACGGTGGTGTTCTTCGACGAGGTCGACTCCATCGCGGGCGAACGCGGCGGGACGACCACCGACTCCGGCGTCGGCGAGCGCGTCGTCTCCCAGCTCCTGACCGAACTCGACGGGCTCGAAGAACTCGAAGACGTCGTGGTCATCGCGACGACCAACCGGCCGGACCTCATCGACAGCGCGCTCCTGCGCCCGGGGCGGCTGGACCGCCACGTCCACGTGCCGGTCCCGGACCGCGACGGCCGCCGGAAGATCTTCGAGGTCCACACCCGCGACAAACCGCTCGCGGACGAGGTGGACCTCGACGAACTGGCCGACCGCACCGAGGGCTACGTCGGCGCCGACATCGAGGCCGTCTGTCGCGAGGCCTCGATGGCCGCCAGCCGGGAGTTCATCAACAGCGTCTCCCCCGAGGAGATCGACGACTCCGTCGGCAACGTCCGCGTGACGATGGCCCACTTCGAGGCGGCCCTCGACGAAGTCGGCCCCAGCGTCGACCAGGAGATGCGCGAACGCTACGAGGAGATCGAAGAGGAGTTCGAGACCGCCGAGACCGTCGAGGAAGACCGCGTCGAGCGGACCTTCCACTGAACGGCCCACGAAGGCTCCGCTCCCGGTGAATCGCCCCCGTTTTCGGGCGGTGCCTCTTTTCGAGCGCTGCCTCGTTTGGCACGCTGACCACCGTTTTTCCGTTGACTGACCCGAGAGCGACGCAAACAAAAGAGGCTAGTCCCGGGAGTCCGAACGGCCGACGATGAACGTCAGACGGCACGTGCCGGCGTTGACCGGCGTGTTGTCGGCGGTCGCGCTCGCGCTGGTGTTCGCCGCCGCGCTGCGTGCGATCCCGACCTGGCTGTTGCCCCGGGCGCCCGAGGCCGTGATCGGTGCGATCCCACACGTCAACGCCGTCGTCAGCCTCGCGGCCATCGGGAGTATCGTCGTCGGCGTCCGTGCTATCCGGCGCGGCGACGTCACCCGCCACAGGCGGGCGATGCTCGCGACCACCGGCCTCTTTGCGGTTTTCCTGGTTGCGTACCTCTACCGTGTCGCGCTGGAGGGCCCCACGTCGTTCGCTGGCCCCGCCGTCGTCGAGCGGTTCCTCTACTACCCCCTGCTGGGGGTCCACATCCTCCTGGCGGTCGTCTGCGTCCCGCTTGTCATCTACGCGCTGTTGCTCGCGGCGACCCACACCGTCCGGGAACTCCCCGAGACGCGCCACCCCACCGTCGGGCGGGTCGCGGCGACGCTGTGGCTGGTCTCGTTCGTCCTCGGGACCGCCGTCTACGCGCTGCTGTACCTCGTCTACTAGGGGGGTCGGCGTCGGTCATTCCCTGTCGGGCTGGTATTCGAGCGCGCCCGACTCCACGAGGTCGACGAAGGCGTTGTCCTCGGCGTCGAGGGGGAACTCGACGCGGCCGCGCTTGCGTGCCGAGTGGTAGCCGCCGAAGACGACCTCGGCCGTGTTGAGACCGTTCCGTGCCGAGAGTTCGGACTCCCGCCCCGAATCGAGCGCGTCGACGATTTCGTCGATGGCGCGGTCGATGTACTCGCTGCCGTACTCGCGGTCGTCGGCGTTGGCGCCGTGGAGGTCCTCGCCGTCGACGTCGACGGCCTCCCACCCCTCGCCGTCGCGGCGGACTTCGAGCATGGCGTCCTCACTGCCGATGCGGACCTCGCCCTCGGTGCCGAGGATCCGGTGGGCTGCGGTCGCGTTCTCGCTCCCGACGCCCGTCGAGAGGACGCCCTGGACGCCGGTCTCGTACTCCCAGAGCGCCCAGACCTGGTTCTCCTGGTGCATCCCGAAGCGGACGTCCTCATCGCGGTAGTCGACCTGGGCGATGACCCACTCGGGGCTGGGTCCGCCGGCTATCATCCCCGTCAGGTCGACCGTGTGGGCGCCCGTGTCGTAGAGGTCGCCCCAGTGGGTCTCGACCCGCTGGAGGTCGCCGACCGCGCCGTCGGCCACCAGGTCGCGGGCGCCCCGGAACGGCTTCCCAAAGCGGCGCTGTCGGTTGAACGTCAGTTGCACGTCGCGGCGCCAGCACTCCGCGGCCATCCGCTTTGCCGAGCCCCAGGTGTGTGCCATCGGCTTCTCGCAGTGGACCGCCGAGACGACGCCGCTGCGCGCACAGTCGACGACGACCTGCTCGTGGGCCCTGGGCGGCACCGCGACGGTCACGATGTCGGGTTCGACCGCCCCGAGCATCTCCTCGTAGCCCTCGAAGACGTGGTCGTCGGCCAGGTCGAACGTCCGGCCGAACGCCTTCGCGTTCTCGGCGACGATGTCCGCGCAGGCGACGAGCGAACACCGGTCGTTGTTGCCGACCGATTCGGCGTGGCGATACCCCATGGCGAACCCCTCCACAGAGGGGTTCTCCGGGTCCGGCCCGGTCCCGATGACGGCCACCTCGTAGGTCATGACTACGTAGAGCGCAAACGACGGGATACGTTTTCCGGTGGGCGAGGTGTCTGCCGATCCCTCCCGAGCGTGTTCGGCGGGGCGCTCAGTCGGCTTTCGGCAGTTCGACGGCGAAGACGGCGCCCTCGACGGTCACCTGGCGTTTCTCGGTGACGGCGGTCGCGACCGCGCTGGCTACCTCGTCGCGGTCCTCCGGCCCGAAGAACTCGGTCGCGGACATCTCCTCGGTCTCCCCGTGGGTGTACCCGGTCACTTCCGGGACCCGGTCGTTCCACTGGGGGAGTCGTCCGTCCGGCGCGAGATAGTAGTAGACCTCGTCGAGCATATCGAGGGTCTGGATCGGGGAGGGAGAGTCCGGACGGGATCCGTCCTGCAGCCGTCTGGTGTGCATGGTCGATCTCGGGTGGACGGGGCCACACCGGACGCGGGCCGAGGCCATTCTGTCACCTACCTCGGCGTGAACGCCGAGGCTTGCGTGGCGGGCGGGAGGGAGTGGCCAGCCCCCTCGGTGAGAGCCTGGACTCTCCCGCCCCCGGAATTAACTCCCGGGACGCCGAACGGGAGCCATGGGCACGCTGCAACCGAAGTTCGACGGCGAGACGGTGGTCGTCACGGGCGGTACATCGGGCATCGGCCGCGAGACGGCGTTCCAGTTCGGCGCGGCCGGCGCGACGGTTCTGGTCGCCGACATCGAGGAAGACCCCAAAGACGCAGAGGTACCGACCGCCGAGGCCATCGAGGCGGCCGGCGGGACCGCCACCTTCGTCGAGACCGACGTCAGCGAGCGCGAGGAGGTGCGCGACCTCGTCGAGGCGGCCCGCGAGTTCGGTGGCGTCGACGTAATGGTCAACAACGCCGGCCTCTACATCGGCGGGTCGGTCCGCGAACTCGACCCCGAGGACTTCCTGGCGATCCAGCGGGTCAACGCCCTGGGCGTGTTCCTCGGGACCCAGGTCGCTGCCAACGACATGATAGCGCGCGAGGACCCCGGCGTCGTCCTCAACACCGCCTCGATCAGTTCGGACGTCGCCCAGAAGGGGCAGGTCCAGTACGACGCCTCGAAGGGCGCGGTCCGGA
Source organism: Halobacteriales archaeon QS_4_69_31 (assembly GCA_003021655.1). Lineage (GTDB taxonomy): Archaea > Halobacteriota > Halobacteria > Halobacteriales > Haloarculaceae > QS-4-69-31. The sequence goes on from PXRP01000013.1 coordinate 4,338, forward strand.
TGATCACCCGCGGGTCGGCGTTAGAGTTGGCCGAGCACGGGATCCGCGTCAACGCCGTCGCGCCCGGCCACATCGCCACCGAGTTCGTCGAGGGCTGGACCGAGGAAGCCAAACAGACCATCGCCGACGACGAGATGATAAAGCCGGTCCCGCTGGGCCGGGCCGGTCTCCCCGAGGACGTCGCGGGCGCGTTCCTCTATCTGGCCAGCGAGGAGGCGAGCTACGTCACCGGCGAACTGGTGACCGTCGACGGTGGCTGGTCGGTGTTCTGAGCGGCAAGCGGCCGGCGCTCGGTGGGAGCAGTCGCCGCTCTACATCCCCGCGAGCGGGCCCCTGTACATCTCCTCGGTCGTCAGGTACGTCTCGACGTCCTCGCGCATCTGGCGGTAATACTCGTCGAGTTGCTGTTTTGTCTCGTGGCTCACCTCGAAGTCGTGTTCCTCGTAGAACTCCGAGGTCGCGTCCTGCTGGCGCATGATGAGAAAGAAGTTCCGCGGGAGGAACACGCGGAGTCGGTCGATTTCGCCGCGGCGTTTCGCCGCCTCGATGTTGCCCACGAAGCCCCGCCGGTCGAAAGCCTCCTCCAGGAGTTCGACCCGGCGGCTCACGTCCATCGTCGTCACGTCCTCCCAGAAGGCGGTGTCGCCGTCGCCGTAGCGGTAGTGGACGGCGACGAAGTCGTAGATCGACTCCCAGCCCTGCCGGACGAAGGTGTTGTAATCCTCGCGGACGGCGGCGTCGTTGACCCGGCCGTGTTCCGAGAGGAACTGCGAAAGCCGGACGGCGGCGTGGGCGTTTGCGGTCAACCCGGTCGACTGGAGCGGCTCGACGAACCCCTCGGCGTTGCCGAGTGCGACAAGGTTGTCCTCCCACGCCTGTGGGTAGTAGCCCGAATTGAACTCGTATTTCGCCACGTCGTCCCCGGTGACAGAGTCGTCGACCTCGTCGAGGAACTCCGCGAGCGCCGCGTCGTCGTCGACGTACTCGGAGGCGAAGACGTAGCCACGGTCCCGGTTGTCGTAGGTGTCGATCGTCCAGAACCAGCCGTACTCGCCGGAGTCGACGACCGTCGCCGGGATCACCTCGGAGAGGTCGCGGTCGACACGCACGTTGAAGGCCGTATCGAGCGGGAGCGGGAACTCGCGGAACTCGGCGTCTATCTCGCCGCGGATGACGCGGTTGAAGCCGGTAGCGTCGACGAAGAGGTCCGATTCGTAAGTCTGACTCTTCGAGCGGACGCGCTCGACGCGGGCGCCCGAGACGTCGACGCCGGTTACCTCGTCGTTGACCAGCGAGACGCCGCGGTCCCGACACAGCTCGCGCAGGTAGCCGTTGAACCGCTCGGTGTTGAGGTGGTAGGCGGCGTGCGGGTAGATGTCGTGGCCGCCCTGCTGGGGCGAGTAGAACCACGGCGATTTGCGCTGTTCGACGCGCTCCTCGTTTGCGGTTCGGTGGTCCGGGCTGTCGTACAGCTCGCTGTAGTGGTAGTAGAGCCACTCGATGGCGTCGGGGCGGTCCTCGTCGGGGTACTTGACCGCCTCGTCGAAGGGGTAGTGGAACGACTCGCTGTCACACCAGTCGCGAAAGTAGACCGAGGCCTTCCAGACCGGTTTCACTTCGGTGACGAACTCGCGCTCGTCGATGCCCAGGTGCTGGTGGAGGATGTCTGTGATCTTCTTGTAGGTACTCTTGCCGACCTGCGGGATGTCCCGGCTGAAGTCGTCGATGACCTTGACGTCGAGACCGGGGTTGTACTGGCGGAGCGCGAGTGCCGTCAGCAACCCCACGTCGCCGCCGCCCAGCACCGTTACCGAGTCGATTCGCTCGCTCATTGGTGTGCCTCTCCGTGTGCGCGTCTCCGAAGTAAGGGTTTCGGGAGGTTGGCCCGCTTCCGGTCGCCGAGTACGTCGTCGCGGCGGCCGCTTACGTCGCCGCGGCGACGCTCGCGGTCCGGTCGGTCGACCTCCCTGGGGAGGCGGCGGCGGACGGGAATTCGGTCGGGGCCGTCCTCCGGCTCGTCGCCGGTAGAGAACTGCCAACGACGGTCACCGGCCGGAGAGTCGTCCTCAGTACGACCGTTCCTTGGGCTCGTAGGTCTTGTCCTCGCCGTCGAGGACGACCGGCTTGAAGTACAGTTCCGGCGACCCCGCCGACCAGGTGAGCATGGTGTGTTTGAGCCAGTTCTCGTCGTCGCGGTACTGGTACTGTTCGCGCCAGTGGGCGCCCCGGAACTCCTCGCGGGCCAGCGCCCCGACGGTGATGGCCTCGGCGACGTCGAGGACGTTGCGCGTCTCGATGGTGTGGATGAGGTCCGTGTTGTAGGTGCGCGAGGGGTCCGAGACGGCGACGTGCTGGTAGCGCTCGCGGGCCTCCCGGAGGTCCGAGAGGGCCTCCCTGAGGCTCTCCTCGCGGCGGAAGACGTTGACGTTGGCTGTCATCGTCTCCTGGATGTCGTCGCGGACGTGGGCGTGGTTGATCCCCTCCGCCTCGAGGAGGCGCTCAACGCGCTCTCTGGCGCGTTCGACGGTCGCGTCGACGACCGACCGGGGTTCGACCGCGGCGCCGTCGGCGACCGCCGACTGGTCGCTCCCGCCGACGGCGCCGACCAGGTCCGCGGCGTCGAGGTTGCCGTCCTCGCTTTTGGCGCCCGGTCCGGTCTCTATCTCGGGGTCTTTCATGTCGCCGCCGGCGGCGTGTTTGCCCGCGCGGGCGCCGTAGACCAGCAGTTCGGGCAGGGCGTTCCCGCCGAGCCTGTTGGCGCCGTGGAGGCTGACACAGGCCGTCTCGCCGGCCGCGTAGAGGCCGTCGACGCAGGTCTGGCCGTTCTCGTCGACCTCGACGCCGCCCATCTGGTAGTGCTGGCCGGGCTTGACCGGCATCGGCTCTTCCAGGCCGTCGACGCCTTCGAAGTCCTCCGCGAGGTGGAGGATGTTCTCCAGCCTGTCGAGGATGCGCTCCTCGCCGAGGTGGCGCATGTCGAGGTGGACGTACTCGTCCTCGATACCGCGGCCCTCGTTGACCTCGGTGAGTTCGGCCCGCGAGACCACGTCACGCGAGGCCAGTTCCCCCTCGTTGTTCGCGTAGCCGTGCTCGAACATGAACCGCTCCTCCTCGTCGTTGTAGAGGATGCCGCCCTCGCCACGCACCCCCTCGGAGATCAGGACGCCCGTCGACGGGAGGGTGGTGGGGTGGAACTGGACGAACTCCATGTCTTCCAGCGGGACGCCCGCCCGGTAGGCCATCGCGTAGCCGTCGCCGGTGTTGGCGACGGCGTTGGTCGTGTGGTCGTAGACCTGGCCGGGACCGCCGGTGGCCAGGATCACGCCGTCGGCGGCCCGGAATCCCTCGACCTCGCCGCTGGCGATGTCGTAGGCGACGACGCCGTGACACTCGCGGTCCGCGACGTCGTCGTGGTCGGTCACCGCGAGGTCCAGCACGTGCCACTCCTCGTAGACCTCGATGCCGCGTTTGACCACCTGATCGTACATCGTGTGCAGGAGGTGGTGGCCGGTCTCGGCGCCCGCGTAGGTCGTCCGAGGGTGCGAGAGCCCGCCGAAGGGTCGCTGGGAGACCCGGCCGTCTTCCTCGCGGGAGAAGGGCATCCCCCAGTGTTCGAGCTGGACGACCTCCTCGGGGGCGTCCTGTGCGAACGTCTCGACTGCGGGGGCGTCCCCGAGATAGTCCGACCCCTTGATGGTGTCGTAGGCGTGCAGTTCCCAGGAGTCCTCGGGGTGGAGCGCCGCGTTGATACCCCCTTCGGCCGCGCCGGTGTGGCTGCGGACCGGGTGGAGCTTCGAGACCAGCGCCACGTCGGCGCCCTCCTCGTGGGCCGCGATGGCCGCGCGCAACCCGGCACCGCCCGCACCGACGACGAGTACGTCGTGTTCGTACATGGTTACCAGAATTTCAGGTTCGACTTGACCGCCTCGCGTTTCAGTTCCTGGATGTGCTCGGTCAGCGGGATGTCCTTCGGACAGACTTCGGTACAGGAAAACTGCGTCTGGCACCGCCAGACGCCGTGTTCCTGCTCGACTATCCGCATCCGTGCTTCCTTGCGGTTCTCGCCCTCCCGCTCGTCCATGGCGAACCGGTAGGCCATGTTGATCGCCGCCGGCCCGAGATACTGGTTGTCGCCCGCGGCGATGTTACACGAGGACATGCAGGCCCCACACCAGATACACCGCGTGGACATCTTGATCCGCTCGCGGTTCTCGGGCGACTGGCGCTGCTCTTCGAGTTCGCCATCCGGGAGGTCGTCGGGCTGGAAGTACGGCTCGACCGCGTGCATCTGCTCGTAGAAGTGCTCCATGTCGACGACCAGGTCCTTGACGACGTCCTGGTGGGGCAGCGGTTCGACGCGGACCGGGTCGTCCAGGTCCGCGAGCTGGGTCTTGCAGCCGAGTCGCTGCTGGCCGTTGACGAACAGCGCGTCCGAGCCACAGACGGCCTGGCGACAGGAGTGCCGGAAGGTCAGCGACGAGTCGTAGTGGTCCCGCGCGTAGATGAGCGCGTCCAGCACCGTCATCCCCTTGTGGAACGGGACGAGGAACTCGTCGAAGCGCGGTTCCTCCTTGCCCTCGACCTCGGGGTCGTAGCGGAACACCTTCAGCGTGACCGTCTCCTCGGTCTCGCGGACCTGTTCGCGCTGCTGGCGCCGGCGCTCGCGGGCCTCGGTCCGGGCCCGCTTCTCGCTCATCCGGCGTTCCTGTGGTCCCGCCTCCGTCTCGGCCTCGCTCTCCTCGGCCGCCTCTTCGGATTTTTCTTTCTCGATTTGCGTGCTCATAGTAGGTCAGTCATTGCGACCGCGACGCGGATGCCCTGTGCTATCAGCGCTATGCTCGCCAGCGTCAAAACGGCCCCGACCGCGCGCTTGCGGGTGCCCGACAGCCCCTGGTTGACCAGCGCGTTGTAGACGCCGTTGACGCCGTGGAACGTCGCCGTGACCAGGAAGGCGACCATCGTCAGGAAATAGCCCACCTGGCTCATGCGCGCCTGGCTCCCGAAGAAGGTGATCTCGGCGGCGTGGTTGACGAAGTGCAACAGGAAGAAGTGAAAGGCGAGCACGCCGACCAGGAAGACGGCCGTGACGCGCTGGAGGAGCCACCGGGTGCCCCCGCGGTCGAACGAGGAGTAGTGTTCGGCCATCGGTCACACCCCTGCGAGGAACGTCGGCACGCTCGCGACGACGATGGCCGCCGTCACGACGAGCGACGCGTAGAAGCTCTTGTCCTGGTTCTCCAGCCCCATCCCGAGGTCGACGAACAGCAGGCGCACGCCGTTGAGGATGTGAAAGACCGCCACGGCCAGCAGCCCCACCTCGAGGATCCGGACGATCAGCAGTTCCTCCAGCCCCTGGAGGGTGTTGGTGTAGACGGTCGGGTCCGACGCCGTCGCCGTGCTCAACACCGCGATGTGCGTAAAGAGGTACCCCACGAGCACCCAGCCGGTGAACTTATGGAAGATCCAGGCCCACATCCCCGCCCGGAACTCCCGCCACCGGCCGAAGTCCTCGACCGTCCCGCGGTCGTACGTCTGACTCATACGTCGGCCCGTTGTGACCACTGGGTCAAAGTAGTTACTACCCCGAGCGTGGCCGGACGCGGTCGAGTCCGACGGTTCTCGACCTGAACCGCGACAACAGGTCCCCTTCCCTCGGTCACAGTTGTCACAGCGCGGAAGCCCACCCGCTTTAGCGGTGGGAGAAAGCGCGTAAGCTTGATTTGAGTTCGGGAAGAACGGCAACACACGTCCGGAGCGTGGGGCTTTCGTGTGGGAGCGCGAAGTGCGGGAGTCCACCGACAAGCCCACGAGTTTACTCGTGGGTAGCTGACACGAGCTACCCCGTCATCCTGGGGCGTGACATCCTCGGCGGGTACCGCGTCGACGTCAGCCGGACGGCCGACCGCGACCAGCGCGACGACGAGGCCTGACTCACTCGTGGGCGGCGTCCCACTCGTCGGGTTTCCGGCGGTTCCCACAGTCGGTACACTCGATGCGCCCCATCGAGTCCATGGCGGTGGCGAACGACTCGCAGTTGCCACAGAGGTACCCCCAGCGGTGTGTCCGGTCCGCGCCGCGGAAGGCGGCGAAGAAGGGTCCGTCGGACCCTCGTTCGCCCGCTTCCGTGTCGACAAACAGCGGTTCGCCGTCGGGTCCGGTTCGTTCGTCCATATGGGTACCTGCAGTGGGACGGGCTAAACGCTTGCGTCCGCGTCGAATGGAAAGGTTCAGGCGCCACGGTGGAGAACGGTCCGGCGATGACACAGGTGGTCGTACCGGTCCGGTACCCGCTGACCGAACACTCGACGGCGACGCTCGCCACTGCGACCGACATCGCGGCCGAGCGCGACGCGCAGTTGACGGTCCTCCACGTCAATCAGTACCAGTCCGATGGGACGGTCGCGCGCGCGACCCTCAAGGACGCCGTCGAGGCGGAGTTCGGCCGCCTCCCGAACGCCCGGTTCGTCGTCCGCAAGGGGCTGCTCGTCGAGAAGACCCTGCTCGACGAGATCGCCGCCGAAGAAGCCGACGTGGTCGTCATCGGGAAGAAACAGGCCGGCCGCTGGCGCGAGATGATCCGGCGCCTCGTCGACGACCCCGACATCGAACACTACCTCCGGAACGAACTCGACTGCGACGTCGTCACCGCCGAACCCTGACCTGACTGCATACTTTCGGTCACTCCGGACCGCTACGCCAGACCACCCCGACCCCGCGGTCACTCTCGCTCGTCGTCCGGGTCCCCGTGTTCCGGTGGGTCCTCTTCCGGATACCGCTCGGACGGGGACGGCCGCGGGTTGGCGTCGGTCGGTCCCGGCCCCGATTCGGTCCGCCCGGTCGATGTCGCCCTCGTACGTGACGAGGATGTCCAGCGTCTGCCTGGTCCGGGTGTCTTCGGCCGAGTAGCTGATGACGTCGCGCTCGCGCATGTTCCCGTTGGGGATGACGAGAAACGTATTATCGAGCGCGAATATCTTCGTGTACCGGAGCGTGATGTCCTCGACGAACCCGCGCCGGCCGGTGTCCTGCGAGCACGTCCGAGACGACGTACGCGAGCGCGAGAACGAACAGCGCCTGGACGGCGTCAACCAGCCAGGGCGGCATACTGCCGAGGAGTCGACACAGGACCTCCGGCAGCCACTCCGGCCCGTCGGTCGGAGAAGCGGTGGCCGTGTCGCTGGGTGTGCCGTCGCCGCTCCCCGCCTGCCGGACGCCGCCAGGGTCGCCCGACCATGACGTAGCCGTCACCTCCGTCCGACCGGGCAAAAGGATTGCGTCCGATTGCCGCCCACACCGCACCCGAGCCCGCGAGAGCTGGCTCCGTCCGGTCGACAGCGGTTCTTATTCTCTCGTCGGTCTCGCCGTCGTCGGCCACCTTGTCAGTTCACTCGCCGTCGTCGGCCTCACCGTCGGTGAAGTCGCCCTCGTCGGTTTCGGCGTCGGTGGACTCGCCGCGCAGATAGACCCCCTGTTCGACGAAGGTCTCGGAGTCGCGAAAGCGGTTGCGTTCGGCCAGGCGGCCCCACTCTGCCAGCCCCGTCTCGACGAGGTCGGCGTCGAACCCGACGGTGTCGGCGACGGCCGCCAGGTCCCGCGGCGACCGCAGGTGGCGCTGGCTCGTCGGGTCGGCGCTCGTCACGTAGGGCACGTCGTACTCCTCGACGATCTCCCCGAGTTTCCGGAGGTCCCGCAGCGCCTGGACGCGGCGCCCGCCGTCGGCCCGGAGTACCCGCTCGAAGCTGAACTCGACGCGGACGTCGTTTTCGACGGCCTCCCTGGCGAGGACGTGGTTGAAGTCGCCATCGCCGGCCATCGGGTGAGCGAGCACGTCCACCGCCGGCTGTTCGACGGCGAAGCGGTTGACCGCGGGGTCGCCGCCGTGGACCGCGACCACGGTTTTGGTGTCGCGGTGGTTGCCCACGAAGCCGCTGGCCCGCGAGGGGTCCTCTGCGCGGACCTCCACGCCGGCGACCACGTCGATATCGTGTCGGGCGGCGACGGCCTCGGGGTCGAAGTCCGCGAGCGCGTCGCCGTGGTTGCGGACGACGACCCCCTCGTAGCCGAACTCGCTGGCGACGCGGGCGAACTCGTCGACCGCCGTCGCGCCGTCGGGCACGGCGTGGACGGCCTCGTAGCTCATAGCGACTCGAACAGCTCGCGGACGTTCTCGACGGCGTGCTCGCGCTTGGCGGGGTAGGCCTCGACTTTCGAGCGGAGGGTGATCCCGTCGCCCCGCCGCACCTCGCCGCGGTAGGCCGCCTGCTTGTCCAGCGTCAGGTAGAACGCGCAGTTCTCGTCGACGCGGTCGTCGAGTTCCGCCACGACCGCGTCGAGGTCGTCGACCTCGGCTACTCTGTCGAGGACGCACCGCATCCCGTCGGCGCGCTCGACGCGGGCCGAGAGCACGAGAATCCGGTCGCCGTGGTGCCCCTCGGAGGTCGCCCGCTCTATATCGACGTCCTCGGGGAGGAAGGTCCGGAGCGCCGCCTCGACCCGCTCGTCGTCCTCGGTGGCGTAACAGAACGCACGGAGGTCGACGTAGTGAAGCGGGACCGAGGACATCCGGTCACTCCTCGGCGGCTTCGAGGCTGTCCGCCGGGATGCCGGCCTCCTGGCCGTCCTCGAAGGAGACCGTGTAGTTCTCGTCGCCGAACATCGTCTCGAAGACCTGCGTGATGGTCCCCTCCTCGCCGTCGTACTCGCTGTGGTTGTCGTGCAGGATGACGCGGTCGTCCTCTTCGAATCCCATACCCGGCGGTACTTGACCACCGGACAAAAATGGACTGATCCGGCCCGGAGACGCGGTCACTCCCGGTGCCCGCCCGCCAGCGCCTGCTGGAGGACGTGGCCCAGAAAACCCACCATCGGCACCGCGAACACCGACGCGTGGACCCACGGGTCGTAGGTGATGTCCGCGGGCTTGGTGAGCAAGAAGAGCCCGTACAGCACCAGCATCACCACGACCCACACGACCGTGATGACCAGGAACGGCACCGCGTCGCGCACGACGCCCGTGACCGCGTGTCCGTCGACTGCCATACGCCGTCGTCCGTCCCCGGGCGTCTTAAAACGCCCCGGCGCCGGCCTCGCCGTCGGCAGCCCCGCTCGTCGACGGGTCACCGCCCCTGGCGCTCGCGACCGCCGTCGGGGGCCACCTCTCGTGTGTCGTCCCTGGCGGACTCGCTGGCACCCGCTGCCGCCTCGGGCGCCTCGGGTGCCGCCGACGCCACGCGGCGCGTCTCCGCGAAGAGGTGCCGGAGTCTCCCGACCGTCTGTTTGTCGTGGGCCCCCGCCGTGAGGTGGGCGTGGACCGCGACCCCCTGCCGTCGGCACTGGGACTCGACAGCGTGGAGAAAGCGGAACACGCGTTCGACGTCGACGTACTGCAACAGCGTCGAGACAGCAGTCCCGCTCCCGACCCAGCGGCGGTTCGACGAACAGCACCGACCGGGGGTCACCGTCCCGACCCGCCCTGTACTCGCTGGGAGGAGGGCTCTCGCCCGTTCGCTGACCGGTCATGGTGACAATTACCGGGAATACGGCCGCATACAGACCCGTCAGACGGGCGTCGTCGGTGGCGCCTGCCCCGTGAAGGTTCAAGACTTATTGTGGCCACGGTCATAGAGGAGGTCATGATCCTCCACGCTGACGCACAGAGTGCCCGACGGCCGCCAGACGGACGCCCACAAATCCCGGGACGATGACGGCGCTGGACGACCTCTGGTTTCTCGCGAGCGAGGCGAGCCAGCAGGCCGAACAGGTCGCCCACCGTCTCGACTCGCGACACGACGACTACCTCGAGTTCGCGACGACGCGGCACGTCTCGCGGTCCCGGTTCCGGACGGTCGCCGAACGCATCGAGTGCCAGGGGCTCCCGTTCGGCGCGCACACGCTCGCGTACCGCCCAGACGGGCGGGTGCTGCTCGTTCGCGAACCGCGCATCGACCAGTGGGTCCTCCCCGGCGGCGAGGTCGACGACGGCGAGACCTTCCTCGAAGGCGCCCGCCGCGAACTCCACGAGGAGGCCGGCATCGACGTCGACTACGAGGGCCTGGGCGTCCTCGGCAGGGTCCGGTTTCGCTGTGACGGCCACGAGACCTGGGGGTTGCTCCCCGTCTACGAGGGGCGGGCCCGCTCGACGGACCCCGAGGTCAACGACCCCGACGGGGAGATAACAGAGGCCCGCTGGTTCGAGACGATCCCCGAGGACACGCGCGACCGCGAGGTGCTCGTCTCCTGGCGCGAGGAGACGTTCTAGGGCCCGAACCGCTCGCCGTCGCGTTCGTCGGCGCGCATGCGCCGGACGGTCGCGCGGGCGTTGCTCGCGTCGTAGCCAAAGAGGACGCGCTCGCCGTAGGCCTCGGCGACTTCGGTCGCGTGCACCAGGTCGTCGACGTCGACGTCGACGGCGTACAACTCTATCGAGAACGGCTTCGAGAGTTCGTCCCCGAACCCCCGGGCGAGTATCTCGAGCCAGTAGGTCGTCGAGTAAGCCATGTCGTACAGCGGGACGACGAACTCGTCGACGTAGGCCTCCAGGGCCGTGACGTCCAGGCCCGCGCGGTCGTAGATGTGGCCGGGGTAGGGGTCGGGGTACAGGGTCAGGTAGAGGTCGCCGGGGACCCGTTCGCGGGCCGCAGCGACGAACTCCGTGATGACCGACGCCCGCCAGGCGCGCCAGTCTTCGTGGTCGCTCCCGGCGAAGGCCCGCTCGCAGCGGTCACAGTGGCAGTACTCCTCGCGGGGAAAGCCCACGTCGTCGAGTCGCACGTCCGGGCGGACCGCCGCGGCCTCCTCGATGATCTCCAGGAGGCCCTCGCGGTAGCGGTCGTGGCTCGGACAGACGTACGACCAGTCGAAGTACGGGCGGTCCCGGGTGGCCCGCTCCCCGTCGTCGCTGACCGGCACGAGGTCCGGGTCCCCTTCGGCCGCGGCGTTGTCGCCGAAACACGACACCATACTGATGCCCTCGGGGACCGGTTCGGCCGCGCGGCCGGTGACATCCTTGACCTCGTAGAAGGCGGCGTCGAACTCCTCCCAGGTCAGTTCCTCCTCGTTTCGCGTGACGACGCCGTACATACCGGTCACTGGTAGCCGGCGGGCGTAAGTCGTTCGAAACGGGAGTGGCTACTCCGCGAGAACGAGTTTGTACACCAGTACGACCGCGACCAGCGCCACGAGCGCGACGAGTGGCTTCTTTGACATCGAACTGACAGTCGCAGCCGAACAATAAATGCTTTCCGGTGACCCGGCACGCGCGGGCGATTCAGGCGGTGTGCTCCTCTGCGGCAGTCACCCGACGACGATGTGGTCGGCTATCTCCTCGCGGACGATCGTCTCGCAGTACTGACACCGGATGCCGTCGCCGAGGACGTCGAAGCGGGTGTCGACGGGTTCGTCGCCGGTCGTGATGCAGTGGCGGTTGGGACACGAGAGGACGCCCACCACCTCCTCGGGACTCTCGACGCGATGTTTCTCGACGACGTCGAAGTCACGGACAATGTTGATCGTCGCGGCGGGCGCGATAAGCGAGAGGACGTCCACCTCGTCCTGGCTGAGTTCCCGTCCCTCGACTTTGACGATGTCTTTGGTGCCCAGGCGGTCGCTGGGGACGTCCATCGCGACGCTGACGGTGTCGCCGCTGGCGGCGTCGACCCCGAGGATGGCGAGGACGTTCAGCGCCTGGCCGCCGGCGATGTGGTCGATGACGGTACCGTCGCGGATCTTGCTGACGCGGAGTTCGTGGTCGCTCATCGGTCACCTCCGAGCAGGATGTCCAGCAGGGCCATCCGAACGGGGACGCCGTTGTGGGCCTGCTGGAAGTACCGCGCGTGGTCGGTCCCGTCGATGTCGTGTGCGATCTCGTCGACCCGCGGGAGCGGGTGCATCACCGTCAGGTCGTCTTTCGCCGCCTCCAGCGTCTCGGTGTCGATCTGGTACTCGCCGGCGACGGCGCGGTACTCGCTCTCGTCGGGGAACCGCTCGCGCTGTATCCGGGTCACGTAGAGCACGTCCAGTTCCGACAGCACCGTGTCCAGTTCGGTGTGTTCGCGGATCGAGGCGCCCTCCTCGTGGAGGTCGTACCGGACGCTGCGCGGGAGGCGCAGGCTCTCGGGGCTGACGAAGTGCTGGCGCGCGTCGACGTTAGTCAGCGCGTGGGCCAGCGAGTGGACGGTCCGCCCGTACTTCAGGTCGCCCATGATCCCGATCGTGAGGTCCTCGAACCCGGCGTTCTCGCGGATCGTGTACAGGTCAAGCAGCGTCTGTGTGGGGTGCTGGCCGGCGCCGTCCCCGCCGTTTATCAGCGGCGCGTCGACGAACTCGCTGGCCATCTTCGCCGACCCCTCGCTGGGGTGGCGAAGGACGAGCGCGTCGGCGTACCCCTCGACGACGCGCACGGTGTCGGCCAGGCTCTCGCCTTTCTTGACGCTCGAGGACTCGACGGTCCCCATGTCGACGACGTCGCCGCCGAGGCGTTTGATCGCCGCGGTGAAGCTCATCTTCGTGCGCGTGCTCGGCTCGAAAAAGAGCAGGCCCAGCAGCGCGTTCTCGTGGCGGTCGCCCCACGCCGACGGGTCCGCCGCGAACTCGGCCGCGCGGTCCAGGACGGCCTCGATGTCCGCCCGCGAGAGCTGTTTCGCACTGATAATGTGGTCGTGGTTCATCGAGTAGTAGACAGCCCCCCTCGCTCTTGAATCTCCCGACACCGGATGGGCGCCTGCAGGTCGGGCACCACCGCTATCCATCCCGATCACTCGCGCCGTCCAGACCACCAGTCCAATCCCGTTCAGGCCACCCGTACCATCCACTCGTCGGTGACTCGCGGGAACAGCAGGGCCCCCAGCGACCCGGCGACGACGGCCCAGCCCAGGCCGGCGCCGGCGACCCCCGTGACCGCGGCGACCGCGAGCGCACCCCCGATGCCGACGAGTAAAACGAGGTTGAAATAGAGCGCTCGCAACACGAGCAGCGTCGGCTTGAGCCTGACCCAGCCGGGCGCGTCGGTCAGAAGCGGCGGGACCCAGCCACACCGAACGAGCGTCCCGAGAAAGACCAGCAGGGCGGTGGCGGCCAGCCACGCCTGGAAGACGCTCAGCGGCCCCTCGACCGCGACCAACGGCAGCGCCACCAGCACCGGCAGCGTGAACACGCCCACTTCCGCGAAGACGCGGACGAGGTCGTTCGTGAACATCCCGAACCGGTTGACCCGAATCCGTGACCCCCAGCCGCGCCGGACGTTGGTCTCGGCGGCGGTCGTCTCCCGGCCCGGCGGTCCGGCACGCGGGCTGAACTCGCCGCCACGCTGGGCTCGCGTCCGCTGTTCCGCGCCGGCCCGCCCGGCGGTCCTGTCGCGCTCCATGTCGTCTGCTTCCCGTGGTGGCGTGAAAAGCGCACCGAAGGTTCAAACCGGATCGCGCGCCACCCCCGCCATGCTCGCGATCGTCGGCGGGAAAGGCGGGTGTGGGAAGACGACCACGGCGCTCGGGATCGGGCGCGCCTACGCGACGGCCGGCGAGCGCCCGCTGGTCGTCGACGCCGACTGTGACATGCCCAACCTCCACACGATGGCCGAAACGGCACACGACCCGGGTCTGGACGCGCTCGCCGGGGGTGTGTCCCTCGACGTCGCGAGCCACCGGAGCGAGGCGGTTCCCGGCGTGACGGCAGTGCCGGCCGGGACGGCGACCGCGCCCGACGAGCGTGCGCTCCGCCGGGTCGCGCGCTGGCCCGGACCGGCCCTCGTCGACTGTCCCGCCGGCGCGACCGAGGACGTGGCCACCCCGCTCCGGGTCGCCGACCACGCGCTCGTCGTCTCGACGCCGACCCCCGCCAGCTGCGAGGACGCCGCCAAGACCGCTCGGATGGCTCGGGCGCTCGGCGCGGACATCGTCGGCGCGGTCCTCACCCGGACGACCGTCGACTCGCCGGCGAACCGCGAGGCGGTCGAACCGCTCCGCTCGGAATGTCGCGCCATTGCGTCGGTCCCCGAGGTCGATGCCGCCGGGGCGGATGTCCTCGCCGACCCAGTCGGCCGCTCAGCGTACGAACGCATCGTTACGCGCCTGTCGGAGCGGAATATTTAATCCCCTCCATCACAGATCGTTCTACACTATGGTCAACCGGCTCCACACGGGGATAGACGTCCTCGACCGGAAGCTCGGGGGTGGGATACCCGAGGGGAGCCTCGTCGCCCTCTGTGCGCAGCCGGCCAGCCAGGCGGAACTGTTCCTCTACGAACTCACGGCGACGCGTGGCACCCTGTATCTCTCCCTCGACCGCACGGCACAGGCCGTCACCACGAGCATCGAACAGACGCCGACCAAGACCGGCGACCCGACGGTACGCCACATCTCCGGGGAGGCGCCGCTGGACAACGCCGGCAAACTCGTCTCCGCGCTCCCCGAGACCTCGAACCTCATCGTCGACCCGCTGGACGTCCTCGAATCCCAGGAGCCACCCTCGCGGTTCCGGAGTTTCATGAACGACCTCCAGAACCACATCGTCAACACCGGCAGTCTCGGCGTCGTCCACTGTCTGGACGGCCGGAGCGTCCCGCCGCTCCGGGACACCACCGAGCACTTCGCCGACGTCATCTTCCAGCTCGAAACCACGACGGTAAACGACGAGGTCGAGAACCGCCTCGCTATCCCCAAGTTCCGCGGCGGCCGCGCACCCGCGGACATCATCAAGCTCGACCTCATGGAAGAGGTCTCCATCGACACCAGCCGTGATATCGCCTAACCATCTCCGTTCGAACGGGGCCGCTCAGTGGGGCAAATGATGGGACGACTCCAAGAAAGGATCCGAACGGCCTTGCGAGCGTTCGAAGAGGGGGGCCTGAAGTGGGTCGTACTGACTATCTGGCGGTATTTGCTATTCTGGAGTCCGATGGCACCACTATTCGAACAGAGAATTTCCGAAATCCACCGGGAGAAACTGTCGAATTTTAGGAATATAGGATACTGGCCACAGATACGGGACCCTCGCTCCTTCAATGAAAAAGTGATCCATCGAAAGTTGTTCACAGACGACGACCAATACACGACGGTCGAAGATAAGTGGGCGGTCCGGGAGTATATTAGAGACCGTGCCGAGACGGAAGTATTACCTGATGTTTACCACGTGACAGATAACCCCAATACGATCCCGTTCGAGGCCTTGCCGGACGAGTTCGTCGTGAAGGGCACACATGGAAGTGATATGAATTGCTTCGTCGAAGACAAATCCGACCTCGACGTGAAAGAAATCAAATCACAGTGCAACGAGTGGCTGGATCAGACATACGGAGAGTGTACAAACGAGTATTGGTATACCGAGATCCAGCCGCGTATCCTCGTCGAGGAATATCTCCACGACGACGAGTACGACACGCCGGTCGATTTCAAATTCCTGGTGTTTCACGGGTCTGTCAAATATGTCGAAACTCACGTCACTCGATCCGGCGATACGACCAATCGCATCTTCGACCGTAACTGGAACGCACTCGATGTCAGGTACGATTATCCGCTCGGACCGGCGATAGACAAACCGAAACAGTTCGATAAGATGGTCGGTCTCGCTGAAACGCTCGGTGCTGACTTCGATTTCATCAGAGTGGACCTCTATCAGGTGAACGGTGAGCGCGTTGTGTTTGGAGAGTTGACGGTCGCCCCTGCAGCGGGGTCAGGTAACCTCGAACCCATAGAATTCGACTTCGAACTCGGATCCTACTGGAACGAATAAATAATTACGATCAACAGAAACCAGATACGAACCAGGTGAACTACCCCACCCTGCTCGCGCTGACGCGCTCGCTGAGGGTGGGGCTTCCTGCTTCTGTGACGCGCTTTGCAGAGACGGGTGTATCCACAGGGAGCGCAGTCTCCACAGGCGTTCCTTCGGAGTGTCCCACTCCTAGTGGCTCGACGGGGTAGTTCCGTGGGACAGCGCACGCTTCTTGTCGCGTTTGAACGCTGTCCGTATCTGCTGGCTTCGCAAGGAGCGAGTCGTTCCGAATGGAACGATGAGTGAGTCGAAGCCGACAGGTCGGAACGCCCATCTTGACTCTTAATTCGGCGTTTACCAATATAAATGCTTGCGTGGGCCTGTGGGTTTGCAACAGAACAGTATATGAATAAATGATGACGGCGCTGTATCCCCGCCCTACTGCGCTTCTTGTCCGCTGGCGCGGACTGCGGTACTCGTTGAGGACGGGGGCTTAGCGCCTGCATTCAGCTAACCAAGCCCAGTCGTACCACGAGCGTCCAGCCCGCAGTCTCGCCCGTGCGTTCGTTGACGAAGGCGAACTCGTCGACCGCTCGCGGTGCGACCGGCGACACCGCGACCCCGGTCTCCTCGCCGACCTCGCGGACGGCCGTCTCGGCCAGCGTCTCCCCTGGTTGCCACGCACCGCCCGGCAGTATCCAGCCGTCGGCCCACGGCTGGTCGATCACGAGCACGCGCCCGGCCTCGTCGAACGCGAACGCCACGACGACCCATCCCGCAGTGACTGCCTCCGACTTCCGGGCCTCCTGGAACTGTTCCGGGGAAAGCGTCTCCTGGCTCTCCGTGACGAGAATGTCGTCGGTCCGGTCGCGCGGGTCCTCGATTAACGTCATGGAGTGGTCGGTCCGGACGCTCGGCGTCCCGAGTGGTCGGCCCCGACTCTCACTCGCCGGCTTCTTCGAGTTCCTCGACGATCTCCTCGGCGTCAACGTCCTCGTCTTCGAGGGCTTCTTCGATGTCACCACCGCCCATGCCGCCCATCATGCCGCCGAGACCGCCCATGCCCATCCCCTCGCCGAGGGTCTCCTGGACGATGACGCGGTCGACGCCGAGTTGCTCGACGAGCTGCTGGGCGATCTGCTGTTTGCCCATCATCCACTGCTGGTTCATCGTGAGCTGGGGCGTCGCCTCGATGTAGAGCGTGTCTTTCTCGACCTCGACGGTCTCGTACTCGGGTTCGGGAGCGTCGTCCTCGTCGTCATCCTCCGCGTCGGCCTCGCTTTCGTCCTCGTCGGGTTCGACGAGCTGTTCTTCCTCGTCGATATCGGTCTCGAACCAGAGTTCGAGTTCCATCCCGAGGACGGTCTCGATGAGCGCCTGGGCCTTGGCCTCGCGGTCGACGACCTCCTCGAGGATCTCGTACTCGTACTCGATGTCCTCGCCGGCGAGCGGGTGGTTGAAGTCGACGCGCGCCCGGCCCCCGATGATGGTGCTGATGTGGCCGCGCTGGCCGTCGACCTCGACGTGGGCGCCGGGGTAGCGGTCGTCCTCCGGGATGCGGTCGGCGCTGATCGTCCGGATCTCGTCCTCGTCGACCTCCCCGAAGGCGTCTTCGGCGGCGACGGTCACGCTCCCCTCGTCGCCGACCTCGCTGCCGACGATGGCCTCCTCGACGGGACCGAAGACGTGGCCCTCGCCCGGGACGATCGTACGGGGGCCGAACTCCTGGTCCTCGCCGACGCCCTCCTCCTCGGCGACCTCGGGGTCGGTCGTGTCGACCAGGTCGCCGCCCTCGACGGTGCGGGCGGTGTAGTCGAGACGGGCGAAATCACCGTACTGGAGTCCCTCGTCTGTGGCTTCCTCGGCGGTTTCGTCGGTCCCGGAGGTCGGGTCGGCCTCGTCCGTCGGCTCGTCGGGTGCGTCCTGTTCGGCCTCGTCGGCCTCGGACTCGTTGTTCATACCGAAACCGACTGGCGTTGCACTCTTAAGGACAACGTTTCCGTGACGGAGCCTCCGACCGGCCGTCCCCCTCAATCCCGCTCTCCCGGTGTCGTCGACGCTTTCAACCCCACGCCGTCGCCGCCGACCTCGTCGCACAGGCCGATCAATCCCGCTCTCCCGGTGTCGTCGACGCTTTCAACGGGGTTTTGTACCGACGCCGCGACTCCCCGGGCATGTACGAGGTCGAGGTCAAGGTCAGGGCCGACCACGGAACGGTCAGGCCGCGACTGGCGGAACTGGGGGCCGACCCCCTCGGGTCGGTGACCCAGGCCGACACCTACTACGACGCCCCCCACCGAAACTTCGCGGCCACCGACGAGGCCCTGCGGATCCGGCGCGAACGGACCGGCGACGCCGAACGGGTCGAACTCACCTACAAGGGGCCGCTCCTGGAGGCCGAGTCCAAATCCCGCGAGGAACACGAGACGGCCGTCTCGGACGCGGCGGCGACCGAGGGCATCCTCGACGGACTGGGCTTCGAACCAGCCGCGACCGTCAGGAAAGAGCGCGAGCGGTTCGAACACGGCGAATTCACGGTCGCGCTGGACACGGTCGAGGGCCTCGGGGAGTTCGTCGAGGCCGAGACCGGAACGGCCGACGAAGACATCGCCGCCGCCCGCGAGGAGGCCCGCGACCTGCTCGCCGCGCTCGGACTCGACCCCGCCGACCAGATACGGACCTCGTACCTCGGCCTCCTGCTCGACGCCGATTCACAGGAGTAATAATTCTCCGGGTGGTGGTTTCCGCAAGTTATACCAGGGGCGGTATCAAACCGGCTGACAATGACCGACAGGAACATTCGGGTACAGCCGGCGGCGGGGCGCGCCGTCGAAGACCAGGAAGTCGAGATCGTCGAGCGCAAGGGGGTCGGGCACCCCGACTCGATCTGTGACGGGGTGGCCGAGAACGTCTCGCGTGCGCTCGCACGGGAGTACCTCGACCGCTTCGGGACGGTGCTACACTACAACACGGACGAGACACAGCTGGTCGCGGGCGACGCGGCGCCGGCCTTCGGCGGCGGCGAGGTTTTAGAGCCCATCTATCTGCTCATCGTCGGCCGCGCGACCAAGGAGTACGAGGGACAGACGTTCCCGGCCGAGTCGGTCGCCCTGGAGACCGCCCGCGAGTACCTCGCCGAGCAGTTCCCGTATCTCGACGTGGGCTCGGACATCGTCGTCGACGTGCGCCTGGGCGAGGGCAGCGGCGACCTCCAGACCGTCTTCGGCGAGGAGGGGGCGGTCCCGATGGCCAACGACACCAGCTACGGCGTCGGCCACGCGCCCCTGACCGAGACCGAGCGGATCGTCTACAACACCGAGCGCAGACTCGACACGGAGTACGCCGAGGAGAACCCGGTCGTCGGCCCGGACGTCAAGGTGATGGGCAAGCGCGAGGGCGACGCGATCGACGTGACCGTCGCCGTCGCGACGGTCGACCAGCACGTCGCGGACATGGACGACTACAGGGCGACGATAGCGGACGTCCGCGACTACGTTTCGGATGTCGCTGGCGAGTACACAGACCGCGAGGTGACCGTCCACGTCAACACCGCCGACGACTACGACGAGGGCTCGATCTACATCACGACGACCGGCACGTCGGCCGAACAGGGCGACGACGGCTCCGTCGGACGGGGCAACCGCGCGAACGGTCTCATCACCCCGAACCGCCCGATGAGCATGGAGGCGACCAGCGGCAAGAACCCCGTCAACCACATCGGGAAGATCTACAACCTCCTGAGCACTGAGATCGCCCGGTCTGTCGTCGACGATGTCGACGGCATCCGCCAGCTCCAGATCCGCCTGCTCAGCCAGATCGGCCGGCCCATCGACGAACCCCACGTCGCCGACGCGTCGGTCATCACCGAACCCGGCGTGTCGCTGTCCGACATCGACGCCGAGGTCGAGGCCGCCATCGACGCCGAACTGGCGGCCGTCACGGACGTGACCCAGCGCGTCATCGACGGCGAACTCTCGACGTTCTGACCCCCGCGAGGCGAAACCGCTTAGGCGCGGCCGGGCGTCCGGACTGGTATGACGCGGGTCTGCCTGGTCGGGGACGACGACGTCAACCTCCGGTACGAGTTGCTGTCGCGCGAGACCGCCAGGGAGGCGCTCGCGACCTACGACCTCCGCGAGCCGTTCGCCAACGCCGTCGGCGTCGAGACGGTCAGCCTCGGGAGCGCCGTCGCCCTGCTGAACGACCTGGAGTGGTACCTCGTCCGGTTCGTCGACGAGGCGATGGTCCTCGAACCCAGCGTCAGCGACGACGAGTGGCTCTCGCGGGACCTCGCGACGGCCATCCGCGACGACGAGGTCGGCCCCGAGGAGTCGGCGCGCTACCTCAAGGTTTACGGGCTCGTCGGCCCTGACGACGGCGACGGGCCGACCGAGGGGGACGGCCCCAGAGCCCGGGACGGACCGGGGACCGCCGAGTCCACGGGCGGCGGCGATACCGGTACCGGCGACCGGGATGGGACCGGAGCCGGGGACACCCACGAGGAGCGGGGGGCCGGAGACACCCGGGGGGAGGGGGAGGCCGGTGGCGACGCGGGACCCCCGGAACTCGTCGAACCGATGTTCGTCACCCGGACGGGTCCCGATATCCCCGACTACGACCTGCGGGAAGTCGACGGGACGGTCGTCGAACGCGTCACCGAGGCCGAGTTCGGTGCCTGACAGGGACACACTCGTAGAGACGGGATAGGATTTATCCGGCCGTGTGACACATTTCCACCAGTGGTAGCCGTCAGGACGCTCGTCGCGCTTGCGGGGCTGGTGGTCCTGGCCAGTGTGGTCCCGGCGGTCGCACTGGCCGACCGCGAGTCGCCGGACCGTCCCGTCGCGGCCGTGGAGGGCGCCGCGGTGTCGTCGGCTGCCCCGCCCGCACTCCGGAAGGCCGGTTCGACGGTGGGCGGTCCCGCCGGGGCAAACGGGTCTGTGGCAGTCCGCCAGCGCGTCACCTACCGGCTGATGCCCAACGAGAGCGGGGTGATCGGCATGACGGTCAGCTACCGGGCCGACGCGGACGTCTCGACCATCATCGCCTACCAGTATCCGCACGCGACGGTCGTCGAGTCCACCGGGTTCACCCGCCAGCCGAACGGTCGCTGGCTGTGGAACGGGACGACGCCGGAGCCCTCGCTGACCTACCGGGTGCGCGTCAACCGCTCTGGGCCGACCTTCGAGGGATACGGCTGGGTCGATACCGGCTCCTGGGCGCTCGCCAACCCACGGACCGCGTTCGCCTACTACAACTCGACGGCCAGCGACTGGGCGTACTCCTGGGACCGCGGGGCGGAGGTGGACCGCCGGACCAGCGTGGCCGGCGCGGGGTACGCCGGCCCGGCGGTCGTCTACCTCGGCCCCCACGAGACGTACAACGCGACGCTCGGCGAGACGAGACTCCGTGTCGTCAGTCCGGCAGCCGCGAACGACTCGGCGCGGTCCCGCGCGGTGGCAGCCCTTTCGAACGCGTCGTCTCGGCTCCGTGTGGGCGGTCGCACGAACGCGGTGACGCTCTTTCTGGCCCCCGACCCGATACGCTCCGGCGGGCTGACCCTCGACGGCGCCGGGGACACCAAGGACGTGTGGGTGTCGGCGAGCGCGCCGGTCGCGCCGCCGGAGAACGTCTGGATACACGAGTACGTCCACACGCGCCAGTCGTTCACGCTCGGACCACGCATGCGCTGGTTCTCGGAAGCGAGCGCGAGCTACTACGCGGGGCTGCTCTCGGTCCGGCAGGGACTCGACGGCAGGGACGGCTTCGAGCGCTTCCGGGCGTACCTCAACACGACAGCCGACGAGACGGTCCTCACTAACGAGTCGACCTGGTCGACGCAGTACACGCCCTATCGCCACGGGGCCCGGACCCTGGCGGCCATGGACGCACGCATCAGGGACCAGACCGACGACAATCGGACCCTCCAGACCGTCTTCCGGCGGCTGAACGCCCACGACGGCGTCGTCACTTTCGACGATTTCGCCGCCGTGGTCGGGAACGTCACCGGAACCGACTGGACGCCGTGGCTTGACGCCCACGTCGCCGGCACGGACGACGTTTCGGTTCCGGACACCCCGTACGCCTACACAACCGTCCGGTCGGGAAGTGACGCCGACGGCGACGGCCTCACGGACAGCGCCGAACGGGCCCACGGCACCCACCCGTTCGCGCGCGATACCGACAGCGACGGTGTCCCCGACGGGAGGGAGGTCGAACGCGGGAGCGACCCGACCAGCCCGGACACCGACGACGACGGCCTCCCTGACGGGGTCGCGCTGCTGCTCGGCATCGCGTCCGACACGACGGGGGGCACCGGAACGGCCCAGTCCGTCGCCGTCGGTGACGTCCGCTAGGAGGCTGGCGCGACCACGCTGTCCTGGCGACCACCGTGGCCCTGCCCTCGCCCGGAGAACGGCGCTTTCAATACCGGGTCGCTCCGAGAGACAGCCATGACTACCGTCGCAGTCCTCGCCGACCCGCCCGACCACGACACTGTGTTCCCCGGACCCGTCGCCAACGGCGTCCTGAGCGGCGATGAGGCGGCCGACCTCTACGCCGCGTTGCTCGGGGACGCCTGCCGCGCGGTCGAGGCAAGCGGGGGTGACCTTCTGGTCAACTACCGGAGTCCCGACAACGTCACCGACGAAGAAGCCAGAGAGCGGGTCGCCTCGGCGGTCGCGCCCGCGCTTGCGGCCCCCGAGGCCGCGAGATACGAGGTCCAGGTCGGGTCCTCGCGGTCGGCGCGGGTCGGCAACACCGTCACCCACCTCCTGGAGCGAGAGGGTGTCCGGAGCGCGGCCGTCCTCGACCCCCGGGTCGCGCTCTGTGAGCGCCGCCACGTCGACAGTGCCGCGATGAAACTCCGCCAGTCCGAGGTCGTGCTCGGGCCGGCCTACGGCGGCCGGGTCTGGTACGCCGCATTTACCGAACCGGTCGACTTCACGGACGCGTTCGACGGGCCCCCGCTCGGGACGCTCACCAGGCGGGGCCGGGCCGCGGAGTTCGACGTCGACTTCGTCGAGACGCTCCCCCTCGTCGAGAGCGAACGCGACCTCGCCTCGGCGGTCGCGCAGGTCCGCGCCCGCGTCCACGCCGGCAAACCGGTCGGCCCGGAGACGGCCGACGCCGTCGCCGCCCTCGGGCTCGACACGGACGAGGCGGGCGACCTCGTCGTCGGGGCCGACGCGGCAACCGACAGCTCTTAACAGGGAGCACGGCAAGTGTGGGCTGTGGTGGGGTGGCAGAGCGGCCGAATGCGCCTGCCTTGAGAGCAGGTGTCCGAGAGGACTCCTGGGTTCGAATCCCAGCCCCACCGCGTTTCTCTCGTGCACTCACGTGGAGTCACACGACTAAAATCCGCCGCCTCACGGTCTGGACACCGCTCACACTGTGTCTCCAGGCATAACGCTTACGTATGTAACCGGAGAACAGGTGAACGCGTCCATCGAGGGTGGGGGTAATCCGTCGTCCCGTCCGAGTCAGTATCGACACCGTTCCCGAACCCCTCTTCGAACGGCGTCGCGACGAGACGGCAACGCCGGCCACCCCGGTGGGTGCTTCCTGGCGACACTGTCGGTCTCTGTTCGCCAGCGGCGGCTACCCCGGTCGCTCACCGGTACTTGTTTCGACGGTCCACCGTGAAGCTCCCGCACTTGGGGCAGGTGTGGTACGCAACGTCGAGGTGGACCCCACACATCAGGCACTCGTAGGGTCGTTCCGGCGGGTCCCACTCCAGCAGGTCGACCACCTTCGAACGGATCCCCATCGCAGTCACCATGCGGGGGTGACTCGGAGACGGCAATTAAGATTTGTTATAACGTTGTTGTCAGTCGGTTCGTTCGGAGGCCATATTTTGGTCGTCTGGCAGGTCCCGGTACGTCCGGAGTGAAACCGGGGTCGGGGCGGTGCCCGGCCGCGCTGGTGAGACGCCGGTGGAGGTGCTTCCCGCTCCGGACGAGGGCCGGCCCAGCGAGCGGCAGGCACACGGAAACGTTTTTGCGTCACTCGGCCCGACCCGTTGGCATGGACTGGCCGCACGACCCCGACAGCGACGAGGGGAGCGAGGGACGACGGAAGTACGGTCAGGCGGTCCTCGCCAAGAAGATAGACGAGGAGGACTTCCCGCTCACGCAGTCGGCGTTCGTCGAGGAGTTCGGCGACCACCCTGTCCGCATCGACTACGAGACGGTCGTCAGCGTCGCCGAGGTCTTCGAGGGCGTCGACAGAGAGGAGTTCGCCGATTTCCCCGAGTTCCACACGGCCGTCGGGCGGGCGTTGCGCGAGGCCGATTACTGGCCCTACCGGCTCGACCACGCCTGATCGTCGTTGGCCCTACCGGCTCGACCACGCCTGATCGTCGTTGGCCCTACCGGCTCG